>CANGUU010000056.1 GCA_947457195.1 Gammaproteobacteria bacterium
AGCGCCCTGCTGCTCAAGTACCGCTTCTACGACTGGTTCGAACCCAAGTACATCACCGAGCCACCGCCTCCCGGCGCCGTCCCGCTGGAAGGTGATGCCCTCACTGCCCGGATGGCCGAGGTGTATGCCGGCTACGAGCTCGGCTTTACCATCGAGGCCACGACCCCCAACGATGCCACTTACGTCGTGCTCGGCCGGGATGGCGAATACTTCCCGCACTATTTCAATCAGTTCACTGGTCTGGACATCGGTGCGGCCAATCCCTGGCCGATCCGTGCCGTCGAGGCCGTTGCTGCCTTCCATGCGGAACTGTTCATGGGGCGTGATGGCCGGCGGCTCAACGGGCTCGGCGGTCTGCTGTTCGTGGTGATGAGCTTCAGTGGGCTGCTGCTGTGGTGGCAGGGTCGCCAGCGCTGGTATCGCGGGTTCGTCATCCTGCCGCGTGACCGCCATGGTCTGCTGTGGCAGTTGCACAGTTTTCTCGGGTTCTGGGCGCTGTTGCTGATGGTGGCCTGGGGGGTGTCAGGCTTTCAGTTGGGCTTCCCGGCGGCCGTGGATACGCTGGTGAACTGGCTCGACTCCGACCCGGGCGACGACCGCCAGCCCACAGCCTGGCTGCGGTTCTTCCGCAGTGTGCATTTCGCACGCTTCGGTGAAACGGAGTTAAGCCGCTGGGGCTGGATCCTCCTCAGCTTCGTCCCGACCGTGATCTTTGTCAGCGGTTTCGTGCTGTGGTGGCGCCGGGTGGTGCTGCGCTGGTGGCGCGGTGTCGGTCGCCAGGCCTGAGCGCTGCCATGCGTCCTGCATCTTTAACGGACTTTAATCCGCACGCTGTCGTGGCGGGCTACCATCCGGTGCCCTTGCTGTCGTGGAGCGTCAATGCCCTCTTCCTGTCGAGTCCTCTCCCATGGCGCCCTCTCGCGGTTCCGCCAGATCAGCCCAACCGCCAAGCATGACGCGCGAATCGTCAGCCGCCCGACCGGATGCCACAGCTGTGCGTGAGCAGGCCTATCCGCATCCGCTGCCGACCCCGCTGGTCGAAACCGACTGGCTGGCAGCCCGCCTGGGTTCGCCGACACTGCGACTCTTCGATTGTTCCATCGTGCGCGAGGATCGGCCGGATGGCAGCTATGCCCTCGTCAGTGGACAGTCCCATTGGCAACGCGCGCACATTCCCGGCAGTGGCTTTCTCGATGTGCAAGAAGACTTTGGTAGCGCGCGCGGCGGTTTGCCCGCACTCGAGCGATGGGCGCAGCGCTTCATGGCCCATGGCATCGGAGATGGTCTGCGAGTCGTGCTGTATGACCGCGGTAATCATGCCTGTGCAGCGCGGGTCTGGTGGCTGTTGCGGCTGTGTGGATTCGATGCAGCCTGCGTGCTGAATGGCGGGTGGCGCAAATGGACCAGCGAAGGCCACCCTGTCGACGCGGAAGTGCCGGTATTTGCGCCGGCCACCTTCGCCCTGCAGCCAAGGCCCCGCTTGCTGGCCGACAAGCAGCAGGTGCTTGCCGCGCTGGGCGATGCCTCGACCGTACTCATCCACGCGCTGTCACCGCCGGTGTTCAGTGGCAAGCTTCAGATATTCCCGCGACCCGGACGCATCCCTGGCAGTCACAACGTGTTTTGCGACTGGCTCATCGACGCGGAAACCGGCGCCTATGTCCCGCAGACGCGACTGCGTGAGCTGTTTGCTCCGACCGGGGCCCTGACCGCTCGTCAGGTCATTACCTACTGTGGTGGTGGCATCGCCGCCAGCAGCAATGCGTTGGCGCTATTCACCCTCGGTTGCGAGAACGTGGCTCTTTACGATGGCTCGCTGGCCGAGTGGACTGCCGACCCCGATCTGCCCCTCGAGTCCGATTCCTGATGCTGCCTGAGCCGCACCCTGCTGCAGCCCTAGCGTTCCTCCGGGTTCCACGGCGACAGCATCTTGTAGGGTGACTGCACGAAGGTGGCAATCACGGACGCGATGCAGCCATCCTCGATCTTGAACATCTCCAGAAAGCCCCAGGTCTGCGGCTCACGAAACACCGAGCGCTGAGGGGTGCCATCCGTGAGCGTGTATTCATCGAGCACGCCCTTGTGGTCGATGAAACCGCGCGACATGGCAATGCCGCGCTCCTCATCGACCAGCACGGGCCAGTGGCGCACTTCATCGTTGAAGCGGTAGCGGCCGGAGCGAAAGCCGCCTTCGATGTCGGTGAACAGCAGCCCGTTCTCGCGCCGGATGGCATCGGCAGAGAAGCAGGTCCCGCGGATCTCTCCGTCATTGTGCTCGAGCGTGGCGAAATAGCCGGCGGCATGTGCCTCAAGTTCTGCGCGCCCCACACGTTTTTCCGGCGAAATCCGCCGTTCAATGCGTGGATCGTGCTCGTAGGTCAGGTGATCCCCGATCGGTGTGGGTGGGCTGCTGAGGTTGCGGCGTGTGGAGATTACATGCTCGATCTCCGTAATGGTCTGCCCTGCCACTTTCAGGCGAATGGCGAGAAAGCCCGGGGTATCGTTCTGCATGATGGCCGTGAAGATGGCAACCTGACCCGTGAGCGGGTCCGACAAGATCTGCGCTGGGCCGAGTTCTTCGGTCACCGTATCCCAGCTGCCATCGGGAAAGCGCAAGGGCACGTGGTTTTCGCTGAAACGTACCTCACTGGCAATCGCCACCGCCGTCGGGTCGTGGGCCAGGTAGGCGGCCCGATACTGTCCGGCGATACCTTCCAGACAAGCCTTGTCGCAGCCCACTGGCTGGGACGAAGTCGGTGTCGGGATTAAGGTGGTCATGATGGTTGGGACAACTACTGATAAGAAATATCTGAGCATGCAGCCTCCTGTCACCGGTTGCTTCGGTTTTGAGACTCAGAGCGTAGCGCCATTCGCACCAGATTTCTTGTCAGCCCAAGGGGCGCTGCGCATAATCGGGCGGTCGAGCCGTTGTATGTCTTGCCACCCGCGCTGCACCCTTGTGGTGCTGTCGCCAGAGACGGGCACCGCGAGGTGTTCAATAAAAGCAAAAGGGGGGAGTACGCATGCGAGTTCTGGTTAAGGGGACGGGTCGGGCGCTGCTCGCTGCGGCCGTGACGTTGATGTGCACCGCAGGGGCTGTGTCGCCGGTGCAGAGTTCCACGGCGGCATCCGCTCTGGTCGCTGCCGTTCACGACGGTGATATCGCTGCGTTGAAGGAACTTCTCGCGGACGGCGCTGATGCCAATGCCGCGGAGCCTGATGGCACTACCCCATTGCTGTGGGCCGTCTACCACCTGGAACCCGAGGCTGCGCAGGTGTTGCTGGCTGCGGGAGCCGATCCCAATCAGGCCAATGACCTCTCGATCACGCCCTTGCTGCAAGCTGCTCGCTACGGCGATACGGGCTTGATGAGGCACTTGCTGGATGCCGGTGCAAGCCTGGATCAGCCGGAGGGCAATACCGAACCCTTGCTGTTGGCCGCCGCCCGCGCCGGGTCCCGCGATGCCGTGCAGGTGCTGTTGGATGCAGGGATGAGTCCCAATGTACGGGAGCCGGTGGACCAGCAAACGGCGCTGATGTGGGCTACGGCTGAGGGACATCTTGCCATCGCAAGGCAACTGCTGGAGGCGGGTGCTGACCCGAATCTGCAGGCCCGTGTGTCTGAATTGAAAAAGCGCAAGAACGCGGACTTCCCCTCGGGTGGTTTTGCGGCTCTGCACTGGGCGGCGCGTGACGGCAACAGCGAACTGCTCGATCTGCTGCTCGATAACGGTGCAGACATCAACGTGCGCAACGGCGACGGCTCTACGCCCATGATGCTTGCCATCGTCAACGACCGTTTCGACATGGCGGCACATCTGCTGCAGAGGGGAGCGGATCCCGATGACGGTTCGCTGTACTACGTTACCGAGATGCGGGACGCCACCACCGACTGGCGCGCGCGGGACGGAACCGTATTCCGCGCAGACCACCCCAATACGCTGAGTGCACTCGACCTGACCCGACTCCTGCTGGAGGCTGGTGCCAATCCGGACAAGCCCTTTGCCTTGCAGATGCACAACACGTCGATGTGCTGCGACACCAAGGTCAACGCTACCCCGTTTTTCCGCGCTGCCGTTGCCGCGGATGTGGAGGGTCTCAAGCTGATGCTTGCGCACGGCGCCGACACCGAGTGGCGGCCCCTACTCAACGCCAACGAAGACGGTGAGCCCGTCGCGGAACCGGCTTACGGCAAGACGGCACTGATGTCTGCCATCACCGGTGGCAAGGGCGTTGGAGTGTCCGGCGGGCCCAACGATCTGCGTCAGGGGCCGGCGGACTTCCGGGAGAAGGCGCTGCGTACGCCTTTGGCCGCTGTCGAGGTGCTGCTCGCTGCCGGTGCCGAGGTCAATGTTGTAGGCCCCGATCAGGAAACGGCGCTGCATATTGCCGCCCGCGCCCTGCATCCGGACATCGTGCAAGCCCTCGCCGCCAAGGGAGCGGCACTGGATGCCAAGAACAAGGATGGCTGGACGCCTGCGCAGTTGGTGGAGAATACGCCGCCGCCCAAACCCAACCCTGGTTTCTACTTTGAGGCGCCACCGGCGCAGCCCGACCAGATCATCGTTCTGCTCAAGTCGCTGCAGGCCAGCCGCGAGAGCGCATCGCGATGAGCAAGTTGAAGCACTGGTCGCTTGTGCTGGGTATCGCCGCCGCGACAGCGGGGCTGGCACAGGCGCAAGATATGGATGTGGCGGCGCTGAAGGCTCAGTGGGGAACCCTGCAGGGCTATTGCACCGACTGCCACAGCCTTGCTGAATTCCGCGGGGGTCTGGCTCTGGAGGACATCAGTCCGGACGAGGTACCGGCCCAGCCTGAGATCTTCGAAAAAGTACTGCACAAGCTCAAGATTGGCGCCATGCCGCCGCGCGGGCAGGATCAGCCCGATCCGGCCGAGCGTAAGGCTCTGGTGGCCGCGCTCGAGTCCACTCTGGACGCAGCCGCAGTCGCCAATCCCTATGCCGGTACTACCACCGTGCATCGTCTCAACCGCGCCGAGTACAGCAACGCCATCCGCGATCTGCTCGGTGTGGACATCGATTTGTCTGAGTTGCTGCCGAGCGACGGCGGTGATTTCGGCTTCGACAATATCGCCGAATTGCTGCGTACCTCGCCGATGCTGCTCGACCGTTACATGACCGTGGGCCTGCGGGTTGCCGATCTGGCCCTTGGCAACCCCGAGACAGCGAGGACGGTGGCGAGTTACCCCATCCCCTTCGATCGAACGCAGGAAAAGCATCTCGACGGATTACCGCTCGGAACCCGTGGCGGTCTCGCCGTCACCCACTATTTTCCGGCCGATGGGGACTATGTGTTTTCCGCGAGGCCCCTGCAGGGTGTTGCCGAGGGCTATTTCGGCATCGAAGGGCATGATCGCCCGCACGAATTCCTGGTGTACGTGGATCGCGAACTCGTTTATTCGAGCGAGATCGGCGGCCGTGAGCAGCACGACATCAGCGTCGAGCAGGGTTTCAACGACGTCATTCCCGTCGTCGATGAACGACTGACTTCGCCGCGTATACCGGTCACCGCGGGCCCCCACGAAGTGGTATTCACCTGGCGGGAGCGCGTGACACGCGAGCAAAATTCCTGGCAACCCACCGAGCGCAATTCGCTGGAGATCCATAATCCCTCCGGCATGCCGCGTCTCGAAAAGACCATGATCGAAGGCCCCTTCGCAGTCTCTGGGGTAAGCGCGACGGCGCCGCGCGAGCGCATCATGGTCTGTCAGCCGGGCAGCACCGCCGATGAGCAGGCCTGTGCCGAGCAGATTCTGGCGACGCTGGCCCAGCGCGCATTCCGCCGACCCGTGGAAGACGCGGATATCGCGGCGCCACTGGCCTTCTACACAGACGAGCGGGCCAGCGGCGGTGACTTCGATGCCGGTATCCGGGCAGCCGTGGCGCGGTTGATCGTCAGCCCGTTTTTCCTGTTCCGCGTGGAAACGGATGCGACAGATTCGGCGCCTGGCACCGACAATCCGGTGGAGAGTCTTGCGCTGGCGTCCCGGCTCTCCTTCTTCCTCTGGTCCTCGTCGCCCGACGATGAACTGCTGACAGCCGCGACTGCCGACAAGCTGGCCGATCCGGCCGAGCGGGAAGCGCAGGTTCGGCGTCTGCTGGCCGACTCTCGCTCCGATGCCTTCATCGACAACTTCGTGGGGCAGTGGCTGCAGTTGCGCAATCTGGAAATGCGAGCGCGGCCTGACCTGCTCATGTTCCCTGACTTCGACGACAACCTCCGCAAGTCGTTCCGAACGGAAACGGAGCTGCTGTTCGCCCACGTGCTGCGCGAAAACCGCCCGGTGCACGAGTTGCTCACGGCCAACTACACGTTTGCTGATGAGCGTCTGGCTCGTCATTACGGCATCGAAGGCGTCTATGGTTCGCGCTTCCGCAAGGTCAACATCGCCGATCCCAACCGCTGGGGTCTGTTCGGGCATGGCAGCCTGCTGGCCCTGACGTCGGCTACCAGCCGTACTTCCCCGATCATGCGCGGAAAATTCATCCTGTCCGAATTCTGGAACAATCCACCGCCCGCGCCGCCGGCTGCCGTGCCGGCTTTGGAAGCCAGCGCGCCCGAAGGTCGTCCTTCCACCGTGCGCGAGCAGCTTGAGCGTCATCGGGCCGACCCGGCTTGCGCCGTCTGTCACAACGTCATCGATCCGGTCGGCTTTGCCCTGGAGAACTTCGATGTCGACGGTAGTTGGCGCAACACGACGCGCGAAGGGCTCGCCATCGACACGAGCGGTGTGTTGCTGGACGGCACCATCGCCGACGGGCCACAGGCCCTGCGCAACTCGCTTTTGAAGGATCCCACGCTGTTTGCCGAAACCGTCACCAGCAAGTTGCTGGTGTACGCGCTCGGACGCGGACTCGATGCCCGCGACATGCCCGTGGTACGCAGTATCGTTCGCAATGCCGCCAGCCATGACTACAGTCTGCTGTCGCTGGTACTCGGGGTGGTCGAGAGTTATCCGTTTCTGATGCGGACCAACAGTTCCGGCTCGTCCATCAATTCAGTACTCACCTTGGAGGATTGACCCATGTTCATCACCAGGAAACACCTCAGTCGCCGGACCCTGCTGCGCGGCGCTGGCACCGCCATCGCGCTGCCGCTGTTGCAGGCCATGATTCCCGCCGCCACGGCACAGTCGGCAACGGCCGCCGCCGGTCGCCTGCGTTTTGGCACTGTCTATGTGCCGAACGGCATCTATCCGGAGGATTGGCACCCGGCCGAGACCGGCAAGGACTTCGCTTTCAAGCGGGTGATGAAGCCGATCGAAAAGCACCGTGACTATGTCACCACCATCAGCCGACTGAAGTCGCCGGAAGGCAGGCAGGACATGGGAGGCATCCATATGGGGGCCAGTTCTGCATTCCTGAATGGAGCCGGTCCGCTCAGCGAGAACGGTAACTTCAATCAACTGCGTTCCAAGAAGTCGCTGGATCAGTACGTTGCCGACGTGATTGCAGGCGACACCCCCATCCGTTCGCTCGAGGTCGGGACCGAGGACATGGGCACCAGCGCCGGCGCCTGCGACAACTATCCTTGCATATTCTTCAACACCATGGCGTGGTATGACGACGAGAGCCCGTTGCCGGTTGCCATCAGCCCCCAGGTCACCTTCGAGCGCATGTTCGGTGATGCCGGGACTGCCGAGCAGCGTCTGCGTCGCCTGCAGACCAAGCAGAGCATGCTCGACTCCGTCCTCGACGAATCCAAGCGGCTCGACAAGTTGCTCGGTGCTGGCGACCGCTCACTGCTCGACGAATACCTGACCAATATCCGCCGTATCGAAGAACAGATCCAGAAGCTGGAAAGTCGTGCCTCGGTGATCGCCGGTGCCGAGGGTGGCCCGGTAGGCATACCTGAAGACTTCGACGACCACATGAGCGTCACCTACGACCTCATGCATCTGGCCTGGCAGGGCGACATGACCCGCGTGTTCAGCTTCATGGTTGGCCACGAGGCGACGGGCCGCAGCTATGCCCACGTTGGTGTCAATGAACCACACCACAACGTATCGCATCACAAGAACACCCCGGAGAGCATCGAGCGGTATTCGCGTATCACGACTTACCACATGCAGAAATTTGCCGCCTTCGTCGACAAGCTCAGTACCACAGCCGACGGAGATGGCAGCCTGCTCGACTCATCGCTGCTGTACTTCGGTGCGGGCATGAGCAACGGTCTGGTGCATGATCGGCACAACGTGCCGGCCCTGCTGGTGGGCAAGGCGGGCGGTCGTGTGCAGGGCAATCGCCATTTGCAGGCCAAGGAGGACGAGCCAACCTCCAATCTGCTGCTGGGCATTGCCGACGTCATGGGTGCCGAACTTGATGCCATCGGCATCGCTACCGGTCGCTTCACCATCTAGGCGCGGTCTTCAGGAACTTTTTCGTGCGGAATCCTGCCGTGCGGCCGCTGGCCCCTGGGTCGGCTGCGGCGGCATGCGGCGGTGAGCCACTGAGCGTGGCTCCCGCAGCAAGGCTGCCTCGCCCGTGACCTGAAAATAGTCCTGCCACAAGAGGTCACTATGGTCGATTTCACGGATGGTCCTGCTCCTCGAGGCTACTTCGCGCCGCTGCGTTTCGAGGCTGACATCTTCGACTGCGAAGTAGAGGGTCTTATTCCGCGTGAGCTGAATGGTGCCTTCGTGCGGGTAGGAGGGGAGTACTTCTATCCGCCGAGCCGTGCCGACGACAGTCCATTCTCCACTGATGGTTTCATCAGCAGCTTCCGGATAGCCGACGGCAACGTCGACTTCAAGGCGCGCTGGATTCGTACGCCGCGCTTCCTCAACAACCTGGCTGCCCGTCGGCAGCTGTACGGTGTCTACCGCAATCCCTTCACGGCCGATCCGGCCAACCAGTACGCCGACAAGCCATTCCTGGGCACGGTGATGAACACCGCACCCATCGCCCACCACGGCAAGCTGTATGCGCTGAAGGAAGATGCCCATCCCTACGAGATCGACCCCAATACCCTCGAAACACTTGGCCCCTGGAATTTCGGCGGCAAGTACAAGGCGCAGACCTTTTCGGCTCACCCGAAAGTCGATCCAGTGAGCGGCGAGATGATCTGTTATGGCTATGAGGCGACGGGCCTGTGCTCCGATGATCTGTGGATCTACAGCATCTCGCCACAGGGTGAGGTGGTGCGGGAGTACAAGGTCAAGGTGCCGTATGTGAGTTGCCTGCACGATATGGTGCTGACGCAGAAGTACATGATCTTTCCTGTCTACGGCTATGTGACCAGTCTCGAACGCCTGCGTGCCGGACACCTGCACTGGGCCTGGGACAAGAACATGCCCACCTACTGGGGTTTCGTACCGCGGGCCGGTGATGGCAGCGACGTACGCTGGTTCAAGGGGCCGGCCTCTGTGGTCATGCACACCATCAACGCCTTCGATGAGGGAGACAAAGTCATCGTCGATGCGCCGATCAGCGATGGCAACCCTTTCCCGTTTTTCCCGCAGATCGATGGAGCACCCTGGTCGCCGCCGCTGGCACGCCACACCCTCCGCAGGCTGGAGTTCGACCTCGCCTCGGCTGGCGATGGCTACGTGGAACGCATTCTCGATCCTACCGATGTCGTGGATCTGGCGCGTATCGACGATCGCTACCTCAGCCTGCCTTACCGCTACGTCTATTCGTCGATGTCCGATCCGTCGCAACCTTTCGACACGGCACGGGCCGGGCCGAACCGGGTAGTGAACAGCTATTTCCGCTACGACCTCAGCACCGGCGAGTGGCGAAAATATTTTGCCGGCGATGTGCACAACTTGCAGGAAGTCACGTTTATCCCTCGCAGCGCCACCGCGCCGGAGGGTGAGGGCTGGTTGATCGGCACGGCCAGTAACTACGCCGAACTGCGTACGGAGTTGGTGATTGTCGATGCCAGTGAGATGCAGGAGGTGGCGCGCGTTATCCTGCCCTTCCGCATGACGCCACAGGTGCACGCGCGGTGGTACAGCAACACCGAGTTGCCTTTCAGCAACGAGCGGCTGCCACCGTGGCGCGGCCGCGTGCAGGAGGCTTGAGCATGGCCGTGGGGCGTCGACAATTCTTGCAGGGAGGCGTAGCAGCCGGGTCGGTGCTGTTGCCTGCTTTGAACGAGGCGGGGCCGGTGTGGCTGTCGTCTGCTGCTGGCCAGGGCCTGCGCGCCGTTCACCTGCAGCAGACCTACGTCGATCATTCGGGGACCGGCGAAAGTTACTGGCCTGCTCCAGCCAATCGCAGTACGGTGGAGTATCTGAACGGCCTAAGCGAAGAGGAATTCCTGCGACGCCACTGGCTGCGCTGATTGCAGCCGGCAGGGGTCACTGCCGCGACGGGCGTTCTCCCGGACCCGCAATTACCAACGCTTCACAACCCACAGGAACCAAACGAGGCAAGCGAGTACCATGAAACTGCATGTCGTCACCGGACTGCTGACATTCGGCACCTGGCTGGCCAGCACGGCCCAAGCCGACTACGCCAATGACCGCGCTGAGATCGAAAATCTCAGCAACAAGTACATGGTCGCCGTCGACGCTGGCGATATCGAAACCGTGATGAGCACCTGGGCCGACGACGGTCGACTCGAGTGGGTGGGCGGTGTGGAAAATGGCAAAGAGGAAATTCGTGCAGCCATGTCCAACTTCGGCGGAGCCCGCTACGAAGCAGTGCCCGAAGGTGCCACGGCGCGTCAGCGAACCCGCCACCAGATCATCAACCATGTGATCGATGTGGACGGGGACACGGCCGCCACCACCGCTTACTGGTTTGCCATGACCAACCGCACCCCTCAAGGCGACGTGCAGCTGCTCTACATGGGGCACTATGAGGATCTGCTGGTGCGCGTGAACGGCAAGTGGTTGTTCAAGACGCGCAAGGTCTACAACGAGTCTCGTGACAACCGCTTGCTCTGGTACCCCGAGTTGGGAGAAATCGATCCACGAACGCGCAAACCACTCTGAACGTTTTCGCTGTCGCGATAACCGCCAGTCGATCAGTAATGCCACTGACCCAGGAGGTCTCCATGATGTTGCAACGCTCGCTGTCACTGTTCGTGGCCGTTCCGATGGTTTTCCTCTCGGCCTGCTCCAACGACTCATCCACCCCCGCTACTGAAGGGGGGCCCGCGGCCGGTTCGCCACTCGCCGAGGCCTGGGCGGCCCACGGGATGGAAGGCTTGCACACCCTGACGGTCGGTGGCACGGCCTGGCGGGTCCGTAACAGTTTCCGCCAGACCCACTCGGCGAGCCCACCCTGGCCCGAGCGGGATGAAATCAGCAACTACCAGCGTACCCTCGACCTCGATGCCGTCCTGTCGCGGGCCACGGGTGACACGTTCGCCTCCAGCATGTTCTTGGACCCGGCGGTTGCCGGCACCTTTGCCCAGAACGTGACCCCGGCCCAGCCGGCGTGGACTGCCCAGCTCGACTTCTGGCTCACGCCGTGGGGCTTTCTGAAAGGGGCCGAGGTCAACGGCGCCACGGCTGGCACGGCTACCGTGGACGGCGTGGCACTCGTGACCTTGAGCTGGCAGACGCCCGCCACGCAGGTCTCGCCCGCTGGGCTGCAATACACGGTCACCGGCTACCTGAATGAGCAGCACCTCCTGACCCGGGTCGAGACCCGCGTCGAGGACGACTTCATGGGCGACCTGCTGGTGGCCAATGTGTACGACGGCTACCACGACGTGGCCGGGTTGCAGCTGCCCTCGACCGTGGAGCAGCAGCGGGGTGGCGGCGGGGTATTCGGCGCGCTGCTCAGCACGGCCACCGTCAATCCGGCCAATGCCGGCGAGTTGCTCACCGTACCAGCGCCTGCGGCGGCAGCGCCGCCTCCGCCTCCTGCGGCGGCGCCCGCCGAGCTGTCTGAGCAAGTCGCGCCCGGCGTGTACGCCATCAATGGCGGTTATGTGTCGCTGGCGATCGAATTTGCCGACTATATCGCCGTGTTCGAAGCCGGCCAGTCGCGCCAGCGCGGTGAACAGATCCTCGCCGAGGTGAAGCGTCTGTTTCCCACCAAGCCGATCCGCTACCTGATCAACACGCATCCGCATAGCGACCACACGGCGGGAATGGTGCCTTTCGTGCGTGAGGGCGCCACCATCGTGACCGAGGCCAGCAACGTCGACTTCCTGCGGATGGCGCTCAGCACCCCGCGCACCCTGCTCGGCGAAGAAACGCTGGCGCCCACCTTCGAGGCCGCCAGTGGCGTTTACGTGATCGAGGATGCAACGCGGCGCCTCGAGTTGCACCACCTCCCCAACCTGCACAGCGAAGGTACCCTTTTCGGGTTGCTGCCGCGTGACAGACTGCTGTTCCAGGCCGACTTCACCTTGCCGGTCAACGGCGCGAAGGCCAATCCCTTCGTGGTGGATCTGGCCAACTACGTGGTGGCCAATGGTCTCGACTTCGACCGCTACCTGGCTGTGCACGCCGCGGCGGTGGTCCAGACCAAGGCAGACCTGCTGGCAGCCATCGGGCAGTAGAGGGCAGCCCAGCGGGACGACAAGGGCCAGGTGACCGGCGGCGGGCGTGCGCCCGCCGTGCGGTGCCTCTGGTGCCGCAAGCTGCTGGGCTATACTCCGGTGCCAAGCCATTACCAAGGAAACCTTCATGCTGCGCAGCCTTCTTGCAATCGTGTTGCTGCTTTGCCTTGTCGCCTGCGAGCGTTCCGCAGCGCCGGCGGCAGAGACGACTGGTGCGGGTGTCACGGGCGTGCCTGAGGTGCCACTGACCTATCCGCAGACCGCCACGGTGCCGCAGAGCGATCCGTTCTTCGGTACGGCGGTGGCTGATCCCTACCGGTGGCTCGAGGACGACGTACGGGTCAACCCGGACGTAGCGAACTGGGTGGAGCAGGAAAACAGCGTCACCCAGCAGTACCTCGCCACCCTCGACGAGCGCGCTGCCATCAAGGCGCGGCTCACCCAGTTGTGGAACTACGAGAAATTCAATCTGCCGGTGAAGGAGGGAGGGCGTTACTTCTTCCGCCGCAACGACGGGTTGCAGAACCAGTTCGTGCTCTACGTTCAGGATGGCCTGCAGGCGGAGCCGCGCCAGTTGATCGACCCCAACGGCTGGTCCACTGACGGCGCCACGGCCTTGGCCGAGTATCTGCCGAGTCCCGATGGCCGCTACGTGCTGTACTCGATCCAGGACGGTGGCAGCGATTGGCGCACACTCAAGGTTCTGGACGTCGACAGTGGTCTGACACTCGACGACAGCATTGCCTGGGTCAAGTTTTCGTCGCTGGCCTGGCACCCAGACAGTCGCGGCTTCTACTACTCACGCTTTCCTGCGCCGCGTGAGGGCGAGGAGTTCCAGTCACTCAACTACAACCAGACGCTGCACCTGCACCGACTGGGCACGTCGCAGGAGCAGGACGCGCTGGTGTACGCGCGCCCCGATCACCCGGAACAAATGCTGTCTGCTCTGGTCACCGGAGAGCGTTACCTGGTGATCTATCTGTCGGTTGGCACTGATGCCGCTTACGAGATTGCCATCCAGGATCTGCAGCAGCCGGGACATGCCCCCACCGTCCTGATCCCCGGCTTCGAGCACGAGTACAACTTCTTCGCTGCGGAGGGACGCACGCTCTATGCGCTGACCAACCGTGATGCGCCACGCAAGCGCATCGTCGCCATCGATCTCGATCGACCCACCCCCGAGTCCTGGCGTGAACTGGTGCCTGAAGGCAGTAGTGTGCTGATGGACGCGGGCCTGGTGGGAGGCACGTTGCTCACCGAATATCTGGAAGACGTCAAGACCGTGGTGCGCCGGCATGCGCCCGATGGCACCTTGCTCGGTGACGTGGCACTGCCGGGGCTGGGTAGTGCCGCCGGCTTCGATGGCAAGCCAAACGACGGCGAGACGTTCTACAGTTTCTCCAGCTTCAACGTGCCCAACGTCATCTACCGTTACGATGCGGCGTCCGGTGAGAGCAGCGTCTTCAAAGCACCGGTCACTCCTTTCGATCCAGCGGATTACGTGGTGAGACAGGTGTTCTATCCCTCGAAGGACGGTACTCAGGTGCCGCTCTTCATCGCGCATCGGGCAGACCTCGACACCAGCGGCGGCGTTCCCACACTGCTCTACGGATACGGCGGCTTCGACATTTCCGTCACGGCGGACTTCTCCATCCCCAACTTCGCCTGGATGGACATGGGAGGCATTTTCGCGGTCGCCAACATTCGTGGTGGCGGCGAGTACGGCAAGGAGTGGCACGATGCCGGCAGATTGCTCAACAAACAAAACGTATTCGACGACTTCATTGCTGCCGCCGAGTTCCTCATTGCCGAGGGGCTCACCACGGCCGCAAAACTGGCCATCCACGGCCGCTCCAATGGTGGGCTACTGGTAGGGGCGGTGACCAACCAGAGGCCAGACCTGTTTGCCGCCGCATTACCGGGTGTGGGTGTGATGGACATGCTGCGTTTCGACAAGTTCACCGCCGGACGCTACTGGACCGACGACTACGGCAAACCTTCCGAGAACACGGCAGACTTCGCCAACAACTTTGCCTATTCCCCGTACCACAACGTGCAGAGCGGCGTGCGCTATCCGGCAGTGCTTGCCACCACGGCCGATACCGACGACCGCGTAGTCCCCGGCCATTCCTTCAAGTACATGGCGGCCTTGCAGGCCGTTGACACCGGACCCGCCCCCAAGCTGATTCGCATCGAAACCCGAGCGGGGCACGGGGCGGGCATTCCCACCGAGAAGCGCATCGAGGAAGTGGCGGATAGCTGGGCTTTCATCGCCCATCACACCGGTCTGAGGTTGCCCGAGCGCTATGGCGAACCCTGAGCCTTTCTGCCACGCACAGCCGTCACTCAATCCGGCACGTAGGCCATGGTCATGCTGCGCATGGCCAATTCCACGAAGCGGGCGGCGGCGCCGTAGCGCCCTTCGAACTGCTTGAGGGGGTTGATGGCGACCATGTC
>CANGUU010000057.1 GCA_947457195.1 Gammaproteobacteria bacterium
ACTGTGGGAATGCGGATCGGTAGTGAGCCGTACTTCCAGATTTTCGTCACGGTAGAGTCGGCGCCAGACCTGGGCCCAACCAATGAAGAAGCGCTGGTCACCGGTGAAACCATCGATGATCTCGTCCTCCTTGCCCTGCAGCGAGAGACGGTAGGCACGATAGGCCACGGCAAGCCCGCTGAGATCGCCAATGTTTTCGCCCAGCGTGAACTCGCCGTTGAGGAATTTATCCGGCAGTACCTCGAAGCGGTTGTACTGCGCCACGAGGGCAGAGGCCCGCTCGGCAAAGGCCGCCGCGTCGGCTTCTGTCCACCAGTCGCGCAGGTTGCCGTTGCCATCGTACTTGCGGCCCTGGTCGTCGAAACCATGGCTGAATTCGTGCCCGATAACGGCACCGATGCCGCCATAGTTGACGGCATCGTCGGCGGCCACGTTGAAGAACGGAGGCTGCAGGATCGCCGCAGGGAACACCACCTCGTTCATCGGCGGATTGTAGTAGGCGTTGACCGTGTAGGGCGTCATGAACCACTCGCCGCGATCGATCGGTTGACCCAGCTTGCCGACTTCACGTTCATGCTCCAGACGACGCGACCGCATGACATTTCCCACCAGATCTTCGGCATCTACCGTGAGCCCCGAGTAATCCTTCCACTTGTCGGGGTAGCCGATCTTGGTGGTGAAACTGGCCAGTTTGCCCTGCGCCTCGGCCTTGGTGGCGGCGGTCATCCATTCGAGCTCGTCGATACCCACCTTGAATGCTCCACGCAGGTTCTCGATCAGCTGGTCCATGCGCTGCTTCGATTCCTCCTTGAAATAATTGTCGACGTAAAGCTTGCCGACGACCTCGGACAAAGCGGCATTCACCGCACCGACTCCCCGCTTCCAGCGCGGCTCCAGCTCGGCCTGACCATTCAGAACGCGGCCCTCGAAGTCAAACTGGGCATCCACGAAGTCCTTGCTGAGGTAAGAGGCGAAGGCATCGACGGTCTTGAAGGCAAAGTAGTCCTTCCAGTTCTGCAAGGGCACATCGGCCCAAAGGGTGTTCAAGCCCTCGATGAAGCTCGGTTGCTGCACGACGAAGGCGGACTCATCGACACCCAGACCCTGCATGAGGACGCGCCAGTCGATGTTACCGGCCATGGCACGCATGTCGTCGAGGGTCTTCTTGTTGTAGGTGAGTTCGGCTTGCCTGTTCTTCACCCGGTCCCAGTGGGCAGCTGCCAGTTGCGTCTCGATGTCCAGCACGGATTCGGCGGCGTCGGTGACCCGGCTGTAACCGGCGAGCGAGAGCACCTGGGTGATGTAGGTGGCGTAGGCCTGCCGCGCGTCGACGTGACTCTGATCATCGGTACTGAGGTACCAGTCGCGGTCTGGCAGACCCAGACCGCTCTGCACGAGGTAGGTGATGTACTGGTCACTCTGCTTTTCATCGTTGTTGATGTAGAAGCCGGCGGGAATCTGCACACCGATGCGATTGAGCTCAGCCGTTTGCCGCAAGAGCTCGTCTTTGTTGCTGATGGCTGCAATGCCAGCCAGGGTGTCGGCAAGAGGCGAGGCACCGAGTGTCTCGAGTCGTGCCTCGTCCATGAAGCTTCGGAAGAAATCACCGACTTTCTGAGTGTCGGTGCCAGACGCTGCCCCTGCTGCGGCAGCCGCCTCGATCAGGCTACGGAGATTGACCTCCGCCTCGTCGGCCAGCACGGTGAAGGCGCCGTAGTTGGACTTGTCTGCCGGAATCGGCGTGTTACGCAGCCAGCTGCCGTTCACATAGCGATAAAAATCGTCACCTGCACGGATGCTGTTGTCGAAATTGGCGAGCTCCACACCCGAACCCAGCACGGTAGTGGTAGCGGCTGCCGCTGGCGTCTCCGACGCTGGGGCCTCCGGGCCCGCAGACGGGCCGCAGCCGACCAGTAGGCAGCAGACGGCAAGCGAAAGCAGGGAACGATCCATGGCAATACCTCACTGAAGACAGCTCCTTACATACGATCCGGACCCGAGTTCGGCCCAATGTCAGGCAGGCCGACGCGTCCGGATGAAATGCTCGCGGTAGTACTGCAGTTCCTTGATGGACTCCCGAATGTCATCCAGCGCCTTGTGGGAACCTTCTTTTTTCAGCGCGTCCATCAAATCGGGCCGCCAGCGTCTGGCCAGTTCTTTCAGAGTGCTGACGTCGAGATTGCGGTAGTGGAAAAAAGATTCCAATCGCGGCATGTAGCGGGCCAGAAAGCGGCGATCCTGGCAAATGCTGTTGCCACACATCGGAGACTGCCCACGCTCACACCACTGCTGCAGGAAATTCAGGGTGATCTGCTCGGCTTCCGGTTCGTTACACGGGGAAAGGCGAACCCGCTCGATCAGCCCATTCTGGCCGTGAGTTTTCTTATTCCAGTCGTCCATGGTCTCCATGACGGACTTGGGCTGGTGGACGGCAAGCACTGGACCCTCCGCGACCACCTGCAAGTCGGTATTGGTGACGATGGTGGCGATTTCGATGATGCGATCGGTGTCGGGCTGCAGGCCTGTCATTTCCAGATCGATCCAGATGAGGTGCTGTTTCTTATCCATGGGAGACCGCCGGGCAGAAGACAGGAGCGATTGTAGCAGGGCCCGCGGCGTGGGACCCGACACCGCGGCACGCACAGCGGTCTGCGGGAAGCCGGTGCACGGGCAGCCCGCCTCGCCAGGACGCCGCTGCCCGTCAGGACGCGGGGGTGGCTTCGCCGCAGGGAGTCGCACCGGTAACATGGCGCCATGAAAAAGAAGGGTCTCAACGAGCGGCAACTGCAGCGCATCCAGAAAATCCAGGATGCCAAGGCAGCGCGTGCAGCCCGGCAGCAGGCCAAAGCGGAAACGACGACGGTCAGCGCCGCACTGGGGCCGCCACAGCGCGGCCTCGTTATTTCGCACTACGGCCAGCAGCTCGAAATAGAGGCGCTGGAGGGCGATCTGCGGGGCGAGGTCGTGCGCTGCTTCCAGCGTAGCAATCTGGAACCCCTGGTGACCGGCGACGAGGTGATCTGGCAGGCGGGCGACCCGCTGGGCGTGGTCGTGGCGCAGTCGCCGCGGCGCAGTGTGCTGAAGCGTCCCAACCTCTTCAACGAACTTAAGCCAGTGGCTGCCAATATCGATCATGTGGTGATCGTGATTGCGCCCTTTCCCGAGCCACATGCCAATCTCATCGATCGCTACCTGGTCGCCACCGAACTGATGGGCAGCCAAGCCATCCTGCTGCTGAACAAGGCCGACTTGCTCGATGCGCAGACACACCGGCCCTTACTGGACCTGCTGGCCCTGTACGGCAGCCTGGGTTACCCGAGCCTGCAGGTATCGAGCAGGCAGGGCAGCGGAATTGCTGCCCTGCAAGAACAGCTGGCGGGCAGCAACAGCGTCTTCGTCGGCCAGAGCGGCGTAGGCAAGTCTGCCCTCGTCAACGCCCTGCTGCCCGACTGCCACAGCCCGGAGGGCGCTTTGTCACTAGCAGAAACCAAGGGGCGTCACACGACCACTGCAGCCAGGCTGTTCCACTTCCCGCAGGGCGGCAACCTCATCGATTCGCCGGGCATCCGCGAATTCGGACTCTGGCACGTCGAGCCCGCCCAATTACTGCAGGGTTTCGTGGAATTCCGCCCCTTCCTCAGCGGTTGCCGGTTCCGGGACTGTCGCCACGACAGGGAGCCCGGCTGTCGTCTGCAGGCGGCGGTGAGCGAGGGCCGGATCAATGCCGGGCGGCTGGCCAGCTTTCAGCTGATCCTTAGTACACTGGCACCCGGACTCCCGAGTCGCTCGCCATGAACAGCCCCCTGCCATCGTTGATCGAACCTGCCCAGCTCGAGGCCGTGCTGGGAGACCCGGAATTGCTGATCGTCGATCTCAGCCAGCCGCAGACCTATGCGAGGCTTCACGTGCCCGGTGCCGTGCATGTCAATCCCGCTACCTTGGTCTGTGGCCTGCCTCCGGCACCCGGCAAGCTACCCTCGCCCGCGCAGCTACGCGCGTTGTTTGCTGGAATCGGCTACCGGGCAGACCGGCATGTCGTGATCTACGACGACGAGGGGGGTGGCTGGGCGGGCCGCTTCGCCTGGACCCTCGAAGTGATTGGCCATCACCGCTACTCCCTGCTCGACGGCGGGCTGCACAGTTGGGTCAAGGAGCGACACCCCTGCGAGAGCCGAGCCAACACAGCCACACCCAGCCCTGTGGGGCTGGTACTGCAACCTGACGTGATTGCGGAGCTGTCCACCGTGCTGGCGGCGCTAGGCGACCCCGCTACAAAGATCTGGGATGCCCGGTCGCGGGAGGAATACCTGGGACTGCGCAGCGGGTCGCTGCGGGCCGGACACATTCCCGGGGCTGTGAACCTTGATTGGCTGGAGCTCATGGACCCGGCGCGCAACCTGCGCCTCAAGCCACTGCCCACGCTGCGCGCGCAGCTCGACGCCTTGGGCATCCACCAAGGTCACACCATCATCACCCATTGCCAGAGTCACCATCGCTCGGGGCTGACCTGGTTCGCCGCCAAGCTGCTGGGGTTCAAGGCCTTGGGCTACCATGGTTCCTGGGCGGAATGGGGTAACCACCCCGATGTTCCCATCGAAACCACCGTCTGATTTGCTGCCGACCCCGGATCCTCCATGTCGCTGTTCATCACCCTGCAAAAACTGCTTCCCCACCATGCCCTCTCGCGTCTGGTGGGCAAACTGGCTGCGGCCCGCACGCCCTGGCTGAAGGATCTGCTGATCCGTCGCTTTACCCGGGCGTACGGCGTTGATCTGTCGGAGGCGGTGTTTGAATCTGCCGAAGACTACGCCTGTTTCAACGATTTCTTCACCCGACCGCTGAAGCCCGGGGCGCGTCCGCTGGCCGCCAGCGAACTGGCGGTACTCTGCCCGGCTGACGGGGTCATCAGCGCGATAGGCAGCATCGATGACGAAACCCTGGTTCAGGCCAAGGGCAGAACCTACACGGTGACTGCCCTGCTCGGCGGTGATCCGTCGCGTGCCGCACCGTTCAGGAACGGCACTTTCACGACTGTATACCTCTCGCCCAAGGACTATCACCGCGTTCACAGCCCGCTGGCGGGCACACTGCAGGAGATGATTTACGTACCGGGCGCACTGTGGTCCGTGAACCAGACCACAGCCGACAACATCGACGATCTGTTCGCGGTCAACGAGCGTGCCGTCTGCATCATCAACACCGAGCACGGCCCGATGGCGGTGGTGCTGGTGGGCGCGATGATCGTGGCGGCCATAGAGACGGTGTGGGCTGGGCGCGTGGCGCCGGCAGAGGGTGGACTCCAGGTATACGACTACCGCGACCAGACTCCTCCGATACTGCTCAAGAAAGGCGGTGAGCTGGGTCGCTTCCTGCTGGGGTCGACTGCCATCGTGTTGTTCGGGCCGGGCATGGTCGAATGGACACTGGATCTGCAGCACGGACCGGGCGTGCGCATGGGGCAGGCACTGGGCCGCCTGCTGGGCGGCGGCAGACTGCAACTGGCCGACTGAAGCAGACGCTCAGGCTACGTCGAAGGGAAACGCCAGAACCTCGGCGATATCCTGGCTACCAAGGCACAGCATCAGCAGGCGATCCACGCCGAGGGCCACACCCGCCGAAGCCGGCAAGCCGGCTTCGAGCGCCGCCAACAGACGCGCATCCGGCTGCATATCCGGTAGATCCCTTGCTGCACGCTGACTGCGATCGCTGGCGAAACGTGCTGCCTGCTCGCCGGCATCGCAGAGCTCATCGTAGCCGTTGGCAATTTCCATACCCCTCATTACCAACTCGAAGCGTCGGGCCACCCGGCGACCCTCGGCATCCAGACCGACGCGCGCCAGTGCCGCCTGCTCACGTGGATAGTCGAAAATGAATACCGGCTCCAGCAGTGTCGGCTCGATGCAGTGGCCGTAAAGAAGATCCAGACAGTCGGCCCGGGTCTGCAAGGCGTCCGCTGCGATGGCCAGCCGCCGAAGGGTCAGCGGGCGCAGATCAGCCAGCGGCAGCCGATGGGGATCGATGTCCAGATGGCGCTGAAACAGCTCGGCATAGCTGCTGCGCTCTACAGCCACTGCCGCTGGCAGCGCCAGCACTTCCCGCAGCAACGCTTCGACCTCATCCATCAGTTCGCTGAGCGAGAAACCCGGCCGATACCACTCGAGCATCGTGAATTCGGGGTTGTGACGACGGCCTCGCTCGCCGCCACGAAAGGCCTTGCAGAGCTGGTAAATGGGACCTGCGCCCGCGGCCAGCAGTCGCTTCATGGCGAACTCCGGCGAGGTCTGCAGGAAGCGGCAGGCGGCGTTGCCGCCGGGAGAGGTCGGGTCTAGAGCCTGCAGCGGCTCCAGCGCAGGATCGGTGCCGGCCGACGCACACAGCAACGGAGTCTCCACTTCGAGCACTCCCCGCTGCGCGAAGAAGTGGCGGATCACGTGATTCAGGTCGGCACGTGCCTGCAACGCCACCAGCGAGGCCGTGGGCTGCCAGCGCGGCATGTCGCGGACGCCTGCCTATTTCTTGGCGCGGCTGACGTACTCGCCGCTGCGCGTGTCCACACGCAGAATGTCGCCCTCTTCGACGAACAACGGCACTTTCACGATGGCGCCCGAGGAGAGGGTGGCGGGCTTGCTGCCGCCGGTGGCGGTGTCGCCGCGCAGGCCGGGGTCGGTCTGGGTGACCGCCAGTTCGATGAAGTTGGGCGGCGTCACGCTGATCGGCGCTTCGTTCCACACCATCACGATGTAGACCTCTTGCTCCTTCAACCAGTTGATGGTGTCACCCACGGCATTCTTGTCGGCCGCGATCTGTTCGAAGCTGCCATCGGTCTTCATGAAGTGCCAGAACTCACCATCGGAGTAGAGATACTCCATGTTGGACTCAGTCACATCCGCACCATCCAGCGTATCGCCCGACTTGAAGGTGCGCTCCCAGACCCGACCGTTCAGCAAGTTACGCAATTTCACGCGATTGAAAGCCTGGCCTTTGCCGGGCTTCACGTACTCGTTTTCAAGAATGGAGCAAGGGTCGTTATCCAGCAGCACCTTCAAGCCCGCTTTGAACTCATTGGTGGAAAAAACGGCCATGGGAACCTCGGAATGGGCAGCAAATTGAAGGCAGGCATCATACCTGCGGCCTGTGGGGGAAGCCACTATAATGGCCTGATGCTGCATACCCTTCCCCTCACCGCACTGCCGAGCTGGCAAGAACAACTCGCCGACCTGATCACCGATCCCGTCGAACTTTTGCAACTGTTGCAGATCGATGCTGTGCGAGCAGGCTATGACCCTGCCGCCCTGCGCAGCTTTCCACTGCGCGTTACCCGCTGCTATGCCGCACGCATGCAAGTCGGCAATACCGACGACCCGCTGCTGCGGCAGGTACTACCGCACCAACTGGAGTTGCAGTCTGATGCGAGTCTCCACACCGATCCTCTGGCTGAGCAGCAAGCACTTGTCGCTCCGGGCATCCTCCACAAATACCGGGGCCGCGTGTTGCTCATCGCCACACAGAGCTGTGCCATCCATTGCCGCTACTGCTTTCGCCGGCATTTTCCCTACCAGGACAACAGGCTGAGTCGCGAGGAGTGGCGCAGTAGCCTCGCGTACATCGCGGGTGATTCCAGCATCGACGAGGTCATCCTGAGCGGGGGCGATCCGCTGGCGCTCGGCAATGCCTATCTGGCCAGTCTGCTGGGATTGCTGGAAGAAATTCCCCACGTCCGCCGTGTGCGCATCCATACGCGTCTGCCAGTCGTTCTGCCGGATCGCATCGACGACGGCCTGCTGCAACTGCTGACCAAGACCCGCCTGCAGGTGGTATTGGTGGTGCACGCCAACCATGCACAGGAGTTCGATGCAGCGGTGGTGTCGGCCTGCCGGCGCCTCGGCACGGCGGGCGTGCATCTGCTCAACCAGAGCGTACTGCTGGCCGGCATCAACGACGACGTCGATACTTTGGGCGACTTGAGCGAACAATTATTTGCTGCAGGCGTACTCCCATACTATCTTCATTTACCAGACAGAGTTGCAGGCACGGGTCACTTTGCCGTCTCGGCCGCTGCTGCCGCCGCACTGCATGCCGACTTGCAGGGTCGGCTGCCCGGGTATCTGGTGCCCAGGCTGGTGCGGGAAGATCCGGGCGCTACCAGCAAGACCTGGATCTGAGCCTGCCCCGGGTCCAGGATCGATCAAGGACAGCGCGTTTCGCATGAATCTCCGGCAAAAATTCATCGTCTCCTTCTGTGTGGTCCTCGGGCTGGTACTGAGCGGCTTCTGGTACCTGTCCAACCAATTGCTGGAGCAGGCGGTTTCCGAGCAGAGAGCGCTGCTTGCCCGCTCGATGGCCAAACAGACTGCCGACTCGGTCACTGAACTGGTCCTGGCCTCTGATCTGCTGGGACTCAACGTCGTGCTGGGGCAACTGGCGCAGGAGCCTGGTTTCGTAAGCGCAACCATAGTCGATGTCGACAGGCAGGTACTGGCCTCGACGCTGCCGCCAGGCTCCCGCCCGCCCGACAACGGCAGGCTCATTACCGCCCCCATTACCCTGCAGGATTCCGTGGCAGGCGAAGTGATCTTCGAGTTCGACGATTCGCTGGCGGCAGAGCCTCGCCAGCAGCTGCTGCAATACTATGGCGGCGCCCTGGCGACAGGGTTGCTGGCCGCGCTGGTGCTGACCTGGCACCTTGGGGGTCACATTGCGCGGCGGCTTCTCCTGCTGCTCAGCCAGACCGAGGATGTCCAGATGGGCAACGAGTCCGCCGTCATCACGGTGGACGGCAACGACGAAATCGGCAGGGTGCAGCAGAAAATTGCAGATTTGCTGGATCGCACCCTCGAACTGGAGGATCAGGTCGCCATCACGGGCGCTCCGGACCAGGATGCCCTCGACGCCATGCTGCAGCGACCGGAACGCCGCATGGCGACCCTGCTGGTGGTGGAAGTCGTCAATAGTGCCGCCGCGGTGGAACTGCTGCATCCCGCTGCGCTTTCCACGCTGCTGCAGCAGTACCAGTTCTACCTCAGGCAGGCCTCGAGGCTCTACCGCGGGGTAGTCAGTCAACTGACCGGTGACCGCGCCGTGGTGGCTTTCGATGTGCGTCTTTGCCAGGACGAGCACGCCTTCAACGCCATCTGCTGTGGTCAGCTTTTTCTGCAGCTCATGCAGCGCCTGGCACAGCAGCAACGCGGCAGAACCGCGCCAAAGCTCGAATTCCATCTGGCAGTGCATAGCGGCGATGTGTTCTTTTCTGCACCATGGAAAAGCACCAAGCACGAGAAGGACGTCATCAAGCCGGAGACGCTCATCGGCAACACCGTCGCCCTCGCGCAGGAACTGCTCGCCTATGCTGAGACCGGCAGGATACTCGCGAGCGAGCTGAGCTACGATCTGGCCAGCGGTGAACTGCGCTTTGCCCTCGACCCGGGGGCCACCGTGCAAACCGACAAGCGGAGCATCATGACCTACAGCCTGCCGGCCGACTGTGGTGCCCATCATGAGTTATTGGAACGCCAGTGCCAGCATTTGCTGCCGGAGCCCGGCAGCGCGCAGGATCCGATACCAACGCTGACTTGAACGCAGAGCGCGCCCCGGGAGCGAAACGATGGAAGAGAAAATCCGGCTGGGACATCCCTTCTACTTCCCCACGCAGACGGTGCTGGTGGACGACGACCCCGATTTTCTCGATGGCATCAGCCTCATGCTGAACAAGCAGCTCAGCTATCGCCTGTTCCAGTCAGCGAGTGACGCCCTGAAGTACGTCAACGAAGCGCACCTGCACTGCGATATCGTGCAACGCTGCTATTCGAGTTACAAAACCGGACCTTTCGACTCCGATTCCATCACGCACATCGATATTGGCAAGCTGCATCATGAGGTGCTGAACACGTCTCGCTTCCAGACCTGCTCCACGTTGATCGTCGACTACTCCATGCCCCAGATGAATGGGCTGGAAATGCTGATGAATCTGAAGAACCCCTACATTCGCAAGGTACTGCTCACCGGTCAGGCCGACATGGAACTCGCGGTCAAGGCTTTCAATCATCAACTCATCGATCAGTTCATCGACAAACACGATCCGCGTCTCAAGCAAAAACTCAATGCCACCATCAGCTCATTCGAGGAACAGTACTTTCGCCGCAGTTTCAAGCTGATCACAGACCCCATCATGGCCAACAACGTCGATGCTTTTCTGATCAGCGCCGAATTCCAGAAATACTTCGACGACCTGCGCGCCGAACTGAAGGTCGTCGAGTACTACCTCATCGACGCACCCCACAGTGGCTTTTTGCTGATGGATGCAGAGGGCCAGCGCCACTGTCTGCTCGTGTATACGCGGCAGGCACTCGACGAGCATCGACAGGAACTACAGGATGGAGGAGCTCCCGCAACTCTCATCGGTGATGTGCGCTCAGGCGCCGTGCTGCCGATCTACAACACGGTTGGCAACCCGATTACGCCGGACCATCCGGCCCTGGCTAACCCGCAGCTTTACTACGGGGCAGCGAGGAAGATCAGCTCGGCGTCCCACACCTATTTCGTGACGGTGACCGGCGCCGAGAGTCTGGCTTTCCTTCAGGGCAAGCTCATCGTGCCCTATGGCAACTTCCTCGAGAGCAACGCCCTGAGTCAGCAGATCGTGCACTGAGTCCTCAGTGCGCGACCACAGGTAGCCGGATCACGAATTCCGCGTACTCACCCTGCACCGAGTGGCAGGAGATGCTGCCGCCGAAGCTTTCGACCGTGCGTTTGCAGAAGGCCAGGCCGGCACCGGTTCCCTCCTGCTTGGTCGTGAAAAACCCATCGAAGATCCGCGCCTGGATGGCCGGGTCGATCCCCGTGCCCGTGTCCCTGAAGCGTATGATCCCATGGAAGCCGTCCTGCTCTAGGCTGATGGTGATGGCGCCCTTTTGCACAGATTGGATTGCATAGAAAGCATTCTTCAGCAAATTAAACAGGATGTAGATGCACAGACTCTCGATGCCGAGAAAGGAAAAATCTTCCCTCAGATCCAGACTGATCTTTTCGCGCTGTCCGGTTTTGAAGGGATAACGATCCATGGCATGTTTGACGATGTCACGCCCCGCAATCACGTTGAACTGCTTTCGATCGAGGGCGTTTTCCCGCAGATTCATCAGCAACATGTCGATGACCGTATTGGCCTGATCGATCATCAGCATGATGCGCCGCGGGGTCCCCAGCAGGGCGCCGACATGGTCTTCGCGGATGGGTTGGAAGTCCTGCGGGTCCTTCTCCACAGCCCAGTGGTGGCAGTCGAGCAACTGCGGCAGATATTCCTCGATGCCGGTGATGCTGGCCCGGATACCCGAAAGCGGTGTGCGCATCTCGTGCGCGATGTTGGCGCTCAGGCTCTGCATCACCTGTAATTTCTCCGCATGATCCATGGCGGTTCTTTGCTGGTTTTGCGTGTATACACGAATACGATCGAGGATCAATGTCAGCTGGTTGGCCAAGTAGTTGAACGCCTGCAATTCGAAGTCGCTGAAGCGTTTGTCGTTGTCGGCGCGACCGAGAAGCAGGATGGCAAGGACCGAGTCGTTCTGTATCACCGGGATCATGAGACAGGTTTCGGTGGTGTCGAATACCCTGCGCAGAAACGTACCTGCCTCGGCTTTGGCAACCACCTTTCTCCGCAACAGCGCTTCCCTGGCCAGCTCAGCCAAATCGAAGGCGTAAGGGCGGGCCTCCGGCCAGCAGTGGATCGGCAAGGCTTGACTGCTTACGACCGGCTGCTCGGCACCGGGCAGTTCGCGGCCGAGGAAGTAATGGGCCTGACTCACATAAATGCGTTCCTTCAACGTGTCGTGGACAAGGGCGAGCACGTCGCCTGCTGCGAGCAGATGGTGGATCTTGCGGTTCAGGTCCAGAAAGGAGTTGAAAAAATTCAGCTCGCTGATGGGGATGGCCTGACCGGTGGCCTGTGAGATCGCACGCAACAGGGCTTCATGAGTCAACACGATGAAGCCAATCAGTCCCAGCAGATAGCAAAGCAACACCACTCTGTCCTGCTCGATCGACAGTACGACCGCTGCGTAGGCAAGCGACAGCAGCAGGTACAGCAACAGCAAATAGACGCGATTGCGATCGATGAAGGTTTGCATGGGGGAAAGCTCCGACCGGGGGCGCCAGCGAGGGGACTAAAGAAGGTTCCGGTCTGTTTTACGCCGGCGCCGGTACGATGGGCTATACTTCCTTAACATAGCGGCCATCCGTTGTCACTTATGTTTGCCCGTTTGCCTGCCGTCATTTTTTACCCCGCCTTGCTGCTGTGGAGCCTAGTCTACGGCGCGGTGGCTGGTGCGTTTTTCAAGTGCCTGGCGGTTTACGAAAACTGGGCGGCGATCAATCGTTACCATATCCTGCTGTGGAAAAAATACCCGCGGCGCAGTTACCAGAAATACATTTCGGCCATCTGGGCCAGTGAGATTCGCGGCGTGCCGGCCGAGTTGGCCGATTACAGCCGGCAGCGCATCGAAAGAACCCATCCGAGTGAGCCTTTCCCGATGCTGCGGGTGTTTGCCAATACGCTGTTCATGCTGCTCATCATGCCCTATATGGTCGTGACAGGTTTCTTTCTCGGGCCTCACTACGTGTTCGTTCGTGCCCTGAAGGCACGCAGGCAAGGCCTGTCAGGGAGCGCTCCCTGATGTTCCGTACTGGCAAAGCCAAGGGTCTGCCGAAAATTCTGCTGGTAGAAGACAACCAGTTGCAGGCGGGCTGGACTGCCAAGGTGATCGAGGAAACTGGTCTCTATAACGTCTTCATCGCCTACGACGGCAGGCAGGCACTCGACGAACTGGGGCGGCATGAGCGCGGCTTTGACTTTCTCACCAATGACATTGCCTGCATCCTGCTCGACTGGCAGATGCCGAACATGGATGGAGCACAGTTTCTCAAAGTGCTGCGTGCCAAGGAACTCAAGAGCCCCTTCAAGCGCCACATCCCGGTGGTCATCATCTCCGCCTACAGCGACAACGAACTGCGACTCAAGGCCGAAGACACGACGCACGGGCTTGCGTCGGCTTATCTGACCAAGCCAATCGAGGAAAGCGAACTGCTGCACGTACTCAAGCGCATCGCCTACGATCATGAAGCCGAAATCATGCGGGAACTGCTGCTGGAGCAGAGAATCAGCTTGCTGAAGAGCGGTAGGCGCTGAGGTCGATGAGTGCAGCTGAGTGCTGCGCTACCGGCAGTGGCAGGGTGATGGTGAAGCGAGTGCCAACACCGACTTCACTGGCAAACTGGATGGTGCCGCCGTGTTCCCCGATGATGCGGTTCACGATGGTCAGCCCCCAGCCGCGCCCGGCCGTGCTGTTGCCTACACCACCGCCCTTGCCGCTGAAATACGGCTCCCAGACCCGGGTCCGGATGTCGTCGGGGATGCCGTGACCGGTGTCCTCCACGCGGATGACGATCTTGTCCTCCTCCCCACTGGAGACGAGGGAAAGAGCACCCCCCTCCGGCATGGCTTCCATGGCGTTGTGCAGCAGGTTGGTGAATACCACTTGCAGGTCACTCGCCGAGCCGAGTACCGGCGGCAGCTCGGTCAACTCCACGTGCACACTGTAGCGACTACGGTCGACAAGGCGCAGGCAACGTGCAATCACGTCATTGACGGCAACTTCGACCTGAGCACGCTGCACGGGTTTGCTGATGTCCGTGATCATCAGTGTCTGATCGACGATTTCGATCGCATTGTTGATCTCCTCTCGTGCTACCTGCTTGTAGCTTTCGAGATCGTCCAGTGTCTTGATGCGTCCCAGCCCGAGCTTGATGATGTTGAGTGGCGTGCGGATCTCATGGTGACACTGGCGGGTGGCATGCACGATGGACTCGATCTTCTGTGCACGCAGCAGCTGTATCTCGGCTTCGTGCAGCTTGCGCTGGTTTTCGTTGTAGAGACGCTCAAGCGTATCGAGTGGCGTGAGCCGGTAGAGCATGGGCGTCAAGTAGTTCAGGAGATTATGGAAGAACAGGCGGTCGGCATCATTGAAATCCGCGCCTGAACTTTTTGCGCCGAGAACGAGCAAGCCCTCCAGGAACTCTGGGGAGTGCAGCGGCATCAGCAGGCCTTTTTCCCGCAGCGTGGGCAGTAGTTCCAGCAACTGCCGTCTCGCCTCGGTGTCGAGCTGCGACAGCCCGATGATGCCATGTTGCTCGCGGCAGGCGAGGATCAGCGGGTCGTCACTGGCCAGTGGACGCAGTTGCTCGATCACCTTGTACCCGGAAAGCTGGTTGCGAAGGTCACGAACGGCAACGATGCTGATCGCTTCTTCCAACTCGAAAACTTCATCGAG
>CANGUU010000058.1 GCA_947457195.1 Gammaproteobacteria bacterium
CGGAAACAAGGTCAGCTCGGCACCCTGCCACAGCGCGCAGCACAGAATGTTGATGATGCCGTGGATGTGATGCAGCGGCAGGAACAGCGGGATGCGGTCCTGCTGCTGCCAGTGCCAGGCCGCCAGCAGCGTGGTGATCTGCGTGGCGATGTTGTGGTGGGTACTCACCACACCCTTGGGCTTGTTGGTCGTGCCGCTGGTGAACAGGATCAGTGCGCGTCTCGACGGTGACAGGTCCGGCAGCGCTGCCCTGGTTGCCGACTCTGCCCCGGTACCGAGATCTTCCACGCGCAAAAGCCGGATACCGAGCGCCTCGCACAGGGCGCCCAGCGCTGTTGCAAGGGCCGGTTCCGTGTTGCGCGACAGCAGCAGCCGCGTGACGCCGGCGCTGTGCAGGGCATGCTCCAGCTCGGGCAGGGCAGCGGACACGTTGAGCGGCACTGCGATGCCGCCAGCGCGCCACAGACCGAGCAGCACCGCAATGTAGTCGGCGCTGGCCGGCAGCAGGAAGGCGATGCGTTCTTCGCCGAGATCGCCGGCGGTGCCCAGCAGTGCAGCCGCTACCCGCAGGACCTTTTGCTGCAGGTCTGCGTAGGTCCAGTCTCCACTGGCGCCGCGCAGCGCGATGGACGTGTTGCGGGAATCGAGTGCGGGAAACAGCAGCGTCGTCATCGGCTATACCAGGGCCCGGACCGAGAAATACAGCAGCGAGGGCCCGAGCAGGCAACCCACGCCGGTATAGAACGTGGCGGTCATCGCCCCGTAGGGCACGAGCCGCGGATCGGTGGCCGCGAGTCCGCCGGCCACACCGCTGGTGGTGCCGAGCAGGCCGCCGAACACCATCGCGCTCTGCGGGTTGTTGAGACCGATGAAACGTGCCACCAGCGGCGTGACCACCATCACCAGCACGGCCTTCACCACGCCCGCCGCCACGCTGAGCGCCAGCACCTCGGAGCTGGCGCCGATGGCCGCCCCGGTCACCGGGCCTACGATGTAGGTGACCGCACCGGCCCCGATGGTGGTGATGCTCACCGCGTCGCGGTAGCCGAAGGTCAGCGCCACGGCTGCGCCGGCCACGAAGGCCACCAGCACACCGGTAAAGATCGACACCACACCGATGGCGCCGGCCCGCCGCAGCTCGCTGAGCTGTACGCCGAAGGCGGTGGAGACGATGCCGAAATCACGCAGCATGCCGCCGCCCATCACGCCCAGTCCGCTCAGCAGGCCGATGTCCGCCACGCCGCGAGTGCCGCCGGTCGCCTTGCCTGCCCAGAACGCCGCAGCCAGCCCGAGCAGGATGGCGATGGCCGAGCCGTGGATGCGGCCGTGGGTAAGTACGCGCGACAGCCAGTGGGACAGCCAGACGGTGAGCCCGACCAGCGCGAAGGCGGTGACGAGTCCGTTGGCGGCGATCACGTTGACCAGGGTTTGCATCAACGCGGCGCTCCCGTTGCGCTGTCCACGGATTCCGGCGGTGGCAGCGGTGTGCCAGGTGGTCCCCAGCGGCTCAGCAGCGGCACCAGCAGGAAGCAGGTCAGCGTGGCGAAGGCACCGGCCAGCAGCGCCAGCAACCCGCCGTCGACCGCGGCCACCACGTTCTGGCCGGCTGCCATGGCGACGATGATCGGGATGTACATGGCGCCCCAGAAGCGGATACCGCCCGCCGCCTCATCCGTGACGAGCGGGCGCAGGGCACGGCTGCTCGACGCCAGCACCAGCAGCAGCATGGCGATGCCGACGCCGCCGACGTTGGCCTGCACGCCCAGCCACAGGCCCAGCAGGTCTCCGGCATACTGCCCGGCAAGCAGACAGGCGGCCAGCAGCGCCACTCCGTAGATGACCATGGGCTCAGACCCCCGCCCGGGCGAAGGCGCCGAGCACCAGCGCCTGCGCTTCCTCCTGCAGTTGTGCCAGATGCGTGGCACCGCGGAAGCTTTCGGCATAGAGCTTGTAGACGTCCTCCGTGCCTGAGGGACGCGCCGCGAACCAGCCCTGCGCCGTGTTCACTTTCACGCCGCCTATGGCTGCACCGTTGCCAGGCGCCTGCGTCTGTACACTTGTGATCGGGTCGCCAGCGAGCGTCGTGGACCCGAGATCTGCTGCCGACAGCTTGGCAAGCACGGCCTTCTGCGCGCGGCTCGCGGGCGCATCGATGCGCTCGTAGACGGGCGCGCCGAAGCGGGCGGTGAGGGCGGCGTAGTGCTCGGCCGGATCACGGCCGGTACGCGCCAGTAGTTCGACCGCCAGCAGGTTGAGGATGATGCCGTCCTTGTCAGTGCTCCACGGCGTACCATCGCGGCGCAGGAACGAGGCGCCAGCACTCTCCTCGCCACCAAAACCCAAGCTGCCGTCGGCAAGGCCGCCCACGAACCACTTGAAGCCGACCGGTACCTCCAGCAGCGGGCGACCCAGCGCCGCGGCCACCCGGTCGATCATGCTGCTGGACACGATGGTCTTGCCCACGCCGGCCGCTGGCGACCACTGCGGCCGATGGCGGAACAGGTAGTCGATGCAAACGGCGAGGTAGTGGTTGGGATTCATCAGGCCCTGTGGCGTGACGATACCGTGGCGGTCGCTGTCGGTATCGTTGCCAAAGGCCAGCCGGTAGTCATCCTTGCGTGCCAGCAGCCCTGCCATCGCGTAGGGTGATGAACAGTCCATACGGATCTTGCCGTCCCAGTCCAGCGTCATGAAGGCGAACTGGCCATCCACGGTTGGGTTGACGTTGACGAGATCAAGCCCGCAGCGCTCGGCGATCGGGCCCCAGTAGTGCACCGCCGAGCCACCGAGCGGATCGATGGCCACCCGTAGGCCGCTGCCGCGCAGTACGTCGAGGTCGATGACCTGGTCGAGCTCGCCGACATAGTGCGAAATGTAGTCATGGCGGTGGATGCAGTCCGCCCGCAGTGCCTCGGCGGTCGGCAGGCGTTGCACGCCGCGCAGCCCAGCGGCCAGCAGTTCGTTGGCGCGCTGCTCGATACGGCGGGTCACATCGGTATCGGCCGGCCCGCCGTGCGGCGGGTTGTACTTGAAGCCACCGTCCTGCGGCGGATTGTGGGAGGGTGTAATGACGATGCCGTCGGCTCTGGCGGCACCTGGCTGCCTGTTGTGCCGGAGAATGGCGTGCGAAATGGCCGGCGTCGGCGTGTAGCCGTCGGCAGCATCGATGCAGGTGTGTACCCCGTGGGCTGTCAGTACTTCCAGTGCTGAACGCAGCGCCGGCGCCGATGCTGCGTGGCTGTCGCGGCCGAGGAACAGGGGGCCGTCGATGCCGGCGGCACGACGGTACTCGCAGAGCGCCTGCGTGATGGCGAGGATGTGGGCTTCATTGAAGGTACCCGCCAGTGGCGACCCACGGTGCCCGCTGGTGCCGAAAGCCACGCGCTCGGCGAGGTTGGCGGGGTCGGGCTGCCTCTGGTAGTAGGCCTGCTCGAGGGCGGCCAGATCGACGAGATCGGAGGGCAGGGCGCGCTGCCCCGCGCGCGGGTGGATAGCCATGCTGCGGTTCCTGTGAAAGCCTCCCCGCACTCTAGCGGAAGCGGGCAGGCCAGGCGACCTCCGGCGCGGCGGCCCTGACACGCGCGGCGGGCATCCGGTATGCTGCAAAGCCAAACGCTGTCCCTCCCCACCATCGCCAGAGTCTCGCCGATGAAGCACGCCGCCCTGTCTCTGCTGCTGGCCCTGCTGGCTGGCGCGGTCTCTGCCGCCGAGCCTGCGACGCGCTGGCACGTGGTGCTGGCGGCCGTCGGCAACGAGCAGCATGTGTTCGACAACTTCGTGGCCGATTTTGCTGCCGTGTTGCGTGACCAGCCCACGGTGGTCTCCTTCACGGAGTTGCATGCCAGCAGCGATCCACGCTGGCAGCCAGCCGGTCTGCGGGCGCTGGAGAGTACGCTGGCCGGCCTGACGCCGCAGGCAAACGAAGGCTGCCTCGTCTACCTCACCGGCCATGGCGCTCCCGACGGTCTCGCCATGTCGGCCGATACGCCAATGGCCTTCGTACGACCGACCCGCCTCGAGTCCATGCTCAATGCCTGCGCACCGCGACCGACGATACTGGTGGTGTCGGCCTGCTTCAGCGGCGTTTACCTGCGGCCGGGCATCACCCGCCCCGAGCGCATCGTGCTGACCGCCAGTGCCGCCGACCTCACCTCGTTCGGCTGCTCGAACAACAACCGCTACACCTTCTTCGACCAGTGCTTTCTCGATGCCTGGCCGCGCCACGAGCGCTGGGGGCCGCTGGCCGACGCCGTACGGCGCTGCGTGCGTGACCAGGAGCGCAGTGGCAACTTTCCGGCGTCCAATCCGCAGATGTTCTTCGGTCCGGGGCTGCGAGAGTTGGCCCTGCCGGCCGCTGCCACGGGTTGAAAGCGCCGCAGCGCCGCGTGCCCGTCGAGACGCTCCCGAGCCGGCTGTCGCCGCGCTTGTCGCAGGGGCTGGGGTGATCCCCATCCGGCAGGGTTCCGTACAGGCGGCTCCCAGGAGGAGCCATGAAAGACATCGTCATACCCATTGCCATCACATTGATCTGTTCCGCCGCGATCGCCGTCAGCTACAGCAAGCTGGACGTCAAGGGCCGGCCCGGTGTACACACCTGCCAAGGCGAGTGCTACGACGACTGGGTCGTCGCCGAAGCCGACCGCCAGGCCAAGCTCAGTGCCGAGCAGGCGGCGGCCAGCCCGGAAGAGCTCGGGGCCAAGACCTACACAGCCGTCTGCCAGGCCTGCCATGGTGACAAGGGGCAGGGCGTGGTCGGTCCCGCCCTCGTGGGCCGCGACCACGACTACGTCATGGAAGCGCTCACCGCCTACAAGAACAACCAGACGCGTGGCCAGCAAAGCGCGCTGATGTGGGGCCAGGCCGCCACGCTCAGCGCGGCCGACATGGAGAACGTCACGGCCTTTATCCTTACCCTCTGAACCTGTCAGGAGCACAACACCATGCTGAAACGTCTGATGACCTTCGTTGGAAGTGCCCTCGCCCTCGGTGCCGCACTGGCGCCCGCGGCGCAGGCGCAGGCCCCGGCAGTCGCCGTGCAGAGCAGTGTCGCACCGGGACAGCAAGGCTGCGCCAGCTGGCTCAACCACAGCATCGGCATGCTGCACCGCGAGGAGCAGCACGACCTGTGCGCGCTCACGACCGGCAAGGCGGTACTGATCGTCAACACCGCCAGCTTCTGTGGTTACACACCGCAGTTCGAGGGTCTGGAAGCGCTCTACCAGCGCTACCGCGATCGCGGCCTGGTGGTGATCGGGTTTCCGTCCGACGACTTCTTCCAGGAAGCCAACGACGCGGCGGAAACCGCCGAGGTCTGCTACGTCAATTACGGGGTGACTTTCCCGATGACCAGTGTGGTGAAGGTGCGCGGCGACGGCGCTCATCCGGTGTTCCGTCATCTGCAGCAGGCTGGCAAGCCCAGCTGGAACTTCAATAAATACCTGGTGGGGAGAGACGGTAGCGTGATCGCCCACTACGGCAGCAACACTGGTCCCGACGACAAGAAACTGCTGGCCGCCATCGAGCAGGTGCTGGCGCCGTAAATCCTGCTGCGGCGGTCCGTCCCGTAGGTCATCACCATGAAGCGTCTCCTCTTGCTGGCCTCGGTCCTGACTGTCCTGCTGGGCCGCGCCTGTTTCGCCCAAGCCGTACTGCCGACAGAACTCGGAGGGCTCCGCCTGCCGCCTGCCGGCAGCCAGAGCGTCGACACCAATGCCACGTTCGCCGTGGGTCTTACCATGGATGGCACCACTTGGCGCCATGGAGCGGGTCCGGCCGACGTCATTCGCGCGGTCGGTCGCGTGCGACCGGAGGCGGCGCAGGTCGGCACGCGCGCTGATCTCTTCCTGGTGGTGGCGGTAGAGGGCAAATTCCTCATGCGCAGCAGCAATGGCTCCTTCCTGCCCTGGTCTGGCCAGATGAGCGACTTGCTGCCTTTCCGGATCGCCACTCTGCTGACGGCCGATACCGAAGTGGAGTGGTTCAGCGGCGCACTCGGCAGCAGCGGCAACTTCCCGCTCTTCGTGGGCTACCGGGGCGCCGACGGCGTGCTGCACTACAGCCAGCGGCCTTATGTGCTGGCAATCGCTGCTGCTCCCACCGGGGGTGCACAGGTGCCGGCTCCTGAGGGCTGTCTGCTGCAGGAGTCACGCTTCCCTGCGCTGCTCGGCAAGCCCCTGGCCGATGTGCGCGCCGCCCTGCTGGCGCTGCCCGGCATCAGCACTGTGCGCTCCGGTGGCCCGAATGATCCTATGACGCGGGACTACCGGCTCGATCGCGCTACCGTGCTCATCCAATTCGATGTGGCGACGCGCATCACGTGTGGTTGAACGGGGCTGCCCGCAGGCGTCAGTCAGCTCTGCACTTCAGCAAATCGCCAACCTGCTGCAGCGCTTGGCAGGCCTCGCCCGAGGGTGAAGACAGCGCCCGCAGCAGTTGCTCACCGGTCTGGTACCCCAATTCGCGATAGGCTTCGAACTGCACCTCGTCGAAGAACTGGTCAGCGGTGCTCTGGTGTGGAAACTCCGGATACCGCCGCCGGTAGCTGACCACATCGATGCCGATGTTCGGTACCAGCGTGGGCTTCACGTACACCAGCCAGCCGGCAGTCTCGGCACGTTCTTCCTCGCCGTGGCTGTTCAGCAGCGCCGGGTAGTCGAGGCGCGCGAGCGCGAAGCCGCGCTTCGCCGTGTCCTGCCCCCACGCGGCATTCGCCAGGTCGGGGACAGCACTGGCCCGCGCGGCCGAACCCGGTTCGAGATCACGCAGCGAATAGGTCTCGTCGAAAGTCACCTTCACACCGAAATCGACTCGCGCCTTTTCCACGGCGTTGGCCAGGTCGGCGAAGCGGAACTGGCGATCCTCCGAAGCGTCGCTGACCACGACCAGCCTCACGCGTCGGCGCAGCAGCTCGTACAGCCCGAGATTTTCAAAGTGGCCGCCGTCGGTGAGTTCTATCCAGGCCTCCTTCTCTGACTGCCCAGACTCGATCAATCGACTCTTCTTCAGACTCCAGCGGAACGGCGACAGGGCCTGCAAGCCTGGCAGCAGGAAGTTCGGCTTGTCGTTCAGCGTGCTGCCGCCGGCAGGGTTGTGTGCCCAGAACCCGAGGCGCAGGCTCAGCAAGGACATCACCAGCGCTACGGCCTTGTCCGTGGTGGGTCCCTGACCGGATATGCCGGCGTTGGGATTGGCGGCTGCGCCGGAAATCGCCATGGCGGTGGCGAGCGTGAGACCGGCGTCACGCCGATTGACCCCATAGGTGGCTGTGCTGCACCACCCCGTGGCATCGCTGCCGCAGAAGAGCGGCGAAACGACGAAACTGTCGCCTTTGCGGCCGCGGAAGCCGGCATTGTCGGAATCCGGCAGCACCACATTGCAGTTGATCAGGTGGTAGGGCCGGTGGTTGGGTGCCTGGCACATGTCTTTCAGCAGGGCCTCGTTCGCAGCAGTGGCTTGTGCCCACACGGCGCTGTTCACCGTCGCCGGAGCCTGCATGAAGGTCTCCATCAGGCGGTTGCGGTACATGCGGTTGAGTCCGACCAGGTTGATGTTGCTGCGCCAGGCGATGAAGAGGATGAGCAACAACAGAATCGGACCAAGCCAGGCGCCCCACCACCTCGCGTTGTCAGCCACGCCATGCGCTTGATGCATCGCATTGCTGGCCCCCTCAGGGGCGTCATGCAGTGCTTGAACCATGGTGTCAGCCACGCCATAGGCGCCGAGCAGGATGCCGCACAGCAGCAGGCTGGCAGCCAGGGTCAGCTGCAGGGGCGACAGCCCTTTCTCACTGATCATTTCGCGGCGGTGGGCAAGGAAGCCGAGTGCTGCTCCCAGCGACGTCGAGCCTGCAGCCAGCTGAAGGAGATTCGCCACATGTTCCATCTTCCCGGCTACGAAGGGCAGCAGTCCGAGCAGCAGCGTCCCTAGACTGAATTTCAGCAGCGTCCCGAGACGAATCTGGGTGTTTACATCGGTGCTGTAGGCGCTCACTCCCCTGTAGGTTTTCCAGGAAAAAATCACGGTTCGCAGAAGGAATAGCAGCACACTCACACCGCACAGCGTCAGAAACAAGGCAGAAAACGGGTGTTCGGTCAAACGACCCAAGGCCGCCGCGAAGCCCAGGTCCTTGGGCAGCACATCAACGCACTTCAGTAGCAAAACGAGCACCGCCCTCACCAGAAAGATCAGCAGCACGAAGCACAGCGTCAGCAGTGCGAAGTACACGGTGAAGGAGCCTGCCATCACGCGCAGGAAGGTGGCGACGAAGGCGAGCAGGCCGAGACCCTTGCCGGGCATCAGGTAGTTGCCGTGCAGGCGCAGGTAGTTGAGCAGGTTGCTCACCGTGCTGCTGCGGCCGAACTTGTTGCCGACGCCTTTCTTGCCGAACGGAAAGCGATTACCGCAATCGAAGCGTGCCTGGCCCTGTTGGTCCTTGCAGCTGAGATACCAGGTGAGGGCAGAGCTCAGGTAGCCACCCCCAGACACGCTCGACAGGTAATCCATCAGGACCAGCTTGTCATGCGCTGCCAGCGCCTGCATCAACCCCATGCCGTAAGAGGCCGAGCGGATACCACCGCCGGAGAATGCCAGAGCCAGGCAGTCCTCGGTGCTGGCTGCTCGCCGCTCAACGGCATTGATGCACCGCAGTTCGGCCTGCAGCACAGCGCTGCTTTCCGTCGTGTAGTTCGGTGCCGGAGGGCCCTCACCCAACAAACGCCGCGTGTCGGCTCCCATGGCAGGCCTCCTTGTTGTTGTTTTGCTTGCAGCGTACCGCCGCGGCTACCCGGCCGCTCGCCGCAAGTGTGCTCCGCTGTCCTCCGGGGGCAGCGGAGCGGTCGTCAGCGGCTGACGTCGATGCGGGTTCCGCCGACTGGCACAGCAGCCGGCGCGCCGGGGCCGGTCGGTGCGCCGCCAGGGCCGCGATCGGTGTTGGCAGCCGCCGAGGCATCGGCCACCAGCTTGACCCACAGCGCCGCGTCATCGCGGAACCACGAGGTTTCACCGGCTTGCTTGAGCGCGTCCAGGCTGCTCTGCTGCTTGCCGCTCGCCGCGCTGGCGAACTCGGGCAGTTCAAAGATCACGTAGGAGCCCTGGTCCATCTCCGACAGCGCCAGCGTCAGCGTGGGCCGCGCGGTTTCCACCCGCAGTTCGGTACCGCTGCCGAGAGTGGCGCCGCCCGTGTATTCGAAGCGCTTGCCGTTGCGCTGCAGGATGATGGGGTTAGTGATCGGCCCGGCCTGAAAGCCGCTGAAGTTGCCTGCAATGCTGAAGCGACCCATGTCGCCCATGCACACGGCAGCGTTCCAACTTGGCTTCATTTCGCAGCTGGTCTCGTCGGCGGCGATACCGTTGTCCATGACGACGTAGGCGCCTGGCTTGCCGGTGACCGACCCGTCGAGGTCATGGAAGGCGGCGCTCTTGTAGGCTGCGCTACGGCCGTAGTCGGAGGCCCAGCGCTTCTGGATGGGCGGGAAACTCACCGGTTTGGCGTTCTCGAACTTGATGCCCTTCACCCAGTTGGAGGTGCTCATGCCGAAGCTGGTGAACAGCAGGTAGGAGAGGGCGCCGGCGTCACGCAGCTCGTTGGCCTGATAGTTGACGAAGGTGACATTCTCCACCTCGTGGTGGAAGTCGTAATACTCGTAGCCGCGGATCGGGAAGTCGGCGGCGGCAGCCGGTAGGCTGCGGCCGTAGGCAATTTCCTCGGGCGTGCTGGGGTTGCCGATGTTTTCGCTTTCGCCGACGAACAGTGAATCCACCACGCGCGAGGTGTAGGCCGCCGCCCCGGGAGCACCGGAAGCATGCGTGTAGCCGATGGCGTTGTCGGCCAGTTTCAGGTTCGTGTAGAGGTGCAGCTCACCGCGACCCCACACGGCCCCATTGCGGTTCTTGTAGCCAGTGAAGTCGTCGAAATGTGCCACCAGGATCTCGCTCTTGTCGTCGGCTGGATCGGCGCGGCTGATCAGGTTGGGACCCGCGATACCGAAGGTGCCGTCGGGCCGCGGGCCGCGGTCGAGCATGAGGCCATCGAAGTTGGAATGCGCGGTGTTGCCACGGAATTCCCGCAGTCTGCTGCGGCCCGGCCAGGTGCGGGCGCTGATCTCCGTGCCTTCGAAGGCGCCGGTGGGGTGGGTGGGGAAGGCCATCCAGAAGCCGACCTGGTCGGAGCCGGCCGCCACGTTGCCGCGGTAGGTGTTGTCGGGGTTGGTGATCCAGAACGTGGAGGCCGTGTTGTCGGAGGGCAGCAGCACGTGCTCGGACTTCTGCCCGGCCGTCGACTGATGTGGCAGGGTCAGGTTGGTGGGCTCGCAGGGCAGTATCGGATGGCACTTGGTCTGGATGCCGAGGTTGCTGAGCACCTGGTTACCGGTTTCGATGCCGTCCTCCATGAAGAAGCAGTGGCCTACCGTGTTGTAGGTGACGTTGTTTTCCACCAGCAGGTTGTCGGTGCCGTGGATGGTCACGCAGCGGTTGTAGGTGTCGTGGATGGCGGAGTTGCGGATGTACTGACCGGTCACGTCGCCGTTGATATGCCAGTGGATCGGGTAGCGGGCGAGCGTCAGGTGCTGGCCCATGCGGGTGAGTTCGACGCCAGCCACGGTCATGCGGCTACCGGCCATCGCCATGATGTGGCCGCCGAGATAGGAGCTTTCGGCATCCGCCGAGGCTTGCACCTTGATGTTGCGCGTGAGCAGGCCGACTTCGCCGCGCTCGTCCACGCCGTAGGTGATCTTGCCGAAGTGCATGTATTGCAGCGGCATATCGAGCGTGAGCGTGTTGCCGTCGACGGCGACCAGACGCCGGGTTTCCGCCTGACGCGGATTGAAGTCGGTGGAGGCCAGCACGACTGTGTCTCCAATGCGCCAGCCGCGGGCATTCAGCACTTCGATGCGGGAACTGCCGGCCTCGGCGGTGGCGGCGAGCTTGGTCCAGGCATTGTCCCGGTCACCGTGCAGATTGAGCGTGCCGCCGACGATCATGATGCCGCGGTCACCCATGCCGTTGATGTTTTCGTCCGGTATCTCGTTGGTGAGGGTGATGGTGGCGTTGCGGGTATGCGGACGACTCTCGCTGCCGATCTGCAGGGAGCCCCGCATCAGGATCCACTCGGTGGTGAGTTCGAGGTCCTTGTCGTCGGCGAAGCGCAGCGACCCATCGAGCAGCATGCCGTGCAGCCCGGGTGGGCTGACATCGAGCACCACCTCCATGCCGGCGGCGATGCTGACCAGATCCCCCGGTTGCGGCAGGGTCGTGCCCGACCAGGTGGCAGGGTCAGACCACGGGCCGGCTTTGACCGCGCTCACGGTCGGCAGCAGTTCGCCAGCCTCGTCGTGCTCATGCTCTGCGGCCGTAGCGACACCCCAGGCCAGTGCCGCGGTGACCAACACGGACGGAAGGAACAACCGGCGTAATGTGTGCATGGAACGGGACTCCCCTGACGTTGACATATTCTTGTGTTGGCGCTCGCCCCTGGAAGCGAAGCTCCGCGATTATTCAGCGCCCCGCGAAGGTTTGGCAACCTCGGCGACTTGCGGCACTATCGCGTGCCTTCAGTCCGTACCGACGAGGAACAGCCCCATGCAGAGCCCCGCTTGGCACTGCGCCGTCCGACCCCTGCACCACCTGTGCTTGGCGGTGAGCCTGCTCGGGACAGGGCTGGCACTGGCGGCCGAGGCACAGCCCGCCCAAGAGGCGGCAGCCGGGGTGGGCCGCAGAGCGCCTGCCCCGCTGACCGGACCCCAGGTGTACCGCCAGGTGTGCATTGCCTGTCATGCGCCCCCGGGCGTGGGCGGTGCACCCCCGCTCGGGTCGGCGGAGGCCTGGGCCCCCCGCATCGCCCAGGGCGTCGACACGCTCATCAGCCACGCGCTCACCGGATTCACCGGCAAGACCGGCGTCATGCCACGCAAGGGGGAACGCCCCGACCTTTCCGACGCCGAGATCAGCAGCGCCGTACGCTACATGGTGGAACAGGCCGGTCAGTGAGTGGGCTTAGCAGATAGAGGCAGGGGCGTCGGCAACACTCACTTGCTGGCCGCCGCACTCGCGTCGATCTCGACGACCATGCCAGGTCGACCGAGTCCATGCGCCCCTCCAGCTCGGGTACACCCACCAGGAACGCGGTCATTTTGACCACGTGCCCCATGTCCATACCCTGCTCGGCGAGGGTCGAGAACGAGCGCATGGCGGTAGCTCCTCTTGGGCTTCGATGAAGTCAGATGTCGCCGCGCCTGGCGGCGGCAATGATGTGATCTGCTGCACGAAAGGCCAGTGCCATGATCGTCATGGTTGGTTGGCCGCGGCCGCTGGTGACCATGCTGCTGCCATCCACGATGAAAAGGTTCTCGACGTCGTGCGAACGATTGAAGCGATCCACCACCGAGGAGGCGGGGTCATTGCCCATGCGGCAGGTGCCGAGCAGATGCACGCCCCCGGTCTGGCCGGTCTGGTTGTAGGAGGAATCGATCTTGAGCGCGCCCACCGCTTCCATCATCTCGACAGAGCGCTCCATGAAAAACTTCATGGTGGCAAAGTCGTCCGGGTGGTTCATGAACGTGGTACGCAGGGCAGGCCGTCCCCATGTGTCCTTGACGTCCGGGTCCAGCGTGACGTTGTTGCTGGCCAGTGGCAGCGATGTGCAGTGGCCATTGAAGGAGGCCGTATGGGTGAATTCCAGGGCCAGGTTCCGCTTGAACTCGCTACCCCAGTGGCTGCTGCCGAAGATGCTGCCGCCCAGCGCCGCCTGCAGCGGCCTGCCGGCGGATATCGACCGCTCGTCGATACCGCCACCGCCGTAGAAGCCATGCTTGCGGTCGATGGTGTAGAAGTCGTGGACGACGCGCGTGGTAGCGATGCTCTTGTGAGCGTTCACCTCATGCTCGAAGAGACCGACGACACGCGATGAGCCGTTGAACATCAGGTTTTGACCGACCATGCCACTGCTGTTGGCGAGGCCATCCGGCATGCGTGCAGATTCGGAAAGAAACAGCAACCGCGGCGTCTCGGCACCGTTGGCACACAGCACCACGGCCTTGGCGCGCTGTGCCTGCAGCGTGCCATCCGCTTCCCAATAGGCGACTTCCGTGACGCGGCCGTTTTCGTCCGTTTCGATGCGCGCCGCGGTGCAGCCGGTGCGTAATTCACAATGCCCCGACGCCAGCGCCAGCGGGATCATGGTGGCCATGGAAGACGATTTGGCATTGATTTCGCAGCCAAAGCCGTTGCAGAAGCCGCAGTGTATGCATGGCGGCCTGCCATTGTGGGCCTCCGAGAGGATTGCCACGGGCGCGGGATAGGCGGTCCAGCCCAGCGCCTTGGCGCCGCGCTCTAGCAGCACACCAGATGACTTCACCGGCATCGGCTTGCACGGGTAGCCACGGGAGCGCGGTGGGTCCCAGGGGCCAGCAAGACCCGATACGCCGATCTCCCAGTCCACCCTGGTGTAGTAGGGCTCGAGCTCCTCGTAGCTGAGCGGCCAGTCTGCCAGTGTGGTGCCCGGAATCAGTCCCACCTCGCTTGCCTCATGGAAGTCGATCGGACGCAGCCGCCAGAAATTTCCGGAGAAGTGCACGCTGCTGCCACCCACGTTGTGGGCATAGCTCAAAACGGCGCCATCCACGACGCGGGCTTTCTCGTCGGCGCTGCGACGGAAGGTCTGGGGGTGGCCCTTGCGGCGCCCCCAAACCAGCTCCTCGTTGTGGTTGTAGGCCCACTCGTCATGCGTGAAATCCTGCGCCTTCAGGTGCGGGCCCTGCTCCAGCACCACCACCGACAGCCCGGCGCTGGACAGCTCCTTGGCGACGATCCCACCTGCGGCACCCGAACCGATCACCACAAAGTCCACCGGCACACGGGTGGAGTAACGCGGCATTGCGGCATCAGCCATGTCTATTCACCCCGCGCCATGTAGTCGGCATCGTAATGGCCAAACGGCGGCTGCCACGCATGTTGATGACCGAAGCCGATCAGTGTGTAGCCGGCGTGGTGGTGATTGCCGCCGTATTCGGGCAGCGCAAACATGCCGGCCATGGTGAGCGTGCGCAGCGTCACGAAGAATTCCGTGTCCTCGATGGCCCGCAGCAGGGCGTCCTGCTGTGCGCTGTCCAGTGTCGAAAAACGGGTGCTGCCGTAGCGGCTCACGGCTTGGGCGTCGAGCTCGAGCAGGCCCTCGCGCAGCAAGCCCAGCCATTCCTGGCGACTGGATCCCAGTACGCGATCGATGAAATAGATCACCCCGCCGCTCACGGCACCCGGTCCGGCATCGTCTTCGGGCAGGATGCGGGCGGCGATGGC
>CANGUU010000059.1 GCA_947457195.1 Gammaproteobacteria bacterium
CACCATTTCTCGACCGCCCTGCGCCACCTGCCACCGCTACAGACCCTGGAGCAACTGCTCTTCGAGATCATTCAGGCGGGCTTCCTTGCCCTGCTGGCGGTCATCGTCAGTGGCTTCCTGTTCATGGAGAACATGTTTGCCCAGCACCTGGCCCACAAGACGGTCCTGACCCTGGTTTCCTGGCTGGTATTCGGGATTCTGCTGTGGGGACGCCACCGTCGAGGATGGCGCGGCAAGCTGGCCCTGCGCTGGATACTGGGCGGCTTTCTTGTCCTGATCCTGGCCTACTTCGGCAGCAAGTTCGTGCTGGAACTGGTTTTGGATCGCGTCTGACTCGCCTGCCGAGCAATCCGTGAACCCCATCGATTCCCCAGACAGGCTCGCAGTACTCTGCGCCGCTCTCGTGCTGTCGATGCTCTTGTCGGCCCTGCTGTCGGCCACCGAAACAGCCATGCTGGCGCTCAACCGTCACCGCCTGCGCCAGCACATCCGGCAGAAACGCCGTGGTGCCCTGCGGGCCGCCGCTCTGCTGCAGCGAGCCAACCGTTTTCTGGCCGTCCTACAACTTTGTCGCTGCCTGAGCAACGGCGCCGCCGTGTCGCTGACTACCTTGCTGACGCTGGACGCCTGGGGAGAACCAGCAGCCCTGTCCCTGGCCCTGCTGGTGGCCTTGCTCTTGCTGGTGGCAGCGGAACAGGCGCCGAAGAGGCTGGCGGCCCTGCATCCCGAGCCGCTTGCCTACCTGCTGGCCGGACCGGCGCTTTGGTTGACACAGTCCCTGTATCCGATCGCCCGGGTACTGGCACTGGGCGCAACCGTGTTGCTGAACATCACAGGGCTGCGCCAGGCATCGGCGAGAGACTGGGCCGACCAGCAGGCACTGCATCTTCGCATCGACGAATCGGCGGCGCGCGCCCCGCTGGGTCGCGAGCGGATGCAGCTCAATGTGCTGGACCTCCAAAGCACGACGGTCGCCCACGTCATGGTGCCTCGCCCGGAAGTCGTCGGCATCGACATCGATGACGATCTCGACAGCTTGACGGCTGCAATGCGCAACAGCCACCACACTCGACTGCCCGTCTTCAAGCAGGACCTGAACAACGTGGTTGGGGTGCTTCACCTGCGCAGCGCCTGCCGCTGGCTGACCATGGAGCAGCGGAACAAGGCAGCGCTGCTGGAACTGACCCAGGATGCCTATTTTGTGCCGGACAGTACGCCCTTGCCCGTGCAGCTGCGCAATTTTCAGCAGAATCGCAGGCGCATGGCGCTCGTCGTGGACGAGTACGGCGTGGTCAATGGCCTTGTAACCCTCCAGGATCTGCTGGGGGATATCGCCAGCCACCTGTCCAGCGCACCCTTGGCGAGCCAAGGCGACATCTTTCCTCAGGCCGACGGCAGTTATGTATTCGACGGCAGCACAACGATACGCGACATAAACCGGGCACTCGACTGGCAATTACCCATCGATGGTCCCAAGACACTGAATGGCCTGCTGACAGAGTTGCTGGAAAACATCCCCGACAATCCCACGGGACTGCGCTTGCCGGGCTATCATGCCGAAATCCTGCAAACCAAGGACAAGCTCATCAAGTCCGTACGCATGTGGCGCACCACCGATGCCAGCAATGAACTGCAGGCAAACACACGGGATTGAAACGTCATGACCCTCGCCGAACTGTCCAGCACCCAGGTAATGATCGAGCGTCGTCGTGGCGGGAATGTGCGTCGGGAGCTCGATACGCTGGCGGTCGAGGAGCCGCTGGAAATACGGCTTGGTTACCGGGACTTGCGACGGGGTCGACTGCATCGCAGCGTTGCCATCACGATGCGAACCCCCGGCGATGACCTGGCCCTCGCGCTGGGCTTCCTGCACGGCGAGGGTCTCGTGCCACAGCTCGCGGCCGTCGCAGAGCTGACTCAGGTTGGCGCCAACGTCGTACGCATCGAGCTGCACGATGACGTGGTATTCGACCCACAGCGACTGGAGCGTAACTTCTATACCACCTCCAGCTGCGGCGTCTGCGGTAAGTCTTCCCTGGAGAACCTCAGCCAGGCTGGCTTCGAAGCGCTGCCGCAAGGGGATTTTGCGATAAGGTACAGCGTACTTCAGCAGCTTTCGCGCCAACTGGCAGAGCGACAGCACCTGTTCCGCATGACCGGCGGCAACCATGCAACGGCAACCTTCGACCGCAGCGGCATGCTGCTCCACGTCACCGAGGACGTGGGTCGCCACAACGCCATGGACAAGCTAGTGGGACACTACCTGCGCCAGCAGCAACTGCCCCTGAGTCATCTTGGCCTGTTGGTCAGTGGCCGCGCCAGCTTCGAATTACTGCAAAAGGCCTTGGCAGCCCGCGCGCCCCTGCTGGCGGCGGTGGGTGCGCCAAGTTCGCTGGCCGTAGAGCTGGCCCAGGAATACAACGTGACGCTGATCGGGTTCCTCGGTGACCGGGGCTGCAACGTCTATCACGGCGGGTTCCGCCTGCTCGATTGAACTCGGCAGGGCCACGACCGACAGCCGAGGACCCGCCTGCCCTGCCTGCGCGGATGCGGCGCGGCGGCCGGCCAAGGCTGGATATGCGCTAAGTGCTTGAGCCGACCCGTAAATTGCCCGTCATGTCACTTGTGCCAGAGTCCCGGCAACCGTAGCATCGCGTCGGATTGCTTTCATTGCTGGCGGTCGAGCCGCCATGCTAGACTTTTTTCAGCCGAACCGTCCGGTTCGGCCCGACGCTGTCGCCCACCGCGGCGGCGGCTGTCAGCGCAACAGGAGTGGATGTCTCGCCTATGATGCCCGTAGTCAGTCCTGCCAAACTGCAGGAATTCAGCCTCGATGAAGCGACCCGTGTCGTCCAGGAATTCAAGGACCAGCCCGGCACCCTGATCAACGCCCTGCACAAGCTGCAGCAGACCTTCGGCTACGTCGACGAAGCGGCCCTGCCGATGCTGGCAAAACTGTTCAACGTCAGCCGTGCCGAGGTGCATGGGGTGACCAGCTTCTACCACGACTTCCGTCGCAGCAAACCCGGCCGCTACACCATCCGTGTTTGTCAGGCCGAAGCCTGCCAAGCCATGGGTTCTGAAGAGCTGAGCGCCGCGATAAAGCAGCTGCTTGCCTGCGATTTCCACGAAACGACGGCAGATGGACTCTTCACACTGGAGAAAGTCTATTGCCTCGGCAATTGTGCTTGCTCCCCTAACATCATGGTCGACAAGCAGACCTACGGCCGCGTCAGTCCGGCGTCGTTCAAGGCCCTGACCCAACAACTGGCCGAAAAGGCCGCAGTCAGCAAGTGACCGAGGCAGCGCCGCGATGACTACCAGACTCTATATTCCACGCGAAACCACCGCATCTTCCCTTGGCGCCGAAATGCTGGTGGAGGCCATCAGCACCGAGGCGAAGTATCGTAATCTGCCGATCGAGATCGTTCGCAACGGCTCGCGGGGGGCATGCTTCCTCGAGCCGCTGATCGAAGTGGAAACCTTTACTGGGCGGGTCGGCTACGGTCCGGTGCAACTCGAGGACATCCCCGATCTGTTCGATGCCAATTTCCTGACTGGCGGGCAGCACAGGCTGGCACTGGGGTCGGTGGATGCCCTGCCCTGGTTCAAGCAACAGGAACGCCTGACTTTTGCTCGCTGCGGTCTGATTGCTGCCACCAGTGTCGCCGAGTACACGAAACTGGGTGGCTTCGCCGGACTGCGTGCGGCCTTGGCCCTCAGCGGCGCCGATGTCGTGAAGACGGTACTCGATTCCGGCCTGCGAGGTCGTGGCGGCGCCGCTTTCCCCACCGGGATCAAATGGAAAACCGTGCTTGACGCGGAGGCTGACCAGAAATACATCGTTTGCAACGCCGATGAGGGCGACAGCGGCACTTTCGCCGACCGAATGATCATGGAGGGCGACCCGCTGTCGCTCATCGAAGGTATGATCATTGCCGGCATCGCGGTGGGTGCTACCAAGGGCTATGTGTATCTGCGCTCCGAATATCCGCTGACCCAGCAGATTCTCGACGAAGCGATTGCCAACGCAGCGGCAGCCGGCTACCTCGGCAGCAACGTGGCCGGTTCGGGAAAAGCTTTCGACTTGGAAATCCGGATGGGCGCCGGTGCCTACATCTGCGGAGAAGAAACGTCGCTGCTGGAGTCGCTGGAAGGCAAGCGGGGACAGATCCGCTTCAAGCCACCGCTGCCCGCCCTGAAGGGGCTGTTCGGTAAACCCACCATCGTCAATAACGTGATCACACTGGCCACTGTACCGGTGATTTTCGAAAAGGGCGCCAAGCACTATGCCAGTTTCGGACGCGGTCGCTCGTTGGGAACCCTGCCCTTTCAACTCGGTGGCAACGTCAAGGCCGGCGGACTCATCGAGAAAGCCTTCGGTCTGACGCTGCGCCAGTTGATCGAGCAGTTTGGGGGGGGCACGGCATCCGGCAAGCCGCTGCGCGCCGTGCAGGTGGGCGGGCCTCTGGGCGCCTACTTCCCCGAGTCTCTGCTCGATACACCGCTCGACTACGAGGATTTCGCCAAAGCGGGCGGCATGCTGGGGCACGGTGGTGTGGTGGTATTCGACACCAGCGTCAACCTGGCAAAGATGGCGCGGTTTTCCATGGAATTCTGTTCGGTGGAGAGCTGTGGCAAATGCACACCCTGCCGCATCGGCTCGGTACGCGGCATGGAGACGATCGACCGTATCGTCGCCGCCAAGAATGAGCAGGAGCGCGAGAGGCAGCACCTCGTCCTCAAGGATCTGTGTGAAACGATGGAATCGGCGTCTCTCTGCGCCATGGGGGGCCTGACTCCCATGCCGGTCATGAGCGCCGTCAAGCACTTCAAAGAGGACTTTGATTGAATTCTGTTGTCCGCGCTCCTGTTGTCTTCGATCCGCAAACGGTAGGTGCGGAGATTGACTACGGCACGCCCGCGCGCGTCAGCAACGAACTTGTCACGCTGGAAATCGACGGCATCAGCGTCACGGTTCCCAGGGGCACCAGCATCATGCGTGCCGCCCAGTTGATGGGAACGACGATTCCCAAACTTTGCGCCACCGACAATCTGGAGCCGTTTGGCTCCTGCCGGCTGTGCCTGGTTGAAATCGAAGGGCGCCGCGGAACGCCTGCCTCCTGCACCACGCCGGTCGAACCCGGCATCAGGGTGCATACCCAGACAGGCAAACTTGCCAGACTGCGCAAGGGTGTCATGGAGCTTTACATCTCGGACCATCCGCTCGACTGCCTGACCTGCTCCGCCAACGGTGACTGCGAATTGCAGGACATGGCCGGAGCAGTAGGTCTGCGCGAAGTGCGCTACGGCTTCGATGGGGCCAACCATTCCAGTGCGAAGAAGGATGAGAGCAATCCTTACTTCACCTTCGAGGCCAGCAAGTGCATCGTCTGTTCGCGCTGCGTGCGCGCCTGTGAGGAAGTCCAGGGCACCTTCGCGCTGACCATCCAGGGCAGCGGCTTCCGCTCCAAAGTGAGCGCCGGCATCGACGAGGGCTTCCTGAATTCCGAATGCGTGTCCTGCGGTGCCTGCGTGCAGGCCTGCCCTACGGCGACGCTCAACGAGAAATCGGTCATCGAACTTGGCACCCCCGAGCACGCTGTCGAAACCACCTGCGCCTATTGCGGCGTAGGATGTTCCTTTCGTGCTGAAATGAAGGGCGACCATGTGGTGCGCATGGTGCCGGCCAAGAGCGGCAAGGCCAATGAGGGCCATTCCTGCGTGAAGGGTCGCTTCGCCTGGGGCTATGCCACGAGCAAGGAACGCATGCTGAGCCCGATGATCCGCGAGAAGCCGACCGATCCGTGGCGCAAGGTAGGCTGGGAAGAAGCAATCCAGCATACCGCTGCCCGGTTCCTGGACATTCAGGCCCGACATGGCCGCAAGTCGATCGGTGGCATCACCTCCTCGCGCACGACCAACGAGGAAGTGTGGGTCGTACAGAAGATGATCCGCGCCGCCTTCCGCAACAACAATACCGATACCTGTGCCCGTGTGTGCCACTCACCCACCGGCTACGGCCTGAGGCAGACCTTCGGAACTTCGGCGGGCACGCAGGATTTTGCCTCGGTCGAAGAAACGGATCTGGTTCTGCTGATCGGGGCCAACCCCACGGATGCCCACCCGGTGTTTGCGTCGCGCATGAAAAAACGTCTGCGCGAGGGTGCAGGCCTCATCGTCGCCGATCCGCGCCGTATCGATCTGGTCGATTCGCCGCACGTGAAAGCCAGCATTCATCTGCCGCTGCTGCCCGGTTCCAACGTCGCCCTCATCAACGCCCTCGCCTACACCATCGTCGAGGAGAATCTTGCTGACTGGGACTACGTCCACGAGCGCTGCGACATGGATGCCTTCAACAAGTGGCTGGATTTCATCAAGCAACCCAGAAACGCGCCGGAGGCCATGCCCCACCTGCTCGGTGGTGATGCCGGCCAGGTCCGTGAGGCAGCGCGGCGCTACGCGCGCGCGGAACGCGCATCGATCTACTACGGTCTCGGAGTGACCGAGCACTCGCAGGGTTCGACCATGGTGATGGGCATGGCCAATCTCGCCATGCTCACTGGCAACGTAGGCAAGAACGGTGCCGGTGTGAACCCGCTGCGTGGCCAGAACAACGTGCAGGGCTCCTGCGATATGGGGTCTTTTCCGCACGAGTTTTCCGGCTACCGCCATGTCAGCGACGAATCGACACGCAAGTTCTTCTCGGAGCAGTGGGGTGTCGAGCAGGATCCGGAGCCAGGCTTCCGTATCCCCCATATGTTCGACGCGGCCATCAAGGGTGACTACAAGGGCATGTTCGTCCATGGTGAGGACATCGCGCAGTCGGACCCCAACACGCATCACGTGGAAGAAGCACTGTCGAGGCTCGAGTGCCTGGTCGTCTGCGACCTCTTCCTCAACGAAACTGCCAAGTTTGCCCACGTGTTCCTGCCGGGCACCTCTTTCCTGGAAAAGGACGGCACATTCACCAATGCAGAGCGACGACTCGGTCGCGTACGCCCCGTCATGGCACCGAAGACCGGCAAGCATGAGTGGCAGATCCCGATGGAGATCGCCAAGGCCATGGGCTACGAGATGCACTACAACAGCGCTGCCGAGATAATGGAAGAGATCGCCCGCATGACACCGACCTTCAAGCTGGTCAGTTTCGACCGCCTGGACCGGGAGGGCAGCATGCAGTGGCCTGTCACCGAGGCCGCTCCGAACGGTACGCCGATCATGCATATCGGCGGTTTCGTCCGCGGCAGGGGCAATTTCGTGGTCACGGAGTTCGTGCCGACCGAGGAGCGCGTGAGCGGCAGATTCCCGCTGATTCTCACCACGGGTCGCATCCTCAGCCAGTACAACGTCGGGGCACAGACGCGTCGCACGCCCAACACCGTATGGCACGACGAGGATCTCCTCGAAATCCACCCCCATGATGCCGAGGAACGCAGCATCAAGGACGGCGATCTGGTGCTGATCAAGAGCCGCAAGGGGGAAACGACACTGCATGCCAAGGTGTCGGATCGCATGCAGCCCGGCGTGGTCTACACGACGTTCCATACGCCGTCGAGCGGAGCCAACGTGGTGACCACGGAATTCAGCGATTGGGCCACCAACTGTCCTGAATACAAGGTCACCGCCGTGCAGGTCAGTCATGCGATGACCATGACGGACTGGCAGAAGCGCTGCTTCGACTTCGACGAGAGCCGACGCCAGGTGACCGATTCGCTGAAATAGTCCGCCGCCCGCCGCGGATCGAGCTGAAAAATCCGGGGAAACTGCGGTGCCCTTCAGGCCCGTGTTCCCCCGAGCAGCCTTTGCCAGTCCTCGGGCGTGTTCACGTTGCTGAACTCCGCCGGATCCACGCCAGCGTCGTCCACTTCGAGCACCGTACAGAACCGAAGCAGCGCGCGCAGCGAACGCTGACCACCGGGCGTGCTGCCGTCGGCAAATAGCGTACGCAGGTGCTGCAGGAGCACTGGCGAAGCGGGCAGTACACAGGGAAACACCTGCTGACGAAAGCAGGCCGCGCGGCCAGGCCGCACGGCAGCCAACAGCCGCTGAAGGGTGGCCTCCTGCAGCAGGGGCATGTCGACCGGCAGCAGCAACAAGGCCCTGCCGTCGAGCTCCCCGCGCGCGTGCAACCACTCCAGCACGGAAAGTATGGCGCCCGGTGGACCACTCAGCGGATGAAGGTCGGCGATGCCGAGCGCGTGTGCTCTGCCGCTGACTCTAAGAGCGTCGGGCCGCAACCGGGCAAGCAGCGCCAGCGTGTGTTCCAGCAGCGTCTGCCCCCGCCACGGCAGCTGTGCCTTGTCCTGCCCCATCCGCGAAGAACGCCCTCCGGCAAGCACGACGCCAAGCCATGGTCGCGAAGCTGCCGCCGCAGGCACTGACGGGATGACGCCGCTGTCCTCAGCCGGGCTCGACTTCATGGCCGTCTACGAAGCGGGCGAAGCGGCGCCGCCGGTCGTGCACCTGATCGGCTCTGGGCCAGGGCCAGCCGCCGAAGTGATCCCGCTGGTAGTCGTTGAAGGCCTGCAGCAATTCCTGGCGGGTATTCATCACAAAGGGTCCGTGCTGAGCCACCGGTTCATTGATCGGCCTGCCCTGCAACAGCAAAAGACGGGCGGGCCGGCCGCCGTTGCCGATCGCCAGCGGCTGATCTGACTGCAGGCGCAGGCACTGCAGCGTGCCAAGGCTGAGTCCGCCGAAGCTGGCGCGTTCACCCTCGAAAAAGTAGAGCGCCCGGTTGAGACCGGCCTCTGCCGCCGGCAAAGTCCACTCGGCGCCGGGGGCGAGGTCGATGACCCAGGCTGCAACGCCATTATGTGGGTCTGCGGCCCATGAATCCGGCGGTGGCGACAGCGCCCTAGTCCCGCCGTAGTCGCCAGCCGTGATCTCGATGCGGATCTCGCGACCGGCGGCGTCGGTTTCGCGAACGCGCGGCAACTGTTCGCTCCAGAACATGGCGAAGTAAGGTGGCGCCAGCTTGCTGCGCGCCGGCAGGTTGAGCCAGAGCTGGAACAGCAACAAGGTGTTGGGCCCCTGCTCGTTCAGCAGCGGAAACATTTCGCTGTGCTGCACGCCGCGCCCGGCCGTCATCCACTGGACATCCCCCTGACCATAGCGACCGGCGGCACCTAGCGAGTCGGCATGATCCACCAATCCCTGCTGGACGATCGTGATGGTCTCGAACCCCCGATGCGGATGCACGGGAAAGCCGGGCACCTTGTCGCCGTGGTACATACGAAAACCATCCCTCACCTCGAAGTCCATGCCGATGTTGCGACCTGCCAGCGTCGTCGCGGGGCCGAGGCTGCCATTACCGCGCGGGAAGCGATCGTGGTGGTAGGCACAAAACAGGAAGGGGTCGAAAGTCGGCCAGTGAAAGGCGAGCGGCAGAACGTCGAGTATGGCCATGCTTACCTCGAAGCGATCCAGAAGTGCACGGTCGACAGGTACAGCAGTCCGGCGGCGAGCATGGTGTAGGCAATGAAGCGCAGGGGATGTTCGCAGAATAGATCAACAACCGTCCTCTGGCGGCCGGCTGCCAGATCGGCCTCGAACTGCGCCCGTACACGGCGGGCACGCTCGTCGGCGTAGGCGTCGAGCAAGGCCCGGGCGCGGGCATACTGACTTTCGTCGCTGACCCAGAGCGCCGGCAACGAGATGCCGAAGGTTCCTGCATTGGTCTCGTAGAACTCGATACCCTGACTTTCCAGCAGTGCGTAGATGTCGTCCAGCTCATCGGCCGGTACGTTGCGCAGGTTGAACAGCTTGTGCGCCATCAGAAGTCGACCCCGTAGTAGTAGGCGATCAGGCGGCCGCAGGCCAGCGTACCGATCCAGATTGCCAGCGACAGCAGGGCCGACAAGCGCACGGCGAACGGCACCGGCGCATGACTGTCCCAGCCCGCGCGGCGCCGCAGCAGCGTGACATGCATGAACAAGGCATTGAGGCCACCGGCGGGAATCAGCAGCAACTTGGTGAGGAAGGCCGGGTTGCCGGCGTACTCGAGCGGCATGAAGAGGAACAGCAGGGCACCACTGACCAGCACGCCAAGAAACAGCCACCAGAGGCAGGGCAGTACATGGTCGAACAGCGTCTGTACCGAAAGCCGCCGCTGGAAGCCCAGCAGCCGTAGGTCGAGCAAGGCCACGCCACCGAAAAAACCTCCGGTCATCACGATGTGGAAGATTTCGGCGCCGGGAAAGCCCCACAGCAGCGCATTCAACCAAAGGGTCAGCGCGGAATCGTTGAGAGCTTCGAACATGGTGACCTCGTCGGTTGCAGGATGGTACCGCAGGCCCCTGCCACGCCGGGAGGCTTCATGGCAGGGGCTGGGGCCTTGTGTTCTAATCGGCCGGCTTTCGCCCAGCAGAGGATGTTTGCATGGAACCGACACTTTACCTTCGCCGCTTCCCCGCCGTCACCCGCTTCACCACGCTCGGTACTTCGACGGTTGCCCGCCTGGCAGCGCTGGTCGCACTGCTTGCCCTGGCAAGTTGCTCCGAGCAAGCCGCCGATCCGGCGGCTACACCGGCCGAGGATGGCTACACCCTGCTGGAAAGCATCGAGGCGACCGGGGACGAGTTACTGATCCCCTACAAGAAGTATCAACTCGACAACGGCCTCACCGTCATCATCCACGAAGACCACAGCGACCCGCTGATTCATGTCGATGTGACCTATCACGTCGGGTCGGCGCGCGAAGAAGCGCAGCGCAGCGGCTTTGCCCACTTCTTTGAACACATGATGTTCCAGGGTTCCGAGCACGTGGCCGACGAAGAACACATTCGCACGGTCTCGGAGGCTGGTGGCGACATGAACGGTACCACCAACGAGGACCGCACCAATTATTTCGAAACGGTGCCGAGCAATCTCCTGGAGCGCATGCTCTGGCTGGAGAGCGATCGCATGGGTTTTCTGCTGAATGCGGTCACGCAGGAAAAATTCGAGGTGCAGCGGGCCACGGTGAAGAACGAGCGTGGCCAGAACGTGGAAAACCGGCCCTATGGACGCTTCAGCGAGGTGAACGGAGCCACCCTGTTTCCCCCTGAACATCCGTACTCGTGGCCGGTGATCGGCTACCCCGCCGATCTCGACGCCGCCACACTCGACGACCTCAAGCGCTTCTTCCTGCGCTGGTACGGGCCCAACAATGCCACTCTCACCATCGGCGGGGATGTCGACGCGACCACCGTCATGAATCAGGTGGTACGGTATTTCGGCGAAATCCCGCGCGGGCCAGAGGTGGCGAAGGCCAGCTTCCCCGCTCCGGTGCTGGACGCGGATCGCTACGTGTCCTACGTGGATGAAAACATCCGCTTCCCCGCCGTCCTGTTCACGTGGCCTACCGTGGCACTGGATCATCCCGACCGTGTGGCACTGGAGGCGCTGAACGAAATCATCGGCGTTGGACGCAAGTCGTTCCTCTACAAGCAGTTCATCCTGCCCCGCAAGGCCATCGAGGCCAGCGGCTTCAATCAGAACATGGAACTCGGCGGCAGTCTGACATTCTTCGTGCTGCCCTTCCCCGGCACCTCGCTGACGCAGTTCGAAGCCGAACTGCGCCAGGTGATCAGCGGCTTTGGGCCAGATTCGATCAGCGACGAAGACCTGCAGATCTTCAAGGCCGGCCAGGAAGCCAGTCTGGTGCGCAGCCTCGCCAGCGTGCGAGGCAAGGTTACCCAGCTGGCCTTCAATGAAACCTTCCTCGGCAATCCCAACCAGATCCAGAAGGATCTGGACGATATCCGCAAACTCACCAAGGACGATGTCCTGCGGGTGTTCGACACCTATGTCAAGGGCAAGCCAGCCGTGATCCAGAGCGTGGTGCCAGGCACGGCGCCCGACAGCCAGGCCCAACCCGACAACTACACGATCCCGGCGCGGCTGAGCCGGGCGGCCGCCGAAGAAGCGCCCCTGCAATTGCGGGAGGTCACCAGCAGTTTCGACCGCAACCTGAAGCCGCAGGCCGGTCCCAGCCCGCTGGTGACCATGCCGAGTTTCTGGGAAACCACGCTCCCCAACGGCGTCGAGGTCATCGGCACCAGCAGCGCCGAAGTACCGCTCGTCACGCTCAGGCTGGTCTTCGACGGCGGTCGCCTCAATGAGGACCCCAGCCAATTCGGCCTGTCGGCGCTGGCTGCCCAGATGATGAACGAAGCCACAGAAAACTACTCGGCCGAGCAGTTCGAAAACGAACTGCAAAAACTCGGCAGCAGCCTCTCGGTCGGAGCTGACAGCGACTCCACCGTGGTCAACGTCCAGACGCTGGCGAGCAACCTCGACGCCACTCTCGTCCTGCTGGAAGAACGCCTGTTCCGTTCCCGCTTCACCGAGGAAGACCTGCAGCGACTGCGCCAGCAGGCCGTGGAGAGCATACAGGCCGAGCAACAGGAACCGAGCGGTATCGCCGGTACGGTATGGCCACGCCTGCTGTGGGGCGCAGACCATAGCTTCGCCGTACCGGGGTCCGGCAGCATTCCGACGCTGGAGGCACTGACGCTGGCCGACATCGAATCCTTCGTGCCGGATTACCTGACTGCCGACAAGCTGGACGTGGTCGTGGTGGGCGATCTCAGCGCAGAGCAGGTGGCAGCCAAACTGGCCTTCCTGCAGAACCTGCCGGCCAGCGGACGCCGTGCGCGAGAGCAGCCCGAGAGCCCGCAACTCAGCGGCAACACGCTGTACCTGATCGACAAACCGCAGGCGGCGCAATCGGAGGTCCGCGTCGGTTACCTGAGCGAGGTACCCTACGACCCTACCGGCGTCTACTTCGAACGCTACCTCATGAACTACGTGCTGGGCGGGGCCTTCAACAGCCGCATCAACCTCAACCTGCGCGAGGACAAGGGTTACACCTACGGCGCGCGCAGCGGTTTCTCGGCTGGCCGCAACCGGGGAGGCCTGTTCACCGCCTCAGCCAGCGTCCGCGCCGATGCCACCGCCGATTCGGTCGTGCAGTTCATCGACGAAATCCGCCGGTATCGCGATGACGGCATCACGGGGGAAGAACTGTCCTTCACCCAGAACTCGATCGGCCAGAGCGAGGCGCTCGACTACGAAACACCGGGTCAGAAAGCCGGGCTGCTGCAGCAGATCATTACCTACAAGCTGGACGCCGACTTCGTCAAACGTCAGCAGCAGATCATCGGCGGTCTCACTACCGACCAGGTCGGCACCTTGGCCCGCACCCACCTGCCCCTGGAGAACATGCAGATCCTGGTCGTGGGTGACAAAGCCGTGATCGGTGACTCGCTGTCGGCCCTCGGATACCAGATCGTGGAACTCGACACCGAGGGCAAACCGCTCTAGTTGCAAGGAGCCCCCCAAGTCGCGCGTGCCGGCCGAACACCGGTCGGCACGCCCGCCTGCCGCCGGAAGCTGGCGGCCTGCCCGGCCGCCCCAAATGGACAGTCGAAACCGCTGCGGGCTATCCTCCCGACCCCCACAAGAACCGACGCTTCGAGGAGCTCCCATGCAGCGCAGCACCGATTACTTCCTCACCTCTCACGTGGGCAGCCTGCCGCGCGAGAAGGACCTCATGCAGATGATGTGGGCCAAGGAAGACGGTATTCCTGTCGACGCGAGTGCCATGGCCGAGCGGGTGCATCAGGCCGTACTGGACATCGTCAGGAAGCAGCGGGAGGCGGGTGTATCCATCGTCAATGATGGCGAGATGTCAAAGCCCAGCTATGCCACCTACATCAAGGACCGGCTTACCGGCTTTGGCGGCAGCGAAAATACCTACGTGTTCGATGATCTCGTGGAGTTTCCCGC
>CANGUU010000060.1 GCA_947457195.1 Gammaproteobacteria bacterium
AATGGACTGGCGTGGACCCAGGTAGGAGGGGAGTTACTGACGATCGAAGCGGTTGCCATTCCGGGCAAGGGCAAGATCACCATGACAGGCTCCCTCGGGGACATCATGCAGGAGTCGATCCAGGCGGCGCTGACCGTGGTGAGAAGTCGTGCAGCCAGCCTCGGTATCGAAGACAATTTCCAGGAACACAAGGACCTGCACGTACACGTCCCGGAGGGTGCCACGCCCAAGGACGGCCCGAGTGCCGGCATCGGTATGTGTACTGCCATGGTCTCCGTTCTGAGCGGGATACCCGTTCGTAGAGACGTTGCCATGACCGGCGAGATCACCTTGCGTGGTCAAGTGCTGCCGATCGGCGGTTTGAAGGAAAAATTACTGGCTGCCCATCGTGGCAATATCAAGACCGTGATCATCCCCGTGGAAAACGAGCGTGATCTGAAGGAGATCCCCCATAACATCAAGGCGGATCTCCAGATCAAGCCCGTGAAATGGATCGACGAAGTACTGCAAATTGCCTTGCAATACATGCCCACGCCCATCGTTGAGAGCAAGACCGACTCCCTGGCCAAAGGCGGTAGCAAAACCGGTAGCAAATCGAAGGACAAGACCAAGAAGTCGATCAACACGCACTGACCTCCTTGCCTTGATGTTATGTTTTTCGCCTGTTATAAAGCCGGGCCTGCAAAGACCCCGGCTTTTTTTCTGAGCACACTTTCTCCGCGGTAGCGAATATTCCGGCGCCTTGGTGCCGCATGATTCGCGCCGTCGGTGATCCTACATTCCCCTGAATCCACCACAGCAACAACGAGGACTATCGTGAACAAAGCAGAATTGATCGACGCAGTGGCCCAGAGCGCTGAAATCCCCAAGTCATCGGCCGCCCGGGCAGTCGAAGCAGTGGTCGACTCGATCACGGCCAGTCTCAAGGCCGGTGAGGTTGTCTCGCTGGTCGGCTTTGGCACCTTCAGCGTGAAGGCGCGGCCCGCGCGCACCGGTCGCAACCCCAAGACCGGTGAAAGCATTACCATCCAGGCGAGCAAAGTTCCAGGCTTCAAGCCCGGCAAGGTGCTCAAGGATGAGGTCAACGGCTAAGCCAGGGTCACCTTTCAGGAACCTGATCCATCGAGGAGCCAATCAGTGCTGCAGAAAATCCGCGACAATACCCAAGGCATGATCAGCAAAGTGCTGGTTGGCTTGTTGATCGCAGTGTTTGCACTCTGGGGCGTCGACACCATTGTGGGGACATTTCTGGTTGCCACGCCGACTCTCAAGGTCAATGGCGACGAGATCTTCACGCAGGAGATCGACTCCCTTTACCAGCGCAATTTCCAAGAGGCGTTGGCAGCGCTCGGTGACAATCCTGACTTTTCCGAGATCGACCAGATGGCGCTGCGAGAGGCAGCCGTCGACGAACTGATCCAGCGCAAGCTTCTGCAACAAGCGGCGACGGACGCAGGTATGGGAGTTTCTGCTTCCATCATAGACCGTCGCATCGCCGGTAATCCCGACTTCCAGATTGATGGCAAGTTCAACGCCGAGCGCGCCAGGCTGGTGTTGCAGGGGGCAGGTTACAGTTCCAGCGCCTACCGCGCGGTGCTTGCCGAGGAGCTCATGCTGAATCAGTTGATCGTCGCCTACACCGGGTCGGGCTTTGCCACGCCGGATCAGATAGAACGCGTAACGGCCTTATCACACCAGAAACGCAGTTTTCGCTATCTCGCGGTGCCCGCTACCCCCTTCCTCGATACAGCAGTAATCGGCGAAAGCGACATCAGTGGCTACTACAGTGAGCATCAGCAGGACTTTGCGCAGGAGGAGCAGGCAAAGGTGCAGTATCTGGAACTCAGCAAAGACGCGCTCATGGGTTCGGTAGCAGTGACAGAGGAGCAGTTGCAGGCTGCCTACCAGGAAGAAGTAGCGGGTTTTCAGGCCCAAACCGAGCGCCGTGCGTCCCACATCCTGTGGGAAGCGACCAGCGACGCCGACGTCGAGGCTGCCATGCAAGAAGCGACCGCGGTGAAAGGTCGGCTGGATGGCGGTGAAGACTTTGCCCAATTGGCTGCCGAGTTTTCTGATGATCCGGGCTCGGCCCAATCAGGGGGTGACGTCGGTTTCACCACAGGGACCAGTTTTGTCGAACCTTTCGAGGCGGCGTTGAAAGCGCTTGCCTTGAATGACGTTTCGGGCCCCGTGCGCACCGAATTTGGTGTGCACCTCATCAAACTCACGGAATTGAATGAGACGGCCGCCGAGCCTTTCGAGTTTCGCCGGGACGCACTGGAGCGGGCCTTGAAGGAACAGGAAGTCGATGCCTTGTTCACGACCAAGGTGGAAGAGCTCAAGAATCTTGCCTTCGAATCAGTCGATCTCGAGCAGCCGGCCACCCAGATGGGCCTGCCTCTGCAGACCTCCGACTTTTTTACCCGCAGCATCGGCAGTGGTATTGCAAGCTCTGCGTTGGTTCGCGCTGCTGCTTTCGCCAGCGATGTGCTCGATGAAGGCCTCAACAGCGAGGTCATCTCACTGGATGACCGTCGTAGTGTCGTCCTGCGGATTCTAGAGCATACAGAAGCCCAGATACGGCCGCTCGAGCAGGTGCGTGGCGAGATGGAGCTGATTTTGCGTCAGCAAAAGGCTCAAGAGCAGGCTACATTGCTCGGTCAAAGTTTTGTGGCCGGCATGCAGAGCGGTTCCAACATCGATGGTTTGCTGGCCGAGCGTAATCTGAGCTGGAATCAGGTGGATGCCGTGGAACGCGTGGCCGTTACACTCGATCCTGCTCTGACGGACCACGTGTTCACCATGCAGCGCCCCGAGCAGGGCAGTCGTATCGCCGGTTTTGCCATGCAAAGCGGAGATTATGTGATCGTCGAGCTGCAAAGCGTAACCGAAGGAACTGCCGCCGATCTGCGGGAAGGTGAAGCACAGAATATGCGCAGCTTCATCAGTCAGCAGGCTGGCGCCAACGACTTCACGGCGTTTGCCACCCATCTCGAAGAGCGGGCCGACATCGAAGGCCGCGAGACGCAGCTCGAGGTGGTGGACCCGCTGCTCTGACTCAGCGGAACTCGTCCTTCCACGCACGTAACGCCCCGAAAACCTGAGCGGCTTCTCCGCCGGCGTAGCGGCCGGCCCCTTGTAAACTTTGCACCACCACAGGATCCTGCCAGCGTAGAAAGGGATTGGTGGCGAGTTCCTCGCCGATAGTGCTTGGCAGCGTAGGAACACCGGCGTTGCGCTTCGCTGACTCTCTTGCAAGCCGCTGCTGCAGAGGCTGTTGCTCGCCGAGAACGGCCCGGGCGAATTTAAGATTCGACAACGTGTACTCATGTGTACAGCAGACGCGTGTTTCGCGGGGCAGCGTCGCCAAGCGGGCGAGAGAGGCTTGCATCTGCGGTGCCGTACCCTCAAACATGCGGCCGCAGCCGGCGGCGAACAGCGTATCGCCACAAAAGAGCAGCGGGCCACCGTCAGCAGTGGGTGAAAAATAAGCGACGTGCTCTCGCGTGTGGCCGGGGACCTCGAGTACCTGCCACTGCAGTCCTTCCAACTCAACGACAGAGCCGTCGGCCACGGGTGAGGTGACGTGCGGTATCCGAGTGGACTTGGGACCAAAGACCGGTACCGTCCAGCGCTGCAGCAGGGCACCCACGCCGCCAATGTGGTCGGCGTGATGGTGAGTGATGAGAATGCCCGCCAGGTTCAGACCCTGTTCAGCGAGGTAGGTTTCCACCGGAGCGGATTCGCCAGGATCGACGATCACCACGCGCCGAGTCTCTGCAAACCGGCAAATCCAGACATAGTTATCCGTGAAAATCGGCAGGGGAAAGAGGCTCATCATGACAGTCGTGTTTTCCCAGTGAGCGGCAATATCTCGCAGAATATAGCAACAGCGGCTATTCTTGCAGCAGCAGGACAAGACACGGCAAACATGGGACTTTTCACCACGTCGTTACCGAATTTCGAGCTTGCCGATTTCGACGCGCTCACACACTGGTTCGCCTCACCCCTCGGGCAGCATCTGCTGGGTCGCGAGCAGCTTCTGCTGGATCAGGTATTGAACAAGCGCTTTGGCTACCATCTTTTGCAGATCGGCTGCGCCGATATAGTGCTCGGCGCCAACAGCCCGATTTCCCACCGCATCACCTTGCAAGCGTTCAGGACTGTCGCCGGGCGGGAGAGCATGCTTGCTGATCCGGAGGCACTGCCGCTGGCCACCGCCAGTGTCGACTGCGTCGTGCTGCATCATGCACTCGACTACGCCAGTGACCAGCATCAACTGCTGCGCGAGGCGGCCAGGGTGCTCATCGCCGGGGGTTGGTTGGTCATCCTCGGTTACAACCCTTACAGCCTCTGGGGCCTGCGCAACAAGTTGCTGCGGTGGCAATTGCGACTGCCGTGGCGGGCATCGCTGCTAAGTGCTAGCCGGGTGTGTGACTGGTTGAGCCTGCTCGACTTCCAGGTCGATGGCATCCGCTACGCCGAGTACGCGTTGCCGATCAACACCAGCAAATCCTGGTGCCGCTTCAGCTGGTTCGAAGCGCTGGCAACCTACTTCAACTTGCCGACAGGAGGGATTTACCTGATCGCCGCTTGCAAGCAGGTGGCACCGCTGACCCCAGTACGCAGACCGCGCCGCCGCAATGTGGTGGCGCCGCTCGGTATGCCGGTGGCGGAGCCTGCCGGACCTGCGACTTCGGGCAACTCTGCTGGCGGAGCACTGCAGCCATGACTGGCAGGGTAAAGATCTACACCGATGGCGCCTGCCGCGGCAATCCCGGACCCGGCGGTTGGGGTGTGGTCCTCGAATATGGCGGCTCCTCAAAAGAGCTTTACGGTGGAGAGGCGCATACGACCAATAACCGTATGGAGCTGACGGCTGTGATCATGGCCCTGCAGAGCCTCAACCGTTCTTGCGATGTGCTGCTCAATAGCGACTCGAAGTATGTGCTGCACGGAATCACCGAGTGGTTACCACAATGGAAGCAGCGTGGTTGGAAGACTGCTGCCAAGAAGCCGGTACTGAATGTGGAGCTCTGGCGGACGCTCGACGAGCTGGCGGCCCGCCACCGAATCGAATGGAGTTGGGTAAGAGGTCATTCCGGTGAGCCCGGCAACGAGCGCGCCGATCTGCTCGCCAACCGTGGTATCGACGAACTCGCCCGCCAGCGCTGACAGAAAAGGCAGAGATCCCTATGCGACAGATCGTGCTGGACACGGAAACAACCGGACTGGATCCCTTGCTCGGCCATCGGGTGGTTGAACTCGGGTGCGTCGAATTACTCAATCGCAAGCACACCGGCAGGCATCTGCATTTTTATCTCAATCCGGAAAGAGACGTGGATGCAGGAGCGCTGGACGTGCATGGACTCACCAATGAATTCCTTGCCGACAAGCCCCGTTTTGCAGCCGTGGCTGATCGGTTCCTCGACTTCATCAGCGGGGCAGAGCTCATCATCCACAACGCGCCGTTTGATGTAGCTTTCCTCGACAACGAGCTGAGACTGCTCGATCGACCGCGGGGGCCCATCGCTGAGTTTTGCAGCATCCTCGACACCCTGGTGCTGGCGCGCAAGAAGCATCCAGGCCAGAAGAACAGTCTGGATGCGTTGTGCAAGCGCTACAGCGTGGACAACAGCGATCGTGTCCTGCACGGTGCGTTGAAGGACGCCGAAATCCTCGCCGACGTTTATTTGCTGATGACCGGGGGACAATCGGCGCTTAGTCTTGGCTTCGATGCGGCGATCGAAACCGTGGTCGGATCAGCAGCGTCGGACTTCCTGCAGCGGGATCGCGCGCCACTTGCCGTGCCAAAGGCGAGCGCCGAGGAATTGCTGGCTCACGACCAGCGACTGCGGGCCATCGACAAGACGAGTGGCGGCAAATGTCTGTGGTTGAAGATCGACGCCGGCTCTGCCTGAATGCGCGATGGCAAACGCGCAGGCCTGTAGCGGGCGCGGCGCTTGGTGAAGTTTTCTGTCTAGGGAGATCAGCTCTTGGAATTTCTTGCGGATTACGGCCTGTTCTTGGCCAAGACGCTCACTCTCGTGGTGGCTCTGGTGTTTGTCGTCGTGGTGATCGCTGCCAACGCGGCCCGCAAGGGGGGTGAGGCAAAGCCGAAGGGGCACCTCACCATCGAGAACCTCAACGAGCGGCTGGAGGACATGAAGGCAGATCTCCAGCACGCCCTGCTCGATGAGGAGGCATTCAAGGCGGAGGAGAAAGCGGCCAAGAAGAAGGCCAAGGAAGAGCGCAAGCGCCAGGAGCAAGAGGAGCCACGCAAGCGGATCTTCGTGCTTTCCTTCGACGGTGACGCTGCCGCCTCGGAGGTCGAGGAGTTGCGTCAGGTCATCAATGGTCTGCTGCAGGTGGCTAGAGCCGGCAAGGACGAGGTGATGCTGCGGCTTGAAAGCCCGGGTGGCATGGTGCATGGCTATGGACTGGCGGCCTCGCAGCTAGCGAGGCTACGGGAGCATCAACTGTTTCTCACCATTTGCGTCGACAAGGTGGCAGCGAGTGGTGGTTATATGATGGCCTGTATCGCCAATCGCTTGTTGGCAGCACCCTTTGCTTATATTGGCTCCATTGGCGTACTGGTGCAGTTGCCGAATCTGCATCGCCTGCTCAAGGAAAACAACATCGATTTCGAGATGATCATGGCGGGGGAATACAAGCGTACCTTGACCACATTTGGTGAGAATACCGACGAGGATCGCGCCAAAGTACAGGAGGAGGTGAATGAGATGCACCGCCTGTTCAAGGAGTTCATCCATCAATTCAGGCCGGCACTCGATTTGGCAGCCGCTGCAACCGGGGAGGTATGGAGCGGCAGTCAGGCGCTGCAGAGGGGGCTGGTCGATGGTCTCGCTACCAGCGACGAATGGCTACTGCGGGAATGCAAGGAGGCCGACGTCTACGAGCTGGGCTGGGACTACAAGCGTCCGTTCGTCGATCGCATCACGTCGCTGGTGGCCAGCCGTCTGCGTAGTACGGCCCGCTGGGCGCTCACCGAGACGCTGGTCCGCAACAATGGCAAAGCGCGTTATTTCAGTTGAAATTACTCAGGCCCGGCGCCGGAACAAAGGCTCTGGCTGCTCCACGGTCGATTGGTAGCTGGTGGTAAAGTCCCGGAGTCCCCGCTGGGCATCCTCGAGCTTCACGCTGTCCTTCAGCAGGAAGCTGCTGAATCCACAGCGCTTCATGAAGAATAGCTGATCCCTCAGCACGTCACCGATCGCACGGATATCACCGTCGTACTGCATTTGCTGCCGCAACACCACAGCTGACGAGTAGTGACGGCCGTCCATGAAGGTGGGGAAGTTCAGTGCGACGAGCGGCAGAAGCCCGAGATCACCGGCGAGCAGTTCGCAGGATTGGTCGCTGTCCAGCCACACGCCGAAGGTCTTGCCGGTAGCCAGCAGGGCCGCCTTTTCGGCAAGCCACAACTGGAAGGGCAGCAGCAGCAATTTATCGCTACTTTGTCGGACCTCTTCCAGCGTGGCGTCCTTGGCAAGTGACAGCCAGGGGTTTTCCACCGGATTGCCGAGCACGTCAATGAGTTGTGGCATACACGTGCTCCTGGAAAGGCTCTATGCCAATGCGTTGGTAGGTGTCGATGAACCGTTCATCTGCGGTACGCCTTGCCAGATAGACCTGCAAGATCTTGTCGACCACTTCCGGCATGTCCTTCTGCGCGAAAGAGGGACCCAGCACTTTGCCGAGTGCTGCCTTGCGATCTGACGATCCACCCAGCGTGACCTGGTAGAACTCTTCGCCTTTCTTGTCGACCCCCAGGATACCGATATTGCCGACATGGTGATGGCCGCAGGCATTCATGCAACCGGAGATGTTGAGGGTGATCTCGCCGATCCTTTTCTGCAGTTCGACGTCATCGAAGCGCCGCTGTATCGCTTCGGCAATCGGAATCGATTTGGCATTGGCCAGTGAGCAGAAGTCGCCACCGGGGCAGGCAATCATGTCGTTGAGCAAGCCCGTGTAGGGGGTCGCCAGCTGCTCGCGCAGCAGCGCCGCATGCAGGGCTGGCAGGTCTTGCAGTCTGACGTCCGTCAGAACCAGATTCTGCTCGTGCGTCACGCGGAGCTCTGAAAAACTGTACCGGTCGGCGAGCTCGGCCACGAAGTCCATCTGCTCGGCGCTCAGGTCACCGGGCGCGGAGCCGGTCGCCTTGAGGCACAGAGTGACGATCCGATACCCTGGCCGCTTGTGCTGCCTCACATTGCGATCATGCCAGTTGGTGAAGCGAACATCGGTGGCCAGTGCGGCAGCCACCGCGGCGTTGTGATCCGGCAGGGATTCATAGGGCGGATCCGTGAAGAAACGCTTGCAGCGCCGTACTTCGTCTTCGGTGAGCGTGGCCGGACCATCGCGGCCTTGGTCCCACGCTGCTTCGACCCTGTCGCGAAAGGCATCGATGCCCAGTTCCTTCACAAGGATCTTGATGCGCGCCTTGTATTTGTTGTCTCGACGTCCCTCCCGGTTGTACACGCGCAGGATGGCGTCGAGATAGGTCAGCAAATGCTGCCATGGCAGGAACTCACGGATGACCTGCCCGATCACCGGGGTGCGGCCAAGCCCACCGCCTACCAGCACCTGGAAGCCAAGATCTCCGGTGAAATTGCGGGTCAGGTACAGGCCGATATCGTGAACCTGCGTAGCGGCCTGGTCCTGCTCGGTGCCGCATACGGCTATCTTGAACTTGCGAGGCAGGTGTGCAAACTCTGGATGGAAGGTGGACCACTGCCGGATGATCTCGCACCAGGGTCGGCTGTCTTCGATTTCGCGCGGGGCAACGCCCGCGAACTGGTCGGTCGTGGTATTACGAATGCAATTGCCGGACGTCTGGATGGCATGCATCTCCACTTCGGCGAGCTCCGCCAGTATGTCTGGCACTTCCGGCAGCTTCGGCCAATTGAACTGGATGTTCTGCCGCGTGGAAAAATGGCCGTAGCCTTTGTCATAGAACCGTGCAATGTGCGCCAGTTTGCGCAACTGCCTACTGGACAGGCACCCGTAAGGAATGGCCACGCGGAGCATGGGCGCCAAGCGCTGGATGTAGAGGCCGTTCTGCAGGCGCAGAGGCTGGTACTGGCTGCTTTCGAGCTCGCCGTCCAAAAAACGCCGTGTCTGGTCACGAAACTGGGCGATACGATCCTGCAACATCTGCTGGTCGTAGTTGTCGTAGCGGTACATGCCTGGCTTCCTTGAACTGTGGGGGGCGGATCCCTCACCGGGCGCGGATCATACTACGCGTCCCTGCTGAGTCGAAAGCAAGCGGCAGCCGTGAGGCCGCTGATTGGCCTGAAGTTTTCTGCGGGATTCCTGCGGTGAGGCCCGATCTGTCGTTACATCTCTGCTTGGCCGCACGTCGCTGCGCGGCGTAGAATTCGCGCGCGGTCGCCGGCGGGCGACTCAACTTCCACGAACCGCCTGACGCGATTCCTCGCGAGTCCCGTCCGGGTAATGAGCAGGTAACGCCCCATGTCCCATCACGACCATCATTCCACTGACGCAGACACCCATGCAGAGCCCGATCCGGCAGACAGCCGGGCCGATGCCATCGCGGCATTTTTTGCCGTGGCGATTGCCGTGTGTGGTTTTTTGTTCTTCGTCAGTCAGCAGGGTGCCTGAGCGGCGCTCAGTCGGGCAGTACCAGCCTTACCACCAGCGCGATCGACAGCACAAAGAGCGCAGTGAACAGCAAGGCTGCGACGACGAAAGGAAGGAACTTACCGCTGGCAAAGTCCCGTTCGCGGTTTTTGCGGTTCTGTACGCCAAAGCTGGCTTGAATGACGCTGAGCACCACGCGCCAGAAAGGGATTGGTTGATCTGGCGCTGGCTGGTTGGCAGCGTGGTTTTCTTCACCCGGTTGTACTGGCAAGCGGCTCTCCGTCAGCGTGCTGTCAATGCCGGCATTTTACGTCAGTGTTGTTGTACTGGTATCGAAGCGAGGTTTCCATGATCGAAATCACTGAGTCAGGTCAAACATATCTCCGCGAACTGCTCGCCAAGCAGAATTGCGAAGGCATTGCCATCCGGGTTTTCGTGCTGGACGGGGGTACGCCGAAGGCAGAAACCTGTATCGCATTCTGCCGCCCCGGAGAACAGGAACCCGATGACGAAAACCACGCCTACGACGGCTTTTCGGCCTGGATCGAACAGAAGAGCAAGCCTTATCTCGAGGCCGCCATCGTCGACTTTGCCAAGGACAGCATGGGAGGACAGCTAACGATTCGGGCGCCCAACTCACGCATGCCGAAAATCGGCCCCGACAGTTCACTCAAGGATCGCATCAACTACGTGCTCTACAACGACATCAACCCCGGACTCGCCCAGCATGGGGGCAATATTTCGCTGGACCACGTGACCGATGACAACGTTGCCGTCCTGAAGTTCGGCGGGGGTTGCCAGGGGTGTGGACAGGCGGATGTCACGATGAAAGAGGGCGTGCAGAAGACACTTCTCGCTCGTCTGCCGGAACTGCGCGGTATCCGGGACGTGACGGACCACAGCAATACCACCAATGCCTACTTCAAGCCTGCCTGAGCGCGAGCCGATTGCCATCATCGGTGGCAGTGGTCTCTACTGCTTTGGCGAGCCTGCTCAGCGGAGCCTGCACCCGGTCAGTACTCCCTTTGGTTCGCAGCCAGTGCTTGTTACGGAAACGCGGTCTGCCGGACGACAGATACTGTTCCTCCCTCGTCACGGTGAGCATCACACCGTCCCGCCGCACCTGATCAACTATCGGGCCAATCTCTGGGCCCTACAGCAACTGCGGGCCACCATGGTGGTCGCCGTCAACGCCGTGGGGGCAATCGCGCCGGACCTCGGCGAGGGCCACCTTCTGTTTCCCGATCAATTGATCGACTACACACACGGTCGGGAAGCGACCTTCGGTACGGGCAGTGGACTCGACTTGCATCAGGACTTCACCGACCCCTACAGCCGCCAGCTGACTGAGAGTCTGGCCAGCTGCGCGCGGCGTCTGGATCTGCCGTACCGGCTCGGCGGGGTGTATGGCTGTACGCAGGGACCGCGGCTGGAAACGGCGGCAGAAATCCGGCGCATGGCAAACGACGGCTGCGACGTGGTCGGCATGACGGGTATGCCGGAGGCCATCCTGGCGAGGGAGTTGGGCTTGCACTACAGCTGTATCGCGTTGGTGGTCAATCGTGCAGCAGGACTGCAGCCGCAGCCCATCAGCGCCACAGCCATGCAAGCCGTGCTCGCCACGGGCATGCAGCAGGTGCGCACACTGCTGGTCAATTGGCTGTGCAACCAACAGGACTCACTCGAAGCCAGACCCTGACGTGGGCAGTGCCGGTGGGGCAGGGTCTGCCTCTGGCACGAGATAGGGTCGAATTTCCACGATGACGCCGATCTTCGGATGATCGATGTAGTGCAGACTGTTGGGGGCAAGCTTCAGCGTCTGGGTCAGTTGCCAGATTTCCTGCGGATGCCACCGGGATGTAGTGGGTCTGGCGCCACTGCCCGCCGGAGGCAGGGAGGTTTCCTGAAAGGGTGCATCGGGCAGCGTCCAGACATCCGGACCCGGAGACGGTGACGCGCCAAATCGTGTCAACCAGAGGTTGACGTCCAGCGTTGCTTCACGGTCTTGACCACTGAGTCTCACGCTGCCTTCGAGTTCGTGGTGATCGCCGAATACGTCGCCGCCGGTGACCAGCACCGCATTGCTCTGAGCGCGCACTCGCAGAGGCTGTCGCCATTGCTTGCTCCACAGCACCTCGCGACCGGGCGACGCCTGCAAACGACTGTTGAGCGGGGCAAATGTCGACGCCCCGGCATTGCCGATGAATGCATCGCGGTCCAGATCCAGCAGCCGGAAAGTGCTGGTCACTGCCGCCCCGGGGTCGGGGCGCTCGAGGATCGGCACAGGCCGCAAGGACGCAGATTGGTCAAAAGCAGAGGGGAACGACGAGGGATACGGCGCAGTCTGGCCGTCGGCTGTGCTTTGCAGCGCGGCAAAATCGAACCTGTACACTGCGTAGGGATCAGCCAACAGCCGTAGCTGTGGCAGGAAGCGCAGATTGAGCTTGCTCGCCACTGGGCGCTCGCTGAAAGCGGCACCGCCATAATCCGAGCTGAAAATGCTCACCTCAATGTCGAACCAGAAGTATCCGTCGGCACTGGGGCCCCGGGGATCGCGCCCGGCCGTAGCGGCCTCGGGCGCGGACGGTACGCGTGCGGGATCCTGATCTGCCGGCAGCTGCGCACCTGCAGACCAGCCCAGCAGCAAGCTGCCTAGCAGCACGGCCGTCGGAGCCAGGATTCTCCCGAAGCATCTACGCATGGGGCTTGCCTGTGGGAAAGAATCGATTGCTGATGGGTTTGCCTGCAGCTGCCTGACCCTGGCGAGCCGCTGGCGTACCCAACTGTGCCAGTAACGCCTCGAGAAAGGCAATGCGTTGGGCCGGTTCAGGCAGGTCTTTGCGGATACGGAGTTCGTCGGCACCGCCCAGGCTGAAACAGCGCGGGTCGGACTGGGCCAGTCGCACTAGCGTCAGTGGATCGACCGTGGTTGTGCTCGCAAAACGCAGCTTGCCACCGTTGCCCTGCATTTCTGCCTTCAGAATGCCAAGCCGCTCGGCAGCGATGCGCAGGCGGGTGACGGCCAGCAGGTTGGTCGCCGGTTCCGGCAACAGGCCGAAACGATCGATGAGTTCGATCTTCAGGTCATTCACTTCTTCTTCCGAGGAGGTGCCAGACAGTCTCTTGTAGATCAGCAGGCGGCCATGCACGTCAGGCAGAAAGGTCTCCGGCAGCAGGGCAGGGATACGCAGGTTCACCTCGGTATTCTGTCGCAGACTCTTGTCCGGATCCGGCTTCTTGCCTTGTTTGAGCAGCTTGACGGTATCGGCCAGCATTTCACTGTAGAGCGTGAAGCCGATGGTTTGCATATGGCCGCTCTGCTCCTCGCCCAACAACTCCCCGGCGCCGCGTATCTCGAGATCGTGACTGGCGAGCACGAAGCCTGCTCCCAGCGAGTCGGCGGCGCCGATGGCCTCCAGGCGCTTCTGGGCATCGGCTGTCATTTCCTTGGGGTGAGGGGTGAGTAGATAGGCATAGGCCTGGTGGTGTGAGCGACCGACACGCCCACGCAGCTGATGCAGCTGAGCCAGACCCAACTGATCGGCGCGATCGATGAGGATGGTATTGGCACTCGGTATGTCGATACCGGTTTCGATGATGGTTGAGCAGACCAAGACGTTGTGGCGTTTGTGGTAGAAGTCGGCCATGACGCGTTCCAGCTCGCTTTCCCGCAGCTGGCCGTGGCCGATACAGACCCGCGCCTCCGGAACCAGCTTGCGTAGCTCCTCGGCAGTTTTTTCGATGGTCTTCACCTCGTTGTGGAGATAGAACACCTGACCGCCGCGCAGCAGTTCGCGGTGGATCGCCTCACGGACCAAGGCCGGTGTTGCC
>CANGUU010000061.1 GCA_947457195.1 Gammaproteobacteria bacterium
GCGGAGGTATTCGCCGTCTCCGCGCCGCTTGCAGGGTCGCTAGGCTCGCTGCATGTGCAAAGTGGTATGAGTGTCCAGGCGGGCCAGCCTGTGCTGAGTCTGCTGCCGGCGCAGTCGCCGCTGCAGGTCGAACTGTGGCTGCCCTCCAGTGCCTTGGGCTTCGTGGCCGTCGGCCAGAGCGTCACGCTGCGGCTGGACGCCTTTCCTTACCAGAAATTCGGTGTGCAGCAGGCCCGCCTGACGGAGGTGAACGTTACTGCCGAACAGCTGGCTGAGGGGCAGTGGCTCCATCGCGCCTTCGCGGCGCTCGACAGGCAGAGCGTGTTGGCTTTTGGCGTGGAGCAGGCCCTGCGCCCAGGGATGCTGGTCAGTGCCGACATCGAGCTGGAGCGGCGCAGCCTGCTCGAGTGGGTGCTGGAGCCCTTGTTCAGCGTGCGCGGGCGCTGGTAGGCGGTGGGGCAGAGCACATGGATCTGTTGATGAGCCGCCGCCAGCGGCTGCCTGTCTTGCGCCAGACCGAGGCCAGTGAATGCGGACTGGTCTGTCTGGCCATGGTGCTCAATTACCACGGTCACCGCATCGACCTGGCCACCTTGCGACAGCGTCATGTGGCATCGGCACAGGGCATGAATCTGCGTAGCTTGATCGCACTTGCGTCCCGTCTCCAGTTGGCAGCCCGGCCCCTGCGCCTGGAGCTCGACGAGTTGGCCAAGCTGCGCCTGCCCGCCATCCTGCACTGGGATCTCGACCACTTCGTGGTGCTGGAGAGTTGGCAGGCTGGGGGCGCCATGATCCACGATCCGGCTCGCGGCCGGGTGGCCTGCGATACCAAGCTACTCGACCGGCACTTCAGTGGCGTGGCACTCGAGCTGACCCCCACGGCGGATTTCACGCCGCGCAACGAACAGCAGCAGCTGAAACTGGCGAACCTCTGGCGCCAGCACTCCGGCCTGTGGTCGGGCCTGGGCCACCTCTTTCTGCTGTCACTGCTGCTGCAACTGTTTTCGCTGGCGCTGCCCTTCTACACACAGCTCTTCATAGACGAGGTCCTCGTCAGCCAGGACTTGGCCTTGCTCAAGATACTGGCGACCGGCTTTTTCATGGTGACCGTCGTCCGTTCCCTTACCGAATGGCTGCGTGCCCAGTTGGTGCTGCACCTTGCCTCCACCGTGGGCTTCCAGATTGCCGGGGCCATCTGCCGTCACCTGCTGCATTTGCCGCTCAGTTGGTTTTCGCGCCGTCATCCCGGTGACATCGTCTCGCGCTTCGGTTCGCTGACGCAGGTCCGGGACTTTCTCAGCTCGGGCATCGTCGAAGTTCTCATCGATGGTCTGATGGTGGCAGGAACGCTCGGACTCATGCTCGTCTACAGCTTGCCGCTCACGCTGGTGGCGCTGGTTGCCGTGGTGGCCTATGTACTGCTGCGGGTGGCGCTGCATGGTCGCCTGCGCCGCCACCATGAGACCCTGCTGCAGGCTGGTGCCCAGGAGAACAGCGTGTTTCTGGAGAACCTGCGTGCGATCCAGGGCATTCGCCTGTTCAGCAAGCAGGCCGACCGTTTGGCGCTCTGGCAGAACCTGCATGCCGACGTGGTCAACGCCAGTGCCGACTTGCAGAAGCTGGGGTTCCAGATCCGCCTAGCCAACGGTCTGCTGCTCGGTACCGAGAATATCGTGCTCATGCTTCTCGGTGGCATCGCCGTGCTGCGCCACGATCTCTCCATCGGCATGATCATGGCTTATCTCAGCTTCAAGGATCAGTTCTACGGCCGGGTCTTCGCGCTCGTCGACAAAGTGTTCGAGTACCGTCTGCTCGAGTTGCACCTGGAGAGGCTGGCGGATATCGCATTGGCACCGGTCGAGCAGCATCTGGAGGGGCTTGGTGTTCCCCCGCCCGAGGTCTGCCTGCAGGGCGGACTCAGCATTCAAGAGCTCAGCTTCCGCTACGAAGCTGAGGGCCCGTGGCTGCTGCGTGACATCAGCTTCACCGTCGACAATGAGGAAGTGGTCGCCATCATCGGTCCGACGGGCTGTGGCAAGTCGACGCTGCTCAAGCTCGTGCTCAGTCTGCTGCAGCCCAGTGCAGGAGCAGTGCTGCTGCATGGCATGCCGGTGCACAGGATGGGCTTGCATGCCTACCGTGAGAGAGTGGCGGCGGTACTGCAGGACGATGCACTGCTGTCGGGCAGCATTTTCGACAACATCAGTTTCTTCGATCCCGCCCCGGATCGGGAGCAGGTCGAGCTCTGTGCCAACCTCGCTGCGCTCGCCAACGACATCCGCGCCTTGCCCATGCAGTACAACACGCTGGTGGGCAGCATGGGAGCCGCCTTATCCGGTGGTCAGGTGCAGCGACTGCTGCTGGCGCGTGCGCTGTACAAGCGTCCGCGTCTGCTCGTGCTCGACGAGGCCACCAGTCATCTTGACCTCGCCACCGAGCAGGCCGTGAACCGGGCGATCCGCCAACTGCGGATCGCCCGCCTGATCGTTGCCCATCGCACCGAGACCATCCTGCAGGCTGATCGCATCCTCGAGCTTACCCCGCAGGGACTTATCGAGGTGAAACATGCCGAACTGCAGGCGCGCCGCGCTCCCATGGGCTGGCTGGCGGCACGGCCGCCTGTGTAAGCTCGGCGCCACGTTGTCGCGGAACCCACCTCATGCAGATGTCGAAACCCGCTTGTCCGCACCCCCTGGGGAGCCTGCGTCGATGCCACACCCCGGGTCGGACAGCCGTACTGCTCCTGCTATGCTGGCTTCCGCTCAGTGGGTTGCTTGCGGCCCCGGCCACTGGGTCTTGCCGGGATCCCGCCGCCACCATGCTCTGGCGCGTCGATCCCCCGTCGCCTGCCGAGCGGCCCGTGTCGTTGCAGGTGCTCGGCTCCATCCATGTAGGCAATGCCGCACTTTACCCGCTGGCCACACCGGTCGAGCAGGCGATCGCCACAGCCGAGACGCTGGTGTTCGAGGTCGACCCGACCGTGCTGGCAGCCCCTGCCACAGCCGAGCACATTCGCCAGCGTGGCTTGCTGCCGGCGGGGCAGGCGCTCGGCGACCTGCTCGCCCCCGGCACTGAGCAGCAGCTACAGGCGGCTCTCGACCTTCTGGGCCTGCCACTGGCTGCCATCACCCACTTGCAGCCCTGGCTGGTGACCATGCTGCTCACCAACCTGCAGGTGCAGCAACTCGGCTACAGCAGTGCCTACGGCGTTGAGAGTTATCTGCTGCAGCGCAAGGCTGCCACGGCCACCATCGGCGAACTCGAGGGACTTGAGCAGCAGCTCGCCCTGCTGCAGTCCGTCGATCAGGAGGCGCTGCTCCGTTACTCGCTGGAGGGTCTCGACCAGGCAGCCAGCCAGCTGGAGGCCTTGCTGGCTGCCTGGCGCTGTGGTGATCACGCGCTGTTGCAGGAATTGCTGTTCGAGGGCGTCGCCTCGGGCGTGGCAGACGATCGGCCAGCCGCCGGGCCAAGCGACGCTCGGTCAACGCCGGCGGCAGCGCCGCGCGAGGTCTTGCTGAGCCGCCTGTTCACCGAACGTAACCGTCACATGGCCGATGGCATCGCAAGGCTTCTGGACACTGGCGACGGCGACTACCTCGTCACGGTCGGGGCCGGCCATCTGCTCGGTGAGCAGAACGTGCTGCAACTGCTGCGCGAGCGAGGGTTTGCCGTCACCGCCGTGCGGCGCTGAAAGGGTTGTGAGCCACTGGCTGAGCCCCCATAATGCCGGTCCTTTACGGTGTCTCTTGTCGGTCCCCCCGCAATGACAGGTCGTGAACCCCGCCAGGCCCGGAAGGGAGCAACGGTAGCGACTGATGCATGTGCCGGGGTGTGGCTGGCAAGAGGCACCACCCGATCCGAAAGCCGCGATGAGTTATCAGGTTCTAGCCCGCAAATGGCGTCCGCGCACTTTCCGCGAAATGGTGGGGCAGGGGCACGTCCTGCAGACCCTGATCCACGCGCTCGACAACCAGCGACTGCACCATGCCTACCTCTTCACCGGCACGCGCGGCGTTGGCAAGACCACCATCGCCCGTATTCTCGCCCGCTGCCTCAATTGTGAGGGCGGTATCACCTCAACGCCCTGCGGCCAGTGTCTGGCCTGTCGCGAAATCAACGAGGGTCGTTTCCTCGATCTGATCGAAGTGGATGCCGCGTCGCGCACCAAGGTCGAGGACACGCGGGAATTGCTGGAGAACGTCCAGTACGCACCCAGCCGCGGTCGCTTCAAGATCTACCTCATCGACGAAGTGCACATGCTTTCCAACCACAGCTTCAATGCGCTCTTGAAGACGCTGGAAGAGCCGCCGCCCCATGTGAAGTTCCTGCTGGCAACCACTGATCCGCAAAAATTGCCGGTCACCGTGCTGTCGCGCTGCCTGCAGTTCAGTCTCAAGAACCTCAGTCCGGAGAAGCTCGTGGAGCACATGAAGCACATCCTGACCGAAGAAGGTCTGGTGTTCGAGGAACCGGCGTTGTGGGCTGTGGGTCGGGCGGCGCAGGGCAGCGTGCGCGACTGTCTCACTTTGCTGGACCAGGCAATCGGCTTTTGCAAGGGCTCACTGACGGCCGCGGCGGTTGGTGAATTTCTCGGGTCCATCGATCAGGCCGTCATTACACGTCTCATGGAAGCGCTGATTGCCAAGGACGCGGCGGAGTTGCTGCGCACCGTGCGTTCTGCTGCAGAGAATTCGCCTGACTTTGCGGTCGTCCTGCAGGAACTGCTCTCGTGGCTGCACCGTGTGGCCATTGCGCAGGCCGTGCCGGACGCCATCGACAACAGCCAGGGCGACCGGGAGGCGGTGCTGGCCCACGCCGTGGCGCTCAGTCCCGAAAACGTTCAGCTGTATTACCAAATGGCATTGAAAGGTCGCGAAGATCTGCCCTTCGCACCCAGCGCGCAAAGTGGACTGGAGATGACCCTGCTGCGCATGCTGGCCTTCACGCCACAGACCGGTCCGCGGGCTGTGGCACCGTCCCCGGCAGGAGACCTGGCAGCAGCCGGGCAAAAAAAAAAGCTGACTGAGCCTCGCTCCGCGCCACCGGCGACAGTACCCAGCCTGCAGGAGGCCACCAGCGCAGCACTGGCCGGCAAGCCCCTCGCCCTGGCCGAGCTTTCTGCCGAGACCTGGCCGCTGCTGTTCGCTCAACTCGGTCTCAGCGGCGTCACCCGTAGCGTAGCCAGTCACTGCTGCGTCCGGCGGGTGGCTGAGAGCGACGTCGAACTGACACTGGATGCCAACAATGCCGCCCTGTTCAATGAGGAGCACCGTCGCCGAATCGAAACGGCGCTGCGCGAGTATTTCCGGCAAGACATCGTGCTGTTGGTGACGCCCGGTCGCTGCGCCGCCGAAACACCGGCATCGAGGCGCTTGCGCCTGGAGGACGAGCGGCGCTTGGCTGCAGTGCAGGATTTCACCCACGACCCGGTGGTCAAGGCGCTCATGGAGCGCTTTGGTGCGGAGGTGCAGTACGACACCATCGTCCCTCTGACGCCGCAGCGCCACTGAAGCGATCCAACCCGCGAGTCCTGAAGCCATGAGTCAACATCCTTTGTTCGATCCTCGCGCCTGCCGCGGCGCTCTCCGCTGAGTCCGGGTTGCAGCCATGCAGTACAGTCCACTCATCCAGCAGTTGCTCGACGCCTTTCGCCGTTTGCCGGGCGTGGGCAGCAAGTCGGCGCAGCGCATGGTGCTGTATTTCCTGGAGCGCGACCGCGAGGGTGGTCGCCGGCTGGCCGCCGCGCTGCAGGCGGCCATGGATGGCGTCGGGCAGTGCGAGGACTGCCGAACCCTCTGCGAAACCCGACTCTGCCCGATCTGCGCGCATCCTGGCCGTGATGCGCAGACCCTGTGTGTGGTGGAAACACCCGCCGATGTCTATGCGCTCGAGCACACCGCCGCCTACCGTGGGCGCTACTTCGTGCTGATGGGGCACCTTTCCCCCATCGATGGGGTCGGGCCCGAGCAACTTGGCATTTCTGCGCTGGTCCAGCAAGTCATGCAGCGCGCCGTGCAGGAAGTCATCCTTGCCACCAATCCCACGGTGGAAGGCGAGGCGACCGCCTGGTACATCGCCGAGCAGTTGCGCCAGCCCTCTCTGGTGGAGCGGGGGCTGCGGATCACCCGCATCGCCCATGGTGTGCCGATGGGAGGAGAACTCGAATACATCGATGGGTCCACGCTCGCGCACTCGCTGAGTGGGCGCCAGTTGCTGCACAAATCCTAGGAGCCCGTCCGTGGCAAGCCAGCCAGCCAGTCCGTCTGTAACGTCCATCCTGCCGCCCATCGAGTTCCGGGAATTGCAGGGCAATGCGGCGCTGGCTGCCCAATGCGCCCGCTGGCGCCAGGGCACGGCAGTGGCACTCGATACCGAGTTCATGCGTGTCAGCACCTTCTATCCGCAGGTCGGCCTGATCCAGGTAGCCGATGGGCAAGGCATCGTGCTGATCGATCCGCTGAGCATTTCGGACTGGCAGCCCTTGCGGGAACTGCTGGTCGATCCCGCCGTCACCAAGATCCTGCACTCCTGCTCGGAGGATCTGCTGGTGTTCTATACCTTCCTGAAGGTGCTGCCGGAACCACTGTTCGACACGCAGATCGCGGCGGCCCTGCTCGGCGCCTCCCAGTCCTTGAGTTATCAGAACCTCGTCAGGCAGCACATGGATATCGATCTGCCAAAGGCTGAAACCCGTTCGGACTGGCTGCAGCGACCCCTTACGCCGCAGCAGCTCGAGTACGCTGCACTCGACGTCGAATTCCTTCCCGCCATCTGGCGTCGCCAGCAGGCCGAGCTGGCCTCACGCGGCCGTCTCGCCTGGCTTGCCGAGGACTGCGAGCGTCTGCGGCAGACGTACCGCGACGAGATCGAGGGGCACTTCGGGGACTACTACCTCAATTTCAAGTCGGGCTGGCAGCTGCGGCCCCGCTCGCTGCTGGCGCTGAAGTGGCTGGCGACCTGGCGCGAGCAGCGTGCCCGCAAGCGTGACAGACCGCGCAGCTGGATACTCAAGGACGCGCCCCTGTTCAGCCTGGCGCAGGCGCTCGTGCAGAGCCGGGCCGAGTTGGCCGCGACACCGGAAGTCAGCGAGAACTTCGTCCGCCACGAGGGCGAGGCAGTGCTGCAGTTGCTGCGTCAGGCGGCCACCGCCGACGAGGCGGAGTGCCCGCCGCGCCAGCCAGCACCACTCAGTCCGGCGCAGAAGGCGACCCTGAAACGGTTGCAGGATGCCGTGGAGGTGCGTGCCGCCGAGTTGGGTATTCCGGCGGAGATCCTCGGACGCAAGCGAGCCCTCGTGCCCCTGCTGCAGAGCGCCGCCGCCCTCGCGCCGGGGAGGACGCTGGCGCCGGAGCAGATTCCGGAGGAACTGCGTGGCTGGCGTGCGCACGAAATTCTGCCTCGGCTTCGCGAGGTCCTTGCCTCATGAAAGCAACGACGGAAAGAGGCCTGTTGTGCAGCGTCTACCGCAGTGCGCGGCAGGTGGAGCTGTATCTTTACGTGCGTCGCCAGGACGGACTGTCCCGCGTACCGGCAGCGCTGCTCCAGTCCTTTGGTACCGCGACCGAGGTACTGACTTTTGTGCTGCATGCCGAGCGACCATTGGCGCGTGCACGGGCCAGTGAGGTCCTGCAGGCTCTGCAGGATCAGGGTTTCTACCTGCAAGTGCCGCCAGAGCTTGGCCCCTTGCGCTTCACGCAGGGGGGCTCATGAGCGAAAGACCATTCTGGGAGGCCAAGCGCCTCGAGCAAATGACGCGGCAGGAGTGGGAGTCACTCTGCGACGGCTGCGCCAAGTGCTGCGTTCACAAACTGGAAGACGAGGATACCGGCCTCGTGCACTACACGCGCGTCGTGTGTCGCTACCTCGACCAGAACAAGTGCCGCTGTACGGTGTATGACAAGCGGCGTCGACTGGTCCCCACCTGTCTGCAACTGGAGCCGGGCGAGCTGGACCAGCTGCACTGGATGCCGTCCACCTGTGCCTATCGCCTGCTGAACGAGGGCAGGGGGCTGCCAATCTGGCATCCCTTGATCACCGGATCACGCAGGCCGATGATCGAGGCAGGCCAGACGGTGACCGGCAAGGTCATCTCCGAGGACCACGTCCACGAGGAAGACTGGCCCAACCACATCGTGCCCTGGGCCTGAACCGAGGAACCGTACATGGATGCAGAGGACTATCGGCTGGCCTGGATCGTGTACGTGTGTGCCGGTGTGTTGTTGAACCTGCTCATCTGGCGCTCGCTGGAGCGCCACCTGCTGCGGGATTTCGCCTACCTCGTGCAGTGCATACTGCTTGCCCTGATTTTCACGCCGTTCTGGGTGCTCGAGGACGGTAGTCAGCGAGTAATGGCGCCGGCCCTCATTGTGTTTCTGATGGACGCGATCACGCTCGAGCCCAAGGCGGGCATTCGTGCCCTGATTCCGTTGGTGCTGTCGCTCGCGGTGGCCTTGCTGGTGGCCCTGCTGCTCATTGCCACCCACCGGTGGCGGCGGCGCCGCTGAGCCCTGCCCTGACCTGCCTGCTCAGGCCGGTGCCTGGCCGTCTCCGGCGTCCTCCCGCGCTGCCTTCGGCGAATACTTCCGCAGATAGCCGCGCAGCTGATCGTAGCGGAGTCCTAGCAGGCTTGCCGCTTTGCGCTGGTTGTACTGGCAGCGCTGCAGCGCTGCATTGATCAGGTCCTTTTCATACAGTTCGACCTGCCGCTTGAAGTCCTGGCCAGACTGCCCGGCCACTCCCGTGGCGGCAGGCGTGACGGCCATGGGAATGACGGTAGGGCGAGGAGGGCTCCCGCCCGCCGCGGGGCGGTAGGGCGATGCAAAAGGATCGAAACTGACGAGCGAGACGGGCTGGTCGGTGTCCTCCATGCGATACACCGAGCGCTCGATGACATTTTTCAGCTCGCGGATGTTGCCCGGCCAGGCATGGTCGAGCAGGGCCTTGCTTGCCGTTTTGGTGAAGCCGGGGAAATAGGGGCGCCCCAGTTCCCTGGTCATGCCGATGGCAAAGTGCCGCGCCAGCAGGGGTATGTCTTCCCGCCGCTCTCGCAGCGGTGGCAGGGTAATCACGTCGAAGGCCAGCCGGTCCAGCAGATCTTCACGGAATCCCCCGCTGGCGGCCAGCTGTGGCAGGTCGACATTGGTCGCGGCCACCAAGCGCACGTCCGCCCGCAGCGGCTTGCCGCCGCCGAGTCGTTCGAATTCGCCGTACTCCACGATCCGCAGCAGTTTCTCCTGCAGGGCGCCTGAAGTACTGGCGATTTCATCAAGGAACAGCGTGCCTTGATCTGCCCGCTCGAAAAAGCCCTTTTGCTGCCGGCTGGCGCCGGTGAAGGCACCGGCCTCGTGACCAAAGAGCTGGGATTCGAGCAGCGTGTCAGCCAGCGCGGCACAGTTGATCTTGAGGAAGGCTTGCTGCCACCGTCGCGACAGGTAATGCAGACGAGCGGCCACCAGCTCCTTGCCGGTCCCGCGTTCGCCAATCACCAGCACCGGCTTGTCGAGGGCGGCCGCTCGCGAGACCTGTTCCTGCATGAGCAGAAAACTGGTGGACTCGCCGAGCATCTCTCTGCTGGGTTCATTACTGGGCATGGATGCGCCTGCGGTACTTGTTCTTGGCTGTGGCAGATAAGTGGTTAAAAATACCATATATCGGTAAATTAGACCTAAAGTCACTGTGGCGCTGGGGTATCTAGATTAATAATAATGTTTATAAACAAAATGTTACGAATGTATGCTGACTTGGCACATGGGCTGCAACGCAATGGCATCGATGGTCATTTGGACCGTCCATACCACGCCTGAAGGAGGCTGTCATGAAACTGCACAGTAGCGTTGCCATCCTGAGTCTGACCCTGTTGCTGGGGGGCTGTATTGTGGCTCCAGGCCACCCTGATGGCGGGCGGATCGAGCCGACTGTAGGTCAGCAACTCATCGATCTTGACCGGGCCCGCGATCAGGGAATCCTCACCCCCGAGGAATATGCTCTGGGTCGCCAGCAGATTCTCGATCGCATGCGCTGAACCCACTGCACTACCGTCCCATTCCTGAAGGAGGCCCCATGGGTATCTTTTCCCGACTGTCAGACATCATCAATTCCAACATCAACGCCTTGCTCGACAAGGCGGAGGATCCCGAGAAACTCATCCGCATGGTGATTCAGGAAATGGAGGAGACCCTCGTTGATGTGCGCAGCACGACGGCCAAGATCATTGCCGACAAAAAGGAGCTGCTGCGTCGCAGCGAAAAACTCACGCGCCAGGCGGAGGAATGGCAGCAGAAGGCCGAGCTGGCCCTGAGCCGAGGCCGCGACGAGCTGGCCAAGGCCGCGCTTCTCGAAAAGTCCACGATTCTCGAGGTGATCGCGGCGGTAGCCGAGGACCTCGTCAAGCTCGATGAGTCGCTGGAAAAGCTGAGTGGAGAGATAGAGCAACTGCAAGCGAAGCTGACTGACGCGCGGGCCAGGCAGAAAGCGCTGTCGTTGCGTGTCTCTGCCACACAGTCGCGGCATCAGGTATCGGCACGCCTGCACAATACGACTTTCGACAGTGCGCTGAATCGCTTCGAGCATTTCGAGCGCAAGATCGATGCGATGGAAAGCGAAATCGAAGCCAGGGCAAAGGGCAGGGGCGGCATCGCTGCCGAGTTTGCCGCCATGGAAAAAGAGGGACGCATCGAGCAGGAGTTGGCTGCGCTCAAAGCCAGGCTGCAGAGGGATTGAAGCGACATGGGACTCAATGAATTCTTCGAGGGCCTGACGGGGCTGCTGATCTTCTCCATTCCGATCGTCTGGATCGTTATGCACTATGCCTACCGGGATCGCAAGGCCAGCGGCTTTACCGAAGCCGAGTCACGACAGCTGCAGGAATTGCTGGACATCGCCGACAGCATGGCAGACCGGATCAAGAATCTGGAGTCGATCCTCGATGCCGAGGTGCCTGAGTGGAGGTCGCAACATGACAAGACCTGAGCGAAAGCTGCGTCTGGACCGGACCGGAGCCAAGTGGCTCGGTGTCTGCGCCGGGCTTGCCCACTACCTCGAAGTCGAGGTGTGGACGGTACGGCTGGTTTTCATGGGTTGTCTGCTGTTCGGCGCCTGGTTCCTCGTACCGCTGTACCTGCTGGCCTGGTGGCTGCTCGATGAGGCGACGGGAGACGTGCGCCAGCGCGTACTGGACAACCAGACGGTCAGACACTTCCGGTCGGTGGACTACCGCAAGACGCTCTACCGCAATCCGCGCCAGGGCAAACTCTGGGGCGTATGCGCCGGTATTGCCGATTATCTCGAGGTGAGCGCGTTCAAGGTGCGTCTGGCTTTCGTCCTGCTCACCCTGCTCACTGCGCTGCCATTGCTACTCTACATCGCCGCGCTGCTGGTGCTGGACAAGCGTCCCTCCGACGATCCTGCGCCAGCCGCAGGCAGGTGGCGACACGATCCCTCCGACGCAGTGGCGGTCGGCCGGGGGGCTACACCCGAGACCCACGCGGCGCGGGCTGCCGGCGGAGAGCAGGCCACCGCAGGACACGAGGGCGCAGGCGCTGCGCAGCCGCGGCGTCGCGGATCCGGTCGGCGGGAATTCCAGTACTGCGCCAATCGCTTCAGCACCCTGCAGCAACGGCTTGCGCGATTGGAAGCGTACGTCACCTCCCGGCATTTCCGCCTGCACCGCCAGTTCCGCAACCTGTGAGCGCCGGCCGCGGGCTGCCACGGCGGCGCCGCTTCAGCGAGGCGATTGCGTGCGTGTCCTCGGGCACCGTCTGGCATACGCGAATTCGGCTGACCTATACTCCACCCGCTGTTTGCTTCGCTTGCCAGAACCGCTGGCCTTACCCGTTCTCCACCACTGTCCACCCGAGGGGATGCCCATGAAAAAAACCATCACGGCAGCGCTTGCGCTGTCTCTATCCGCCGTTCTGTCCAGCCTCAGTAGCCTGCCGGTGCTGGCGCAGGATCCTGTTGTCGGCACGGCCGACGAGTCTCTGTTTACCGACAGCGATCCGCTCAAGCATCGCAACAAGCAGGCAGCCCTGCACATCATGCGTGAACTGCTGCAGTGCAACCAATGGGCGAATGCCGGTAACTGGCTTACCGACAAATACATCCAGCACAATCCGAATGCCGCCTCCGGCCTGCAGGGCGTGATCACATTCTTCACTCAGGTCCAGAAGCGCCAGCCCAGCGCGACCTGCGACAAACTGACCACCCCGATCGTCGCCGTGCTCGCCGATGGGGACTACGTGACGGTCGTGATCCCCCGCGAATACGAACACCCGGTCAACAAGGGCCAGAAATACAGCACGACCTGGTTCGACATGTGGCGCTTTGTCGATGGCAAGGCCGACGAGCATTGGGATCCGGCGACCATCACGCCCCCGGCACGTTGAACACCTGATCTGCGGCAACAGCAGCAGGGCGGAGCGGTGGCAAAGCCCGCTTCGCCTGCGCTGGCCGGTTGGCTGTTAGTCCAGCCAGAGTGAATGGATGTAGTAAGGCAGGAAGACCGATACCCCTTCGATCGCGGCAATCTTGCCGTCGGAGATCTTGAACAGCTCGAGCCGTCCGCGCGAGTTCGGATACTCAACCTCCACCGCCAGCGGCGTGCCGTCGATGGTGGCGTAATCGACAAAGCGAGTCGCATGGTCCTCGATGCTGAGGGCCACCACGATCCCCCGCGTCTCGTCGATCACGGGGTAGCGGCGGGCGCGAATCCGGTCTACCGGTTTGAAAACACCCGCGCGGAGCTGCGCTCCGCAGCCGCGTGCCGCCTTGGCCGCCCAGTAATCTCCGCTGGTAATGCTTCTTCCGTTGGTCTGCTGTCGGCAGTCGTCTGCCACGGCGGTGAACACCTGCCCGTTGTTCTGCTGCTTGCTGTTGAAGTAGCCATCCACCAAAGCCACCAACTGCTCGCGACTGAGCCCGGCAGCGGATGATGGCCGCTCCGCAAATACGGGCTCCAACCGGTACTGCTCTACCTTGCCAAAGACCTCCGGTGTGCCTTCGCGGCCGAGATA
>CANGUU010000062.1 GCA_947457195.1 Gammaproteobacteria bacterium
CACGCAGCCCCTCGTCCTTGTGCTGGTTGATGTACCACTGACATTGCTTGGCCGGCCACTTGCTGTCATCGAGCTGCAGGGCCTGGATGACGCGCTTGATGAGACGCAGTTGGTCATCCGAGTCGAGGATCTGGAATTTCTCCGGCAAGCCGGCCTCTGCCCAGTGGGCGCGCAGCAGCCGGTGCGCGAGCCCATGGAAGGTGCCAACCCACATCCCGCCGGCAGGCTGTTCCAGCAGGGCTTCGATGCGTTGTCGCATCTCGCTGGCCGCCTTGTTGGTAAACGTCACTGCCAGCAGTCCTGCCGGCGAAACGCCCTCCATCTGGATCAACCAGGCGATGCGATGTACCAGCACCCGGGTCTTGCCGCTGCCGGCCCCTGCCAGTACCAGCACATTGCCCGGCGCGGACGTGACAGCACTGCGCTGCGCGTCATTGAGGTCATTCAAAATGTGGCTTACATCCATGGCGCGGCATTGTAGAGAATGGAAGAACTTTGCATAGGCAAATTGTGAAAACCTTGTTACCATCGGGTCAGACCGTTTTTGGCTACCCTTTGGATCAAGGCCTCAGCGCCCATGGCCACTGCCACAGCCGATGTCGGTTGAGTACCAATACAAGAAAATTGGGTTTCGCCACCGTTGTGGCATGTAAAAAGCAAGAGAGCATCATGGCAGAGCAAGTCGAAGGCACCGTCAAATGGTTCAATGACGAAAAAGGTTTCGGTTTCATTGAACAGTCCGGCGGCAAAGATGTGTTCGTTCACTACAGCGCAATTCAGGCCGACGGCCGTCGCACCCTGAAAGAAGGTCAGAAAGTCAAAATGACCGTGACCCAGAGCGCCAAAGGCCCACAGGCCGAGAACGTCGTCGTCATCGGGTAATACCAGCCCGTTGCTTTTGGTCCTGTTTGCCTCGCGGCGGTTTAGCTGCGAGGTTTGCTTGGATTTGTTGATTGATCGCACCGGCAGCTGCTTTGATCGGTGCGTGGGTTTTTTTGTTCCATCCACGGCGGTGCCTCGACCGTTCCGATAGCCGCATTGCGCTTCCGCGCAACGGGCACGAGTGTTGCGTGGTTTTTGCTCCTGTCCCGCTGCAGTGGTACCGGCCGTGAATGCTGCCCACCTCCTTCGACGCATCCAGTCGCAGCTTTCCCACCTGCGCAAGTCGGAACGCCGCGTAGCCGATTACATCCTTCAGAACCCTGAGGCCATCCTGCCGCAGCGTATTGCGGACCTTGCCCACGCGGCTGCGGTCAGCGAGCCAACCGTCATCCGCTTCTGTCGTGCGCTGGGCTTCGATGGCTTCCAATCCTTCAAGTTGCAGCTCGCCCAGTACCTCGGCAGCAGCGGTAATTATGTGCAGTTTTCGGTGAGCGCCGGGGACTCGGTTGCGGACGTGAACCGCAAGGTCTTCGACGCGACCATCGGATCGCTGCTCACCGTGCGCGACGAGGTCGATCCGAAGGCACTGGAGCAGGCCATCGCCGCACTGGCAGCGGCTCGACGCGTTGAATTCTATGGCTTTGGTGCCTCGGGATCGGTGGCCATCGATGCCCAGCACAAGTTCTTTCGTCTGCAGGTATCTGCTGCCGCCTACACCGACCCCCACATTCAGCACATGTCCGCCATTTCACTGCATCCGGACGACGTAGTGGTGGCTGTTTCCCAGTCGGGCCGCACCAAGGCCCTCATACAGAGCGTGAATCTCGCTCGCGAAGCCGGGGCCAAAGTGATTGGCTTGGTACCCCGCGCAACGCCGCTCGCCGAGCTCTGTGATTTTCCGATCCACATCAATGTGGAGGAGAGTGAGCTGGTCTACACGCCGGTGTCATCCCGCATTGCTCACTTGGTGGTGATCGATGTACTGGCGATGGGCGTGGCCCGCTCGCGTGCCGACCTGCTGCAGGATCACCTCAAGCGGCTGAATCGTAGCTTGCGCACGTTGCGTGCGCCGGGCAAGCCGCGGGTCTGAGGCCATCAGCAACTGGCGGTATTCGCGCTACGGGAGCAGCGCTGCACAGGGCTTGGGCTTGTCATCGACAAGACGTCCGCTGGCGAGGTGGTACTCCCGCCCGCTGCCTGGCTCGGTTTCGAGAAAAACGTTGTAGTCCAACCCCGCCTCTGCAGCGAACACACTGAACAGGGCGGGCACCCCGCCGAGACCGGTGCCATTGAGGTCTGTCACGCGGCTGGCATGAAAACATCGTACGGCCGACCCTTGCGCGAATGTGAAGCTGTTCCCGATGAAGAGCCTCCGTGGCGCATCGACTCCGGCAGCGACTGCGGCCTTTGTTCCGGCAAGTAGTACAAGGGTGAACAGTGCTGAAACCAGTTCGCGCATGTCGAGTCGTTCCTTCAGAGTGATGTGCGAGGCGATTGTCGTCCTGATACTGCCAACGATCTTTGCCGCAGTTCCCTGGGGGCGGGTTTTGGTCCGGTGAATGGCAACGACCCAGCAGCCCACGTGCACGTCAGGTTTTGTGCTTATTCGACCGTCACACTTTTGGCCAAATTGCGCGGCTGGTCGACATCGGTACCCTTGATCACCGCTGCATGGTAACTCAGCAGTTGCAGGGGCACGGTGTAAACGATGGGTGCAAGGAAGTCACTGCAATGCGGCACTTTCAGTACCTTGGTGCCCGGTTCGTTGCGGAAGCCGGCGCGGGCATCGGCAAAGACATACAGCTGGCCACCGCGGGCCCGGACCTCCTGCAGATTCGACTTCAGCTTTTCCAATAGTTCGTTGTTGGGGGCTACGGCGATGACGGGCATGTCGTTATCAACCAGCGCCAACGGGCCATGCTTGAGCTCGCCGGCCGGTGCTGCCTCGGCATGAATGTAGGAAATTTCCTTGAGTTTGAGAGCGCCCTCCATAGCCACCGGGTACTGGATGCCGCGGCCGAGGAACAGGGTGTGGGCCTTTTCGGCAAAGTCGTGCGAGAGCGCGAGAATTTCTGCATCGAGTCCCAGAGTTTCCTGCAGAACCTCTGGCAACTCATGCAGGTCCTCGACAAAGCGGCGTTCCTGCTCGGGCGCTAGTCCATGGCGGCGGGCCACGATCAGTACCAGGAGGGCCAGTACCACCAACTGGGTGGTAAAGGCCTTCGTGGAAGCCACGCCGATTTCACGGCCGGCATGGGTGAGCATGGCGAGATCGGATTCACGTACCAGCGAGCTGCTGGCAACGTTGCACACGGTGAGGTGCCCAAGATACCCGAGTTTTCTGGCGTGTCGCAGCGCGGCGAGCGTATCGGCCGTTTCGCCAGACTGCGAGATAGTGACGAACAGGCAGTCTTCCGGTACCAGCACGTTGCGATAGCGATACTCGCTGGCGATCTCCACGGCACAGGGCACGCGGGCGATGCTTTCGAACCAGTAGCGGGCAATCATGCCGGCGTGATGGCTGGTGCCGCAGGCCACGATCTGCACCGACTTTACGCGATCAAAGAGCTGGCGCGCCTCCACACCGAATATTTCGTCGAGCACGCGGGTTTTGCTGAGACGTCCTTGCAGCGTATTGCGAATGACCTGCGGCTGCTCGTGGATTTCTTTGAGCATGAAGTGTCGATACTTGCCCTTCTGCACCTCGTCCCGGTTCTGCGGCAGGCGCACGATGTCCCGTTTCACCAGCCGGCCATCGTTCCACACGGTGATCGCTTTGCGCGTCACGTGGGCGATGTCGCCCTCCTCAAGGAAAATGAAGCGATCGGTCACCTGCCCGAGCGCCGCCGGGTCGGACGCCACGAAGTTTTCGCCCATGCCGATTCCTACCACCAGCGGGCTGCCGCTACGGGCGACCATGATGCAATCCGGCTCGTTGCGGTCGATGACGGCCAGACCATAGGCACCATGCAAAAGGCCGACGGTCTGCTTTACTGCATCGATGAAGCCAAGTTTGCGTTCTGCGGCCGTGAAGTGGATGAGATGCGCTACGACTTCGGTGTCGGTGTCGGAAGCAAAGGCATAACCACGGAACTGCAGATCTCGCTTCAATTGCTGGTAGTTCTCGATGATGCCGTTGTGCACCACCGCGATGTTGTCTGGCGAAACATGGGGATGGGCATTCTCCCTCGACGGTTTGCCGTGCGTGGCCCAGCGGGTGTGGGCGATACCGAGCATGCCGTGCACGGGGTACTGATGCACTTCGTCGTGCAGCGCCTGGACCTTGCCGACGGTTCTGGCGGTTTGCAGCTTATGCGTCTGAGGATCGACGACGGCAAGCCCCGCCGAATCATAGCCGCGGTACTCGAGGCGCCGCAGACCTTCGATCAGGATGTCGCTGACTTGGCGCTCGGCGATGGCACCGACGATTCCACACATACTGTTGTCCTGCGACTCTGGTTTCAGGGCTTGGGCGGTTTGCGGGGCCGCTGCCACCCCGTGACGTTGGCTTGTCGGCCGCGGGCGATGGCAAGCTGCTGGCGCGGAACGTCCTGGGTAATGACCGACCCGGCGGCCACAGTGGCACCCTCTCCGACCGTGACTGGCGCCACCAGCGAACTGTTGGATCCGATGAAGGCCGAGTCTTCGATGACCGTCTTGAACTTGTTCACGCCGTCATAATTGCAGGTGATGGTGCCGGCTCCGATGTTGACGTCGGCACCCACGTCGCTGTCCCCTACGTAGCTCAGATGGTTGACCTTGCTGTGGTTGCCGAGCCGCGATTTCTTGATCTCGACAAAGTTACCTATCCTGGCATCGTCGGCCACAGTGGTGCCCGGGCGAACGCGCGCGAAGGGGCCTATCGTGCAGCGCTGGCCGATCACGGCTCCCTCCAGCACGGAGTTGGCTTCGATAGCGGTACCGGCACCGATGCTGCAGTCGCGCAGCACGCAGTTGGGTCCGATGCTGACGCCGCCGGCAATATGGATGTCCCCCTCCAGTACTACGTTGATGTCGATGTCGACATCGGGTTCGATGTGGATGCGGCCCCGCAGATCGACGCGCGCAGGATCACGCATGGTCACGCCACTCAAGAGCAAGCGGCGGGTTTCACGTGCCTGGAAATGCCGTTCCAGCTCGGCGAGTTGCAGACGGTTGTTGATGCCTGCGGCTTCCAGTTCGTCGGCGCACACACTGGTGTGTACCCGACAGCCTGCTTCGAGCGCCAATGCCACGATGTCGGTCAGGTAATACTCGCCTTGGGCATTGTTGGTGCTGATGCGTGGCAGCCACTGCTGCAAGCGGGCAACGGGAATGGCCATGATGCCGGTGTTGATTTCAGTGATGGCACGCTGGGCACTGCTTGCGTCTTTCTCCTCGATGATGGCCTGTATGTTGCCCTCGGCGGAGCGCAGGATGCGGCCAAGGCCGGTAGGATTTTTCACGTGGCAGGTCAGCACCGCCATGCTGTCGGCATCGAGTCCCTTGAGCAGGCCTCGCAAGGTAGCAGCCTGTACCAAGGGAACGTCGCCGTAGAGCACGAGGGCGATCGCCGTGGGAGCCAGGCAGGGCAGCGCCTGATGGACAGCGTGCGCGGTACCGAGCTGTCGGTCCTGCACTACGAAATTCACGATGGGGTCGCTAACTGCCTGCCGGATCTGTTCCGCTTCATGGCCGATCACCACCGTCACGGTGCTGGCATCCAGTTGTCGTGCGGTATCGAGCGTGTGCTGAAGCAGGGGCCGGCCCGCCAGGGAATGCAGCACCTTGGGCTTGGCTGAGAACATGCGAGTGCCCTTGCCCGCAGCCAGCACTACGACATTGAGGTCGGACATACCCACGAGGGTTCCTGCAGTTCGCGAAGGCGCAAGGATAACAAAAAAAAAGGCGGCTCCCGCCACCTCTTCAAGTCGTGCAATCCGACAGCGCTGCGCTCGCAGCGCGACTCACGAGCCAAGCTTGCGGCGCAGCTGCTGTAACGTGCGGATCTGGGCAACGGCTTCGGCCAGCTGGCTGGCCGCGCGCGAGTATTCGAATTCGGCGCTGCGGTTGGCGATGGCTTCCTCGACATCGCGCTTGGCCTGCTCGGCGGCCACCTCATCCATGTCATCGGCACGAATAGCGGTATCAGCCAGGATGTTGACGACGCCTGGTTGCACTTCCACATAGCCACCGGACACGTAGTAGATCTGCTCTTGGCCGTCCTGCGTGACGAGACGCACCGGACCAGGAATCAGCGCCGACAGCAGCGGCGCGTGGCCCGGCAGGATGCCCATATCACCCAGCGTTCCAGTGCACACCAGGGACTCGACACGGCCCGAAAAAAGGCGGGCTTCGCTGCTGGCGATCTCACAGTGCATTGTCATGGCCATGGCGGCAATCCTGTTTGCTTGAGTGTTGCAACGTTACTTGTTGGCCATCTTGGCAGCTTTTTCAACCACCTCTTCGATGCCGCCCACCATGTAGAACGCCTGCTCTGGCAGATGGTCGTAGTCGCCGTTGAGGATGCCCTTGAAGCCGGCAATCGTGTCCTTGAGCGAGACGTACTTGCCTTTGGTGCCAGTGAACACTTCGGCAACCGTGAACGGCTGCGAGAAGAAGCGCTCGATCTTGCGCGCGCGGCTCACGGCAAGTTTGTCGTCTTCCGACAACTCATCCATGCCGAGAATGGCGATGATGTCCTTGAGTTCTTTGTAGCGCTGCAGGATGGATTGCACACCGCGGGCAGTCTCGTAGTGCTCTTGGCCGATGACCAGTGGGTCGAGTTGGCGCGAGGTAGAATCCAGCGGGTCGATGGCCGGGTAGATACCGAGCTGGGCGATCTGACGCGACAGAACGACGGTAGCGTCAAGGTGAGCGAAGGTGGTGGCGGGCGAAGGATCGGTGAGGTCGTCGGCGGGAACGTAAACGGCCTGGATTGACGTGATGGATCCGGTCTTGGTGGAGGTGATGCGCTCCTGCAACTGGCCCATTTCTTCGGCCAGCGTAGGCTGGTAACCCACAGCGGAGGGCATACGGCCGAGCAATGCCGACACTTCCGTACCGGCCAGGGTATAGCGGTAGATGTTGTCGACGAACAGCAGCACGTCACGACCTTCGTCGCGGAATTTTTCGGCCATGGTGAGACCGGTCAGGGCGACACGCAGACGGTTGCCCGGGGGCTCGTTCATCTGGCCGTACACCATCGCCACTTTGGAATTTTTGAAGTTCTCGGTGTCGATCACCTTTGCTTCTTGCATTTCGTGGTAGAAGTCGTTGCCTTCACGAGTACGCTCCCCCACACCGGCGAATACCGACAAGCCCCCGCGCGCCGTGGCGATGTTGTTGATCAGCTCCATCATGTTCACAGTCTTGCCCACGCCGGCGCCACCGAACAAGCCCACCTTGCCGCCCTTGGCGAAAGGGCAGACGAGATCGATGACCTTGATGCCGGTTTCCAGCAGTTCTTCGGAGGCCGCCTGCTCCGCATAGGTCGGGGCTTTACGGTGGATCGGCATGCGTTCGGTTTCTCCGATCGGACCGCATTCGTCGATCGGGTTGCCCAGCACGTCCATGATACGGCCCAGAGTCTCGGCACCAACCGGCACGGATACGGGAGCCCCGGTGCCATTGACGCTAAGGCCTCGGCTCAACCCTTCGGTGGAACCCATGGCAATGGTGCGTACCACGCCGTCGCCGAGCTGCTGCTGCACTTCCAGGGTGATGTTCTTGTCGGCGACTTTCAGGGCGTCATATACCTTGGGCACGGAGTCACGCGGGAATTCCACGTCGATGACTGCGCCGATGATCTGGACGATGCGACCGCTGCTCATGTTCGGTTCCTCTGTTTCGCTGGCCTTCGCCAGCATTCGCTAATGGGTCAACTGCGTTGTGTCTGGATCCGGCGCGCGCGGCTACACCGCTGCTGCACCACCGACGATTTCCGACAATTCCTGAGTGATGGCTGCCTGCCGCGCCTTGTTGTAGACGAGCTGCAATTCGCCGATCAGTTCGCCGGCGTTGTCGGTGGCGTTCTTCATGGCAATCATGCGCGCCGCCTGCTCACAGGCATGGTTTTCGACCACGGCCTGGTACACGAGGGACTCGATGTAACGTGTAAGCAGACCATCGAGCAGTTCCTTGGGCGCTGGCTCGTAGAGATAGTCCCAGTGGTGCTTGAACTCGGCCTCGTCGGAAGGCTGCAGGGGCAGCAGCTGATGTACGGTGGGCTTTTGCGTCATGGTGTTCACGAATTCGTTGCCGACCAGAAAGAGGCGGTCGATCTTCTGGGATTGGTAGGCGTCCAGCATGACTTTCACGGCACCAATGACATCCGCCACCGCAGGGCGCTCCCCGATATTGCGAACCGAGGCGACGACGGTGCCGCCGAAGTTGTTGAAGAACGAACCCCCTTTGGCGCCAATGGTGCAGAGATCGGCGCCGACGCCCTGGTCATGCCAGGTCTTCATGGCGCCGACCGTGGCCTTGAACAAGTTGATGTTCAGGCCGCCGCACAGTCCGCGGTCGGTGGAAATCACGATAAAGCCGACGCGCTTGGCTGGACGCTCACCCATGTACTCGTGCTTGTACTCGGGGTTGGCGTTGGCGATGTGGCCGACAACGTTGCGGATGTTGGTCGCATACGGTTTGCCGAGCTGCATGGCATCCTGCGCCTTGCGCATCTTGCTCGCAGCGACCATTTCCATCGCGCTCGTGATCTTTTGAGTATTCTTGATACTCTTGATCTGGTTACGGATTTCTTTGCCGACCGCCATGGTCCTTTACCAAGTCTGGGTGGAGACGAAGTTGTCGAGTGCGGACTTGAAGGACGCGGCGATGGCGTCGGAATAGTCACCGGTCTTGTTGATGTCCTTCATGAGAGCCGCGTGGCTGCTATGCATGAATGACAGCAGCGCCGCTTCAAAGTCGGCGATCTTGTTCACTGGCACCTTCTTCAGGTAGCCCTCGTTGGCAGCAAAGATCACCACGGCCATGTCAGCCACCGACATCGGTGAGTACTGCTTCTGCTTCATGAGTTCAGTGACGCGCTGGCCATGTTCGAGCTGGGCACGCGTGGCATCGTCGAGGTCGGATGCAAACTGGGCGAAAGCGGCAAGTTCGCGGTACTGCGCGAGCGCCAGACGAATACCGCCACCGAGCTTGCGGATGATCTTGGTCTGGGCAGCACCGCCCACACGCGACACAGAAAGACCGGCGTTCATGGCCGGGCGGATACCGGAGTTGAAAAGGCTCGTTTCCAGAAAGATCTGCCCGTCGGTGATGGAAATCACGTTGGTCGGTACGAAGGCCGACACGTCACCTGCCTGCGTTTCGATCACCGGCAAGGCAGTCAGCGAACCCGTCTGGCCCTTGACGGCGCCACCCGTGAATTTTTCGACGTACTCGGCGTTGACGCGGGCGGCGCGCTCCAGCAGGCGGCTGTGCAGGTAGAACACGTCGCCGGGGTAGGCTTCGCGGCCCGGAGGACGGCGCAGCAGCAGTGAAATCTGGCGGTAGGCCCACGCCTGCTTGGTCAAATCGTCGTAGATGATGAGGGCGTCCTGGCCACGGTCACGGTAGTACTCACCCATGGTGCAACCCGTATAGGGCGCGAGGAACTGCATGGAGGCTGGGTCGGAAGCGCCTGCGGCCACCACGATGGTATGTTCCATGGCGCCGTGTTCTTCGAGTTTGCGCACGACGGAGGCGATGGAGCTCTGCTTCTGGCCGATCGCCACGTAGATGCACTTAATGCCCGTGCCCTTCTGGTTGATGATCGTATCCACCGCGATGGCGGTCTTGCCCACCTGGCGGTCTCCGATAATCAGCTCGCGTTGGCCGCGCCCGATTGGCACCATGGCGTCGAGGGCCTTGAGACCGGTTTGCACCGGCTGCGACACGGATTGACGTGCGATTACGCCCGGCGCCACCTTCTCCACGGCATCCGTAAGCTTGGTGTTGATCGGACCTTTACCGTCGATGGGGTTGCCGAGGGCGTCGACCACACGACCTTCCAGCTCCGGGCCAATCGGTACTTCGAGAATGCGCTGGGTACAGCGGCAGGTCTGGCCTTCCGCGAGCTTGTTGTAATCACCAAGCACGACCGCACCAACCGAATCACGTTCGAGGTTGAGTGCCATGCCGTAAAGGCCACCTTCGAACTCGATCATTTCGCCATACATCACGTCGGCCAGGCCGTGGATGCGCACGATACCGTCGGACACGCTGACGATTGTGCCCTCGTTCTGGGCCTGCGCCTTGACGTCCAGCTTCTCGATGCGCTGTTTGATGATGTCGCTGATTTCGGATGGATTCAGTTGCTGCATGCTGGAGTCCTCAACTTATTCCTGGAATTCTTCTCAATGAAAGGGGTTGGTGGTCAGGCCGTCATGGCTTCGGCGAGCTTCTTCAGGCGGCCGCGCACCGAGCTGTCAATTACCGTATCGCCGGCGCGCACCACGACGCCGCCTATCAGGCTGCTGTCCACGCGTGTGGTGAGCTTTACATCCCGCTGCAGTTTCTGCTTCAACACGGTGGCAAGCTGCTGCTCGGCAGCAGTATCAAGCGGGAAGGCCGACAACACATCGACGTCAACACTGCGCTCGCGCTCGGCCCTGAACTGCTCGAAGAGCGCGACGATTTCCGCCAGCAACCCGAGCCGCTTGTTGGCTGCAAGCACCAGTACGAAGTTCTGTACCTTGGCGTCGAGCTCGTCGCCGCACACGTCGAGCAAGGCCTGGGCCTGCTGGTTTGCATTGCGAGAGGGATCGGCCAGGAACGAGGCCATGCGCGGCTGCCGGGCAACCGACGCGACGAGACCCAGATCTTTCGACCAGGCAGCCAGACGGGAGCTGCTCTCGGCAGCGCTGAACGCAGCCTTCGCATAGGGTCGTGCCAGGGTAGTGATCTGCGCCATGGGTCGGATCCTCGCGGCCTAGAGGCTGGCAGCCAGCTTGTTCAGCAGATCGCTGTGCGCCTTGGCGTCCACCGAGCTCTGCAGAATCTTTTCCGCGCCGGCAACGGCCAGCGACGCGACCTGCTGGCGCAGCTGTTCGCGCGCCTGACTTACCTGCTGCTCGATTTCTGCCTGCGCTCCCGCCTTGATGCGCTGACCTTCGTCGCGAGCCTTTTCCTTGGCCTCGTCGATGATCTGGTTGGCGCGCTTGTTGGCCTGGTCGATGATGCCGGCTGCGTTGGTCTTGGCATCTCGCAGCAGTTCGGTTGCCCGCTCCTGCGCCAGCTCAAGGTCCTTGCCGGCGCGCGAGGCTGCTTCGAGGCCGTCGGCGATCTTCTTCTGGCGATCTGCCAACGCTTTCACGATCGGCGGCCAGACGAAGGCGCTGCAGAACCACGCAAACAGGAAGAATGCGATGATTTGACCAATGATGGTTGCATTCAGATTCATGTCTATTCCACCTCAGGGCTGCAGCGGGCGCTACCGCTGCTGCAGCTTCAGACAGCTGTTGCTCGCAAACCCGCCGGGGCCTGCGACAGTTCTTGCCATGCTCAGGCGAACGGGTTGGCGAAGATGAACAGCATCGCCATACCAACACCGATGATCGAGATTACGTCCACGAAACCGGCAACCAGGAAGAACTGGGTCTGCAGCCGCGGAGCCAGTTCCGGCTGACGGGCCGAGCTTTCGATCAGCTTGCCGCCGAGGTTGCCGAACGCTACGGCGGTGCCGGCGCCGCAGATGCCGAAGATGAGGGCCGCTGCGATGAGGGTTGCTGCTGCGATGGTGGGTTCCATTGTTGTCTCCAGGGTTGTGAAGGTTGTCTTAGGTTGTTGCCAGGGGTTACCGCAAAACAGGTTTTCAGGATATCGGGTTTTCAGTGATGCTGGTGTGCCTGGTTGAGGTACACGATAGTCAGCATCATGAAGAGGTACGCCTGCAGCGGAATGACGAGCAGGTGGAATATCGCCCACGGCACGTGCAGGAAGGCCTGCCAGTAGCCGAGCAGGGCAATGATCAGGAAGATGACCTCGCCGGCGAACAGGTTGCCGAACAGTCGCAGCGCCAGCGACACCGGCTTCGCAAGGAAGGCCGGCAGTTCCATGACGAGGTTAAGTGGCAGCGCCCATTTACCGAAAGGTTGAAAGGCCAGTTCGCCGAGGAATCCACCGAGCCCCTTGACCTTGACGCTGTAGTAAAGAATCAGCAGAAACACGCTGATGGACAGCCCGGCCGTAATGTTGACATCGGTGGTGGGCACGGCCTTGAAGAAGATATGGGGGTCCTGAGCGGCCGTCTGCACCGCCAGCGGGATCAGGTCGACCGGCACGAGGTCGAGCAGGTTCATCAGGAAAATCCAGCAGAAGATGGTCAACGCCAACGGGGCGATGAAGTCGTTCTTGCCATGAAAGGTGGTGTTGACGTTGCTCTGGACGAACTCCACCAGGAGCTCAACGAAATTCTGCAGTCCGCCGGGCACGCCCGATGTGACCTTGCGGCTCACGCTCAGGAAAACACCAAGGAAGAACAGGCCCAGGATCACGGAGATGGCCATGGTGTCGACATGAACAGACCAAAAGCCCATGTCGGCGGCTTCCTCCTCGGTGTGCGCAAAGCCCCAGTGACCGTCGGGCAATTTGCCGTAGGTGAGGAAGCCGAGGTGGTGGCCGATGTACTCACCGCCAGTGGCGTATTGCGCCGCCTCGGCGTGGTCCGCCCCGTGCTCTCCTGCCTCAGTGCCAGTCGTCAGGGCGGCTTCGTCCGCGGCTGACGCCTCTGCTGCTTCTGCTGCCTGTGCTGCTTCTGCCATCGGTTACACCAGTCAACGCGTGCTGTCTGACAACAGCGAAAATCATTTCGGTTTGCGAGTGCCCAACCAGCTGGAAATGCCGAGGCCAGCCATTTGTACCAACACGAAACCCCCTGCCACGGCGCTGGGCTCTACCGGTTCCACCAAGGCAAACACCAGGGCGAAACCCAGACCCATCTGACCCAGTTTCACCAGCTCCGCAACGTAGGCATTCTTTACCACCTGTTCCATCGCGCGGGCCCCGCTGTGCCGGAAGTACC
>CANGUU010000063.1 GCA_947457195.1 Gammaproteobacteria bacterium
ACCGACATCGCCAACCTGCGGCTGCAGCATGCCTTCAGCCCGACCGTGGAGTTGACGGCGCTGCTGCGCCATGCCGATTACGACCGCAGCAGTCGCATCACCGAGCCGCTGCTCGCGCCGGGAGTAACGCCCCAGACGCCGCTGGCGAACATCGCGGTATCCCGCAATGTGTTCAGCGGAGACAGCAACGAGCGTATGTTGCAGGGGCAGTTGAATCTGGTGGCCCGGCTCGACACAGGCCTGGTGGGGCATGCCCTCGTGGCGGGCCTGGAATGGGCCGACGAACGCTCCTCTCCGCTGATGCGTATCGGCGTGGGCGTGCCGGGGGCGCCACTGCTGGCGCCGCCGCCGGCCATGTTTTCCGCCACGCGTCTGCAGGTGCGCGCCGACGCCAGCACCGAAAGCCGCAGCCGTGCGGCGTTCGTGCTCGATACCCTCTCGTTCGGTGAGCACTGGCAACTGGCGCTTGGGGCGCGCTGGGATCACTTCGCCAGCGACTACCGGGGCCAGCGCTACGACGCCGACGGTCGCAGCGCCGGTCCCGAGGCAGTGCAGCGCAAGGACATCGAGGGCAGCTACCGGGCGGCACTGATCTACCAGCCGAGTGACCGGCAGACCTGGTATCTCGGCTGGGGCACTTCGTTCAATCCGTCCGCCGAGGGACTGAGTTTCATCGTCAATGCGCGCAACTTCGGCATCAGCAATGCATTTCTCGAACCAGAGTCGAACCGCAGCCTGGAGCTCGGCAGTAAATGGTCGCTCTTCGAGCGCAGCCTGCAGGTAGACGCGGCCCTGTTCGAGATCGTCAAGGCCAATGCCCGTGTGCCGGATCCCGCGCGCCCCGGGTTCAATGCGTTGGCGGGCGAACAGCGGGTGCGCGGGTTCTCGCTGAATCTGGCCGGCACACTGCCGGGGCGGTTTTCCCTGAGCGGCGGGTATGCCCTGCTCGACAGCGCCGAGGTGAAGACCGGCGCCACGCTCGACAATCGCGGCCGCCCCCTGCTGAACGTGGCGCGCCACAATGTTTCGCTCTGGCTGAACCGGGCGGTGACGCCGGCGCTGGAACTGGGCGTGGGCACGCGCTACGTGGGCGAGCGTCTGGCACGCTCCGTGTCGCCGGTGCTGTCAGCGCCGGGCTACTGGGCGTTCGATGCGATGGGCAAGTACCTGCTGACCGAGCATGTCACGCTCAAGTTCAACCTCACCAATCTCGGCGACGCCCTGTTTTTCGACCAGCTGCACCCGTTTCACGTCATACCCGGTCCCGGGCTAGCCGGCGTGTTCGCCCTCAATCTGGACTACTGAGCGTATGCTGATCACCATCCCCGCCGTGCTCGCAGCGACCGAGCTGCAGGCCTTCCGGGACGCCCTTGCCACCGTCGACTGGTCGGACGGTCGCGGCAGCGCCGGCTACCTGTCGCAGCAGGTGAAGCGCAACCGTCAGCTGCCGGATGAGCACCCGCTGGCGCGGCGACTGGGGGAGCAGGTCCTGCGGGCGCTGCAGGGGTCGGACCTGTTCACGGCAGCGGCGCTGCCGGCGAAGATCCTGCCACCGCTCTTCAACTGCTACGGGCCGGGTGAAACCTATGGGCGTCATGTCGACGGGGCCATCCGGCCGGTCAGCGGCACCCCGCACCGCGTGCGCAGCGATCTGTCGGCCACGCTGTTTCTTTCGGATCCGGCGAGCTACGACGGTGGTGAGCTTGAAATCGATGACACCTTTGGACGGCGCCAGGTAAAGCTGGCGGCTGGTGATCTGCTGCTCTATCCGGGCTCCAGCGTGCACCAGGTACTGCCGGTCACGCGTGGTGAGCGGCTGGCCAGTTTCTTCTGGATCCAGAGCCTGGTGCGCGACGACCACAAGCGCACCCTGCTGTTCCAGCTGGACTCGGCCATCCAGCGCGTGAGTGCCGAGGCTGGCGCCGCGTCCGCCGCCGGTCCCGCCACCGAGCTGGCGGGCATTTACCACAACCTGCTGCGCCTGTGGGCGGAGCTGTGAGGCCAGCATGCAAGACCAGGAACTGATCGAACTGCAGACCCAACTGGCGTTCCAGGAGCAGGCGCTCGGCGAACTGAACAGCGTGGTCACGCGCCAGCAGCAGCAGATCGACCGGCTGCAGCTGGAACTGAAGTTGCTGCTGGAAAAGATCGAGGCTGTCGAAGGCCGCGTGGAACTTGGTAGCAGCGCCGCCGCAGAGCGCCCACCCCATTACTGAACGGCGCGACCGCTACCTTGCGGTGGCTGCCGGCAGGTAGCGCCACCGCTGAGGGGAGTTGCTAAAGCGCCACCACGTCTTCGGCCTGCGGGCCCCGGCTGCCCTGCGTGACGATGAACTCCACGCGCTGGCCGTCGCGCAGCGAGCGCTGCCCGGCGATCGAGCGGAAGTGTACGAAGATTTCCTCGCCGTTGCCGCGGGTGATGAACCCGAAGCCTTTGCTGGCGTTGAACCATTTGACGCTGCCGGTTTCTTTCTTGCTGCCGCTGGCTGGCTTGGTGGCGGGCACCGCCGGCTTGAAGACCACCGGTTTGCGTCGCGCCAGCAAGAAGGTGGCAAGGGAGGCCAGCAGCGCGCTGGCGAAGGTGGCGAGCCCGGCCGGCAGGATGCTGCGCAAATCGAAGAAAACGCTGACAAGAGCAAGGAGCAGTGCTGGCAGCAGCACGGCCACGAAGGCGACGGAGTTCATGCAGAAACCTTTGGAATAATTATTGTCGGGTACACCTGGCCACCAGCGCGCCGCTGGCCGACCGCAGGCGGCGCCATACTAGCCAAGGCCTTTGGTGAAAACCACTGGCGCCGGGCCTGCTGCGGTACAATCCGCGGCCTCGCAAAATCACCTCGTCACGGAGTTCCTATGCCCCGCGCCAGCGATCTCAAAAACGGCATGGTCATCGACCTGAATGGCATCCCCCACCTCGTCAAGCAGATCGAGGTCAAGAGCCCGTCGGCGCGCGGCGCCGCCACCCTCTACAAGATCCGCTACACCAACATGCAGACCGGCAACAAGCTCGACGAAACCTACAAGGGCGACGATCTGGTGAAGGATGCCGACTGCGAAAAGGTGCCTGTGCAGTTCTCGTACAAGGATGGCGACAACTGGGTCTTCATGAACACCAGCGACTACAGCCAGTACGAGCTCGGCCCCGAGTTGATGGAAGAGTTTGCTCCGTACATCACCGAAAGCCTCGAGGGCATGCTTGGCCTGCTGATGGATGGCAAGTTGCTGACGCTGATCCTGCCCGCCGCCGTAGAGCTGGAGATCGTCGAGACCGTTCCCGAAATGAAAGGTGCTTCGGCCACCAGTCGCAGCAAGCCAGCCAAGCTCATTACCGGGCTCGAAGTCCAGGTGCCGGAGTACCTCGAACAGGGCGAGGTGGTGCGCGTGAGCACTGTCACCGGCAAGTATCTTTCACGAGCCTGAGGACAGGCCGCCGCTCAGCGCCCCTGTTCCGGGGCGTTTGGCGGCTCCACGCCGGCCTCTTCCTGCACGGCCGGTCCCACGTCTTCGCCGCACTTTTCCAGCAGGGAATTGATGCGGCTGGTGTCGCGGGCGAACAGATCCAGGTCGTATTTCTCTGCCACCTGCCGCCAGTTCTTGGCGTACTCGCAGGTGAATTCCTCGCGTGGCCGCCAGTCGCCGATGCTGCGCTCGTTCTTCTTGCGGGCCGTGTCGCGGCCGACTGGAATCAGGTTGATGGGGTCGTTGGCAAACTGGGCGCGTGTGTTGAGGTCCCACTGGTAGCCGTTGCTGGCGTTCGCATACTTGGGTGGCACGATGTGGTCGATCTCGAGGGCGCCGGCGCGGGTATATTCCTCGCCGGTGTACTCATCTACCCACAGCCCCTCGCGCACCTCGCACTGTCGCGGATTGGAATAGGTGACGGGAACCTTGCTGGTGCTTTCCAGCACGATGGTGCGCATGGTCTTGCAGCCACCGTCCGGGGCCAGCCAGTAGGGCCAGTCTTCCTTGAGGTAGTAGAGGTCGATGTCGCGCGGGTTGGTGAAGGCGCGACTGCGGAACTGGTTGCGCGAGGCGGTCGGTACGCAGTTGGACAGGTGGCAGTGGTAGAAGCCGGCGTCGTCCCAGTGCCCGCCGTTGAGGTCGTAGGGCTTGAGCTCGTGTGCACTGGCGAACAGGCTGCAGACAAGCAGGGCAGGGACGGCGGCGAAGGCATGACGCATGGCGATCTCCTCGACGGGGGCACGGCAGAGTCTAGGCTCTCCCGGCGCCAGCGGGCAAACTCAGCCGAGCTTTTTCAGCTGGGCCTGCAACTGCAGGAGTGCGGACTGGTTGGCGGCCAGACGGTCACGTTCCTTGGCTACCACCGCCGGTGGCGCATGGGCCACGAAGCGCTCGTTGCCGAGCTGGCCCTCGGCCTTGGCGATGTCACCCTGCAGTCGCTCGATTTCCTTGCCCAGCCGTGCCTGCTCTGCCTTGACGTCCACGAAGCCGGCCAGCGGCACGCGGATTTCCATGTCGCCCGCCAGCTGCATGGCCGCGGCCGGCGCGGTGCTGGCGTCGTCCAGCCACGCGATGCTTTCCAGCCGCGCCAGCTTGAGCAGGTACTGCCGGTTGGCGTCCAGCAAGGCATGGTCCCGTGCGCCACCCTGACTGAACAAGGCCGGCATGGCCTTGGCCGGTGAGATGTTGAGTTCGCCACGGATGTTGCGCAGGGCCAGCACCACGCTCTTGACCCACTCGATGTCGGCTTCCACCGCCGCCCCGCCGGGGGGTGTGGTTGGCTCGGGGTAGCGCTGCAGCATCACGGTCTCGCCCTCGATGCCGAGCAGCGGTGCCGCCTTCAGCCAGATTTCCTCGGTGATGAAGGGCAGGAGCGGATGCGCCAGTCGCAGGCTCTGTTCGAGCACGCTGAGCAGGGTATGGCGGGTAGCATTCTTCTGGGCGGCGCTGGCGTGGGCGTCCCACAGCACGGGCTTGGACAGTTCCAGGTACCAGTCGCAGTATTCGTTCCAGAAAAAGTCGTAGACGGCCTGCGCGACGAGGTCGAAGCGGTACTGGGCCATGCCCTCGGTCACCTGGCTCAGCGTCCTCTGGAAGCGCGCCTGGATCCACAGGTCGGCCTGCGAATAGTCGCTCACGGCCTCGGGCTTGCTGACGGGCTCGGTTTCCGTGTTCATGAACACGTAGCGGGCGGCATTCCAGATCTTGTTGCAGAAATTGCGGTAGCCGTCCATGCGGCCCATGTCGAAGTTGATGTCGCGGCCGAGACTGGCCAGCGAGTAGTAGGTGAAGCGCAGGGCGTCGGTGCCGTGGGCGGGAATGCCGGCCGGAAACTGTTTGCGGGTGGCCTTTTCGACTTTTTGCGCCAGCTGCGGCTGCATCATGCCACTGGTGCGCTTCTGCACCAGCTCCTCGAGGCCGATGCCGTCGATGAGGTCGATTGGGTCCAGCACGTTGCCCTTCGACTTCGACATTTTCTGGCCTTCAGCGTCGCGGATCAGCCCGTGCACGTAGACGGTCCTGAAAGGCACCTGACCGGTGAACTTCAGCGTCATCATGATCATGCGCGCCACCCAGAAAAAAATGATGTCGAACCCGGTGACCAGCACGTCGGTCGGGTGGAACTTCTGTAGCTGTGGCGTGGCCTCCGGCCAGCCGAGCGTGCCGAAGGTCCACAGCGCCGAAGAGAACCAGGTGTCGAGCACGTCGTCATCCCGCGTGAGGGGGATGTCGTCGCCGAGGGCGTATTTTTGCCGTGCCTCGCTCTCTGAGTGCGCGACGTAGATCTTGCCCGCGCTGTCGTACCAGGCCGGGATGCGGTGCCCCCACCACAACTGGCGACTGATGCACCAGTCCTGGATGTCGCGCATCCAGGCGAAATAGGTGTTTTCCCAGTTCTTGGGCACGAACTGGATGTCGCCCTTCTCCACCGCAGCAATGGCCGGCTCGGCCAGTGCCTTGATGGCCACGTACCACTGGTTGGTGAGAAAGGGTTCGATGACCACACCACTGCGGTCTCCGCGCGGCACCTTCAATTTATGCGGCTCGATCTTTTCTACGAGCCCGGCTGTCTCGAGGTCACGCACCAGCTGCTTGCGACACTCGAAGCGGTCCATGCCCTGGTAGGCGGGTGGGGCGTTGTCGTTGATGGCACCGTCCCGGGTCAGGATGTTGATGAGCGGCAGGCGGTGGCGCTGGCCGACCTCGTAGTCGTTGAAGTCGTGCGCTGGCGTGATTTTTACGCAGCCGGTGCCGAAGGCGGGGTCCACATAGGTGTCGGCGATGACGGGAATCCTGCGGCCACACAGCGGCAGTTCGACGTGCTGGCCGATCAGATGCCGGAAGCGTTCGTCGTCGGGGTGCACCGCCACGGCGGTGTCGCCGAGCAGGGTTTCCGGTCGGGTGGTGGCGATCACGATGTAGGGCTTGCCATCCCGCGTGGTGGCTCCGTCCGTGAGCGGGTAGCGGAAGTACCAGAAGAAACCGTTCTCTTCTTCCGACACCACTTCCAGATCGGAAATCGCGGTGTGCAGCTTGCAGTCCCAGTTCACCAGACGATTGCCGCGGTAGATGAGCCCTTCGTCGTAGAGGCGGATGAACACTTCCTCGACCGCGCGCGAGAAGCCGGCATCCATGGTGAAGCGCTCGCGACTCCAGTCGATGGACGAGCCGAGCCGGCGCAGCTGGCGGGTGATGGTGCTGCCGGATTCCTCCTTCCACTCCCAGACGCGCTGCAGGAAGGCCTCGCGGCCGAGTTCCTGGCGGCTCTGGCCCTTGGCCAGCAGCTGGCGCTCGACCACCATCTGCGTGGCGATGCCGGCGTGGTCCGTGCCGCCCTGCCACAGCGTGCTGTGGCCGCGCATGCGGTGGTAGCGGATGAGGGCGTCCATGATGGCGTTGTTGAAGCCATGGCCCATGTGCAGGCTGCCGGTGACGTTCGGTGGGGGGATGACGATGCTGTAAGGCACACCGTCGGCAGAGGGCTTGAAGAAATCCCTCTGCTCCCAGCGTTGGTAGTGTTTGGCTTCGATGGCGTGGGGGTCGTAGGTCTTGTCCATGGGGAGCGCAACTGCCTGAGTGACCGAAAAAACAGGGCGCGATTATAGCTGCCTTCACCGGCGCGGACAGGGCGGCTCCGTGCCCCGGTCTGGCGGCAGCGTTCGCGCGTAAAACGGTTGTAACATCCGTGAAACCTGGCGCACCGGCAGGCGTCGCGCGGTCGGCCACCGTTGGGAAGGAGCCATGATGAAAATACTGATTCTGGGAGCCAGCGGCTTCGTAGGGCGCCATCTGCTCGCGGGCTTGCAGGCCGCCGGCCATGACTGCTGGCGCGGCGTGCGCCAGGCCACCGGCCCGCGCGACGTGGCGGTGGACTATTGCACGGACACCGACGTGGCGCGCTGGCTGCCACGCGTGCAGGGTTGCGATGCCGTGATCAATGCGGTGGGCATCCTGCGTGACAGCCGCGCCCAGCCCATGCAGCAGGTGCTCGGGGAGGCCCCGGCGGCGCTGTTCCGCGCCTGCCAGCAGGCTGGCGTACCGCGCGTGGTCTCGATATCCGCGCTCGGCATCGAGGGACCGCTGCAGACGCCGTATTTCCGCCACCGGCGCAGCGCCGAGGCCATGCTGTTCGCCAGTGCCGAACCGCTGCGCTGGCTCAACCTGCGGCCGTCGGTGATCTACGGGGAGGACGGCGCCAGCGCCAGGCTGTTCCGGCTGCTGGCCGCGCTGCCGCTGCACTGGCTGCCGGGGGGAGGCACCCAGACCCTGCAGCCCGTGCATATCGACGATGTGGTGGCTGCCGTGCAACGCTGGCTCGCCGATCCGCAGGCAACAAGCCAGTGCGTGAACGCGGCGGGCGCCGAGCCCACCACGCTGCGCGGCATGCTCGACAGCTTCCGCGAGCAGCGCGGCAAGTCGCCGGCCCTGCATCTGCACGTACCCGCCGGTCTGGTGCGCATCGGCGCACGCTGCGGCGATTTCCTGCCTTTCAGCCCGCTCTGCACCGACACCCTGACCATGCTCAATGCCGGCAACGTCGGTGACAACCGTAGTTTCGCCGCGCTGCTCGGGCGGGCCCCGCGCAGCTTCCGGTCTTTCCTGCGCGACACGGCCTGAGCCGTTCGAGCGGCGCGTGACTGCTGCCCCCGCCGGTGCTGGCGGGCCCGCGGCCAGCGTCTTCTGGTACTACCGGGCCCCGCCGTGGGAACATGCGTCGCGCCCTGGCTTGTGGACCCTGTTACGTGCTGAAAAACCTGCTGCCCGATCCCTTTCTGCTGGCGCTGTTCGCCGCGCTGGGCCTTGCCGCCGTACTGCCGGCGACTGGCGTTTTTGCGGTGGCCGTGGACTGGCTGACATCGCTCACCGTGGTGCTGCTATTTTTCTTCCACGGCGCCAAGCTGGCGCGGGAAGCGGTGGTGGCGGGGCTGCTGCACTGGCGCCTGCACCTGCTGATCATGGCCTGCACCTTCGTGTGCTTTCCGCTGCTGGGGCTGCTGCTGTCCTGGCTGCTGGCGCCGTGGCTGTCTCCCGTGCTCTGGACCGGCGTGCTGTTCCTGGCGGCTTTGCCCTCTACGGTGCAGTCGTCGATCGCCTTCGTGTCGCTGGCCAAGGGCAACGTGCCGGCTGCCGTGGCGGCCGCTTCCGCTTCGCAGGTGCTCGGGGTGCTGCTCACGCCCTTGCTGGTCAGTGGGCTGGCCGGTGCTCAGGGGGCCGATCTGCCGCTTGGCGGCATCGGCAAGGTGGCCCTGCTGATCCTGCTGCCCTTCGTGGTTGGCCACCTGCTGCGACCCTGGATCGGCGACTGGGTGGCGCGCCACAAGGCGGCCATCGCCTACTCGGACCGCACCACCATCCTGCTGGCCATCTACGGGGCCTTTTCGGCCGCGACCCTCGAAGGCCTGTGGAGCCGCCTGCCGCTGGCCGACCTGGGGGTACTCACCGGCCTCTGCCTCGTGTTGCTGGCGCTGGTGCTGCTGCTCACGCGCTCGCTGGCACGACTGGGGGGCTTCGCCCCGGCCGATGAAGCGGTGATTGTGTTCTGTGGCAGCAAGAAGTCGCTGGTGCAGGGCGTCCCGATGGCGCGCGTGCTGTTCCCGGGGCCCGATCTCGGGCTGATCCTGCTGCCAGTCATGATCTTCCACCAGGTACAGTTGATGGCCTGCGTATTCATCGCGCGGCGCTATGCGAGGGCCGCCGAGGCGCAGGCCTAGCGAGACCTGCTAGAGTGGGTGCAGTTGCAGATCGTAGCCCTGCTGTTTGTAGCGCTGCCAGAGTTGGCGGCTGCGCGCCTTGTCGGCTTCCTCGTTGAGCACGAACTCGGCCACCACCGCCACCCCGGCTGCCGCCGCCAGCGGCTCGCTCTGCAGATTCAGCAAACAGGTGGTGTGGGCAGGCGCTGCGCTGGTCTCGCCCACCGTGACCAGCACCGTACCGGCCAGCGCCGAGTCGGCAGGCGCGTGCGGCAGGAAGCTCTCCGCCGTGAATTCCCACAGCAGCAGATCGAGTTCACGACTTTCCTCGGTACTGCCGGTGACGATGTGCACGCGGTTGCCGAGCCTTGCCTGCTGCTCGGCCAGTCGGCAGGCAAAACGCTGGCGCGCCGCGTGCTCGCCTTCCTTCAGCAGATAGAAATTGACCTTGGGCATGGGCGGTGAGCCGGCGCGGACCCGGGTATCAGTGGTTGAGCAGGTATTCGAGCAGCAGGGGCACCGGCCGCCCGGTGGCGCCCTTGTCGCTGCCCTGCAGCCAGGCGGTACCGGCGATGTCGAGGTGCGCCCACTTGAACTTGCGCGCGAAACGCGCGAGGAAGCAGCCCGCCGTGATGGTGCCTGCCTTGGGTCCGCCGATATTGGCGATGTCGGCAAAGTTGCTCTTCAGCTGCTCCTGGTACTCGTCCCAGAGCGGCAGGCGCCACACCGGGTCGAGGCTCTGCAGGCCGCACTGGTACAGCGTGTCGGCGAGGTCGTCGTCGTTGGCCATGAGGCCGCTGACCACGCTGCCCAGCGCCGTGATGCAGGCCCCGGTCAGCGTGGCGATATCGACCACGGACTGTGGCTTGAAGCGCTCGATGTAGGTCAGGGCATCGCAGAGTACGAGCCGGCCTTCGGCATCCGTGTTGAGAATCTCGATGGTCTGGCCACTCATGCTGGTCACCACGTCACCGGGCTTGGTGGCGCTGCCCCCGGGCATGTTCTCGGCGCTGGCGATCACGCCGATCACGTTGATGGCCGGCTTCAGTTCGCAGAGGGCGCTCATGGTGCCGAGGACGCTGGCGGCGCCGCACATGTCGAACTTCATTTCGTCCATGGCGGCCCCTGGCTTGAGGCTGATGCCACCGGTGTCGAAGGTGATGCCCTTGCCGAGGATGACGTGCGGGGGCTGGCTGGCCGGCGCCCCCCGGTACTGCATGATGATCAGCGCCGAATCCTGCGCGCTGCCATTGCCGACCGACAGCAGCGAATGCATGCCGAGGCGACGCATCTGGGCTTCGCTCAGTACCTGGGTCTTCAGCACGCGGGCGTTGCGCTTGGCGAGCCGCTGCGCCTGCTTGCCGAGGTAGGTAGGCGTGCAGACGTTGCCTGGCAGGTTGCCGAGGTCGCGCGCGACATTCATGGCCCGGCCGGTGGCGGCACCGATATCCAGGCCGCGATTGGCCGGCGCGCGCTCACGGGTTTCCCGCAGCAGCAGCGTGACTTCCTCGACCTGGAGCAACTTGACTGCCTTGGGCTTGGTGGCGTGGTAGCGGTACTGCTGGTGGACGAAGACGCGGGCGAGCAGCGCTGCCTTGCGGGCCGCATCGCTGTCTTTCACCTCCAGGTCGGCAAGCGCGGTGGCACAGCGGGCGAGTTGGTGTTTCTGCAGGGCACTGCAGGCATGCCGCAGCAGCGTGGCAAATTTTTTGGCATCGAGATCCTTGGGCTTGCCGGCACCCACCAGCAGCAGGCGCTGCGCCCGCACGCCCGCCACCGACTGCAGCAGCAGCGTGTCGCCGATGGCGCCTCGCAGGTCACCGGCCTTCAGCACTTTGGCGATCGTCTGGCGGGCGGTCTCGTCGACACGGGCAGTGCTCGCCGGCAGCGAGCCGTCTTCGTACACGGCCAGCACGAGGCAGGGTGTAGAGAGCGTGGAGGGGTCGGTGATCCTGACTGAAAATCGCATGGAGATCCCTGGCAAGGTGATGAAATCCGCCGGAAATTCTACGCTAGAATGCCGCGCATGATCATCTCCCGCTATATCGTCCGGCAGATCCTGCAGGCCACCTCCGCGGTTACCGTCATCCTTCTCGTCGTCGTCGTGCTGGGGCGTCTGCTCAACTACCTCGTACAGGCTGCCGACGGGGAGCTCGACCGACGTGTGCTCATGGAGGTTCTGGCCTGGCGCCTGCCGGATTTCCTCCAGCTCATCCTGCCGCTGGCGCTGTTGCTGGGTTTGCTGCTGACCCTCGGGCGCCTCTACGCCGACAACGAAATGACCGTGCTGCAGGCGGCCGGAGTGGGTCCGCCACGCGTGCTGGGCGTCTCGCTCGGGGCGGCTGCCGTGGTGGCGGCGCTGGTGGCGCTGTGCAGCCTGCTGCTTGCGCCGACCGGCTCGCGGGAGGCCAGTGCCTTGCTCAGGGCCGAGGAATCCGTCAGCGAATTCGACCTGCTGGTTCCCGGCGTGTTCCAGACGCTCGGTGGCAGTGGTCGCACCGTCTACACCGAGCAGTTGGACGCCGGACTCCTGCAGCAGGTATTCGTGCACGACGCCGGCAACGGCCGACTCATCAAGGCCGAGCGCGCAGAGACCGTGCAGAACGAGCAGGGAGAGCGCTTCGTCCGCTTTCGCCACGGGACGCTCACCACGCGTATCGCCGGCAGTGCGGTGGTGGACGTTACCGAGTTCACCGAGCTGGGTCTGCGGCTGCCACGTCGCCAGCTGGCCATGACGCCGGACGTGAGCGAACGCTCGCTGCCCACCCGAGAGTTGCTGCGCGAAGCGGCACCGGCCCGTCGGGCCGAACTGCAGTGGCGGCTGTCGCTGGTGCTGTTGGCACCAATCGTGACCTTGCTGGCGGTACCACTGGCCAAGGTCAGCCCGCGGCAGGGGCGCTTTGCCCGCCTGGTCCCGGCGATCCTGCTCTATCTGCTGTATCTCGGTTTGCTGCTGCTCAGCCGCAGCGCCGTCGGCGCAGGCACGCTGTCGCCGCTGATCGGGCTCTGGTGGGTCCACTTCCTGTTTCTCGTCCTGGGGCTCGCACTCAGCCTGCGCGCGGCCTGGCCCGGGAGGCGGCTGCTTGGCCACGCTTGATCGCTACATCGCCAGCACGGTATTTCTCGCCATGGCGCTGGTCCTGCTGGTGCTCGGCGGCCTCGACCTGCTGTTCATGCTGATCGA
>CANGUU010000064.1 GCA_947457195.1 Gammaproteobacteria bacterium
AAGCTGCACCGCGTGCGCGACGGCAAGGTCAGCGAGATCGGTGGCGGCCCCGAGTCCGTGTACTTCGGTGTTTCGGGCGAGCCGGCCGTTTCGCACGGCTACATGGACATCGCCCTGCACCCGGACTTCGCCAGCAACCAACTGGTCTACATCGCCTACAGCAAGCCGGCCGGGGCCGACCGCGCCCGCAGCCTCGCCGTCGGTCGCGGCAAACTCACGGCGACCGGCCTCGAAGGCTTCAGCGATGTCTGGGGAGGCAAAGACACGAGCGTGGCCGGTGCCTCGCGGATCGCCTTCGGCAAGGACAAGACGCTGTACATCACCACCTCGGGTGGCAATGCGCAGGATCTCGGCACGGCCGGTGGCAAGGTGCTGCGCGTGAACGACGACGGCTCCATCCCGCGCGACAATCCGTTCACGTCCACCGCCAACGCCAGACCGGAGGTGTACAGCTATGGTCATCGCAGTTCGCTGGGGCTCACCGTCCACCCGGTGACCGGCGCGATCTGGCAAAACGAAAACGGTCCCAACGGCGGCGACGAAATCAACATCATCGAACCCGGCAAGAACTATGGCTGGCCACTGGTGAGCCTCGGGCGCGACTACAGCGGCCCCTGGCAATCGGAAGGACCGAATCATCTCGGCTACCAGCCGCCGGTGGTGTACTGGATGCCGGCCATCGCCGTGTCCGGCATGACCTTCTACACCAGTGACGTGATGCCGAAGTGGAAGGGTGGCCTGTTCGTCGGTGGCCTGCGCACCGGAGAGGTGCCGGGCACTGGTCATATCGAGCGCATCGTGCTCAACGAGAAGTTCGAGGAACTGCGGCGTGAGGCCCTGCTGGTGGACCTGCACCAGCGCATGCGCGACGTGCGTCAGGGCCCGGATGGGCTGCTCTATGTCGCCACTGAAGAGAAAGACGGCGTGGTGCTGCGGATTCGCCCCGAGTGAGGCAAACCCGCGCTGCGTGAACCCTCCCGCCGGCCGCCGCTAGCGACCCGTCACCGGGTTCGTATAGTGGTAGGGCGGCAGGAACGGCCGCGGGTACATCTCGAACTGCAGAGTAGGCGGTGCATCCGGCGGATTGCTGTCGGTGATGCCGGGGGCGGGCCGCCACTCGAGATCTTTCCAGCCAACGTCATAGAGGGCAAAGTAGGTGTTGATCTGCTGGTCCTTGTGCAACATCCAGACGCCCTCGCGCTTTTCAAAGATGTTTTCGTAGGTACCGCCCATGAAACGACCGGTACCGCCGAAATTTCCCATGAGGCTGAAGGCCCGCGAACGCATGGAAGCGCGCTGACCGTCGGCGGCGATGTGGATGACCGGCTGATACTGCATGTGGTTGTGCAGCGTGCCCCGCAGTTCATTCTGCACGCCATACAGGTCGAGATTGCGCCGCACGCTGGGGCGCCCCACGTACACGCCACGCAGCGCAATCTCGATGGTGCCATCCGGCGTGAAGATGCCGGTCAGCTCATCCCACTGGTTGTGGGCCAGGTAGTAACCGTAGATGGTGTGCAAACGCTCTACGGCGTCGGCGTCCTGCAACAAGCCTACGCGGGGCTCCAGGGCATCGAGCGCTTCGCGCAGGCTGCCGGGGTCGGTGGCTAGCGGCTCCGCCGGTTGCGGCGCCGGCACCGCCGCCGTGACCGGGTGCGGGTAGTGCAGGGGCGGCACGAAAACCGCCGGGTAGTTGGCGTAGTCCATGGCCGGTGGCAGATCCGGCGGCAGGTCGCTGCTCGGCGTAGATCGCGGCAGCGCCGTGACACCCCAGCCGGCCTCGTACGGCGTCTTCATGCTCGAGTACAGCTGCAGCTTGCTGATCTTCCACACGCCGGCCTCGAAGCGGTACTCGTTTTCGTAGATTCCCGTGCCCCAGAAATGCTCCACCCCGTGGCGGGCCTCCTGCGAAAACAGGTGCCAGCGTGCCTTGGCGCTGAGTCCGTCCGGTGCCACGGTCACGATCGGCTGCAGCTGCATCTGGTCATTGAGCAGGCCTTCCTGCGGGCCCTCGGCACCGAGCGAGCGCAGGTACGCGAGAATGCGGGGCTTGCCGACGTACACACCGGACCCACCCCACTCGAAGGTGGCATCCTCGGTGAAGATATCCGCCGCCTGCTGCCACTCGTTTTTGTCGTAGTAGAAACCGAAGATGCCCTGCAGGTTTTCGATGGCATTTTCCGCCTCGAGGTTGCGGACCTCCGCCTGCAGCAGGGCCAGGCGGGCGGCCAGTGCGGCAGCCGCCTCCGGGGCCTGCGCCTGCACGGGCAGCATTCCCAGGGGCACAGCCCCGAGCGTGGCAAGCAGCACAGCGCGATAGGCAAGCAAACGATTCATGGCGTGACTCCTGCAGCGGGCCGAGCGGCCGCTGCTTCTACCCCGCCGGCAGGCGCCGACTCCGGCTGATAGGTACCCACCGGGTTGCGGAAGTGAAACGGCGGCAGATAGGTTTCCGGCCACCAGCCGTGGTCGTCGGTGGGAGGGGCATCCGGCGGCAGTGTGTCCGACACCCAGATTCCGCGGTTGTAGTCTTCGTTGGCCGCCCAGCCCCCTTGGTAAGGCACCAGAATGGCCTGTTGCCAGCGCATGCGGTGGATCTTCCACACGCCGTCTTCCTTGACGTACTCGTTTTCGAAGGGTCCCTCTCCCCACTCCGCGTGTTCCCCCAGCTGACCCACCAGCAGGATATTGCGCCAGCGCGCCTTGGCAGTCTGGCCATCGGTGCCGAGCGTGACCACGGGCATCACCTGCAACTGCTCGTTGAGCTGACCTTCACGCAGACCACGTTGGCCACCCCCGAGCGCCGTGAAATAGGCGCGGATGCGCTCCTTGCCGTGGTAGACCCCATCGCGGGCGAGTTCCAGGCTGGCGTCGTCGCTGAAGAGATCAGCCACTTCATCCCACAGACCTTCTTCGACGTAGTAGCCGTAGGCACGCTGCAGCCGCTTGATGGCGTTGGCATCCTTGACCTGCTGCACCCGGGCTTCGAGCAGGGCGACCTCCGTGCTCAGCGCGGCCAATTCGGCCGCTGCGGCGTCCTGTTCCGGCGTGGTGGCGGCTGGCTCGCCGCAGGCGACGAGGCCGGCAGCACAGAGCAGAGAGAGCAAGTGTAGGGTCGTGCGCTGGGGAGGGATTCTTGTCATGATTTGCCCCGTCGATGTGTGGTTCGAGTGTGCCTCATGCGCGGTGGCTTGTCACCGCCACCGGGCTACCCGGTCCACTGTGCCACGGGTCACTGCCCTGTCCACGCTGTCTCGCCACCGGAGGTCCCCTGCATGAGCCACACGAGCGTCACGAGTCTGCCGCGCCCGACCCCGGTCGGCACCCGCGTATCGCACTGCGCTGCAGTCAGGGTCAGCGCACGCCTGCTCCCGCTGGCCGCCCTGCTGACGCTGCTCTGGGGCGCCGAGGTGGCGGCCCAGCCAACTGCCGCCCTGACCGGACGCTGGACAGTCAATACCAAATTGAGCGACGACACGGACGATCAGGTCGAGGATGCCCTGCGCCGGGCTGGCGAGAAGATCACCCGCAGCTGGTTCAATCGCGACAAGGAGTTCTACCGCGGGGGCCCGGTCGAGCAGGAGCTCTACGACCGGCTGTCCTACGACACGGTGCTGGCGATCGACCCTGTGGGCGACCACTTCCGCTTTACCTATGCCGACGACTTCTCGCGCGAGGTGTTCACGGACGACCGCAGCCGGGCTGTCAGTCTGACCGGCCTGGATGCCGTGGAGGATTTTTCGCTGGGCCACGTCGAGGATGATCGCTTCGTGATCGAAACCCAGCCGCGCGACGGCGGCGTGATCTACGAAACCTATCGTCTGCTCGACCAGGGCCTGCGCCTGGAAGTGCAACTGGAGCTGCAACCGTCGAGCTTCACCGAATCCATCACGCTGCGCCGGGTCTACGACCGCACCGACTGACACCGAGCCACTGCTGGCCGCGACGCGGCGGGCGGGCTAAACACTGCAGTGAACGAGCACGCAGCACCACTGGCGGCTCAGCCAAACCAGCTGAGCGGCGTCTTCCAGACGGCGATGCCCACGATGTAGCCGAATGTGGCAGTCGCGAAGAAAAACGACGCCACGCGAATGCTGCGCGTGCGACCGCGGTTGAGCGTCATGCCCACGAAGAACAGATAGGCCATCAGCAGCGTGATCTTGCTGGTGAGCCAGAACTGGTTGAACAACCCGAAATTGACCATGAAGGCCATGGTCGCGCCGCTGCAGAGAAAGAGCGTATCGATCACATGTGGCCCCACCAGGATCGCCTTGTGGTTGAGCCACTTCGACTCGATCAGCATGAGGTAGGAGCGGAACAGGAAGCCCACGAAGCTGATCAGCGCGCAGGTCATGTGCAGGGTTTTGACGGTGAGATACATTGCGGGAACGACGCGGGGCAGCCATCACGACGGCTGGCAGCCTACTGGAAATGCCGGAAGCTGACCAGCGCGCCTGCCACGGGCCGGACGCCGGTTTGCGCTACTGCCGCGAGATCCGTGCACCGATGCTGCGCAAAGGCGGCCGCCGGCCAGTGCCCGGAATTTCCACGACTCCGCGCAGAGGCCCTGTGGTAAATTACGACCTCTATTTTCCAACCCTCAGTGACCTACCATCATGACCAAACCTTGCCGGGCACCCGACCCCAATACCAGGACACCTGCATTCACACTGCCGAAGAACGCCACCGATGCGCACTGCCACATCTTCGGCCCGGCCCACCAGTACCCCTTCGCGCCGGATCGCACCTACACCCCGCCGGATGCCGGGCTCGACAAGTTCAAGCAACTGCAGGGGATCCTCGGACTCACCCGTGCGGTGCTGGTCAACGCCAGCTGCCACGGCGTCAACAACGACCCGATCATCGATGCCATCGCGCAGAGCGGTGGCTGCTACCGCGGCGTCGCCAATATCGACAGAACCTTCGATGAAAAAGCCATCGAAAAACTCGACCAGCAAGGCATCCGTGGCTGCCGCTTCAACTTCGTGAAGCACCTTGGCGGCGTACCCGACATGGATGAGTTCCACCTCATCGTGAACCGCATCAAGGCCTTCAACTGGCACGTGGTGATGCACTTCGATGCCATCGACCTCGTCACCCACGAAAAACTGCTCGATGGTCTGCCGATCCCCTACATCATCGACCACATGGGCCGCGTACCCACCAAGGATGGTCTCGACCAGCAACCCTTCAAGATCCTGCTGGAGTTCGCCAAGCGCGACAATTGCTGGGTGAAAGTGTGCGGGGCCGAGCGCATCTCGTCGAATGGACCGCCGTTCACCGACGCCATGCCGTTTGCGCGCAAGCTCATCGAGACGGCGCCCGATCGCGTGCTGTGGGGCACGGACTGGCCGCATCCGAACATCAAGGAACACATGCCGAACGACGGCGATCTCGTCGACCTGATTCCCCTGATGGCGGATACGCCGGCCCTGCAGCAGAAGCTGCTGGTCGACAACCCGCATCGGCTCTACGGATTCTCGAACGTCTGATCGTCTGGCGAGCGGGCCGCCCGTCAGGCGACCGCGCCGGGGCGCCCAGCGGAAAAATCCATGGCCGGGCACCCTGCCGGCGAGACTCTCAGGAACCCGACATGAAATTCACCAGCATCATCGACACTATCGGCAACACGCCGCACCTGCGCGTGAACCGTCTGTTCGGCAACAGGGCCGAGGTCTGGATGAAGCTTGAGCGCAGCAACCCGGGCGCCAGTATCAAGGACCGCATCGCCAAGGCCATGATCGAGGATGCCGAACGACGCGGGCTGCTGAAGGCAGGCAGCGTCATCGTCGAGCCCACGTCCGGCAACACGGGCATTGGTCTGGCGCTGGTCGCTGCCGTGAAAGGCTACCGGCTGATACTCACCATGCCCGAATCCATGTCGGTGGAACGTCGCCAGCTGATGAAGGCCTACGGGGCTGAGCTCGTCCTCACGCCCCGCGAGAAAGGCATGAGCGGTGCGATCGAGGAGGCGCAGCGCCTGCTGCAGGCTACGCCCGGCAGTTGGATGCCTTCGCAGTTCACCAACCCGGTCAATGTCGAGATTCACCGCAGCACCACGGCGCAGGAGATCCTGGCGGATTTTCCTGACGGCTTCGACTACCTGATCACGGGTGTCGGCACGGGCGGTCACATCAGCGGCGCGGCCGACGTGCTGAAGGCCCGCTTCCCCGCTCTGAAAGTCTTCGCCGTCGAGCCCGAAAAATCCCAGGTGATCGCGGGCAAGGAAAAAGGGCTGCACCGCATCCAGGGCATCGGTGCCGGCTTCGTACCGGAGGTACTGAACCGCTCGCTGCTGGACGGCACGATCGCCGTCAGCGAAGAAGCGGCTTTCGACATGGTCAGGCGCGCCGCGAAAGAGGAAGGTGTGCTGCTCGGCATCTCTTCGGGCGCCACGCTGGCTGCCGTAGCGAAAACCCTCGCGACGATTCCTGCTGGCGCGCGGGTACTGTGCTTCTGCTACGACACCGGTGAGCGCTACCTGTCGATACCGGATCTGTTCAGCGCCTGAGCCAGGCTGGCGTGGTAGCGGCGCGTCGCCGCCACAGGCCGGCGCCCTGCTTTCCCCACGCCGCGGCGGGATCATCGCCCGACCGCTGGCACCCTACTCTCCCCGCCCGGCAGCAAGGTCTGCCGTCACACCGATGCGCCCGACGCCGGGCAGCTTGAGGGCCGGTCGCCGAAAGTCGATGCCGGCGGCCAGACCGAGGATGTTGACCTCGATGCCCTCATCCACGCCAGCCGTCACACCGAGTAGCCCGAGCAGCGATAACTGAACACCGCGTCCAGCCGGGGTACTGGCCAGAGGCCTGCCTCCGGGCAGGTAGTCCTTGCCGATGGCCGTCACGGGCAGTACCAGCCCAAGCTCCGGTACCTCGCGGCCCACATGCGCGGTGAAGGTGTTGCTGTTCGGCCCGGGCCACATCGTGTAACTATCGGCGTAGGGATAGCTTTGTACTGCCGCCAGCACACGTGGCAATAGACGCTCCGCTTCGGCACCCCGGACGTCAACGAGCAGCTCCGGCGGATTGCCATACCAGCGGCGGTCCGGCACATCCGGCTCAGTGACGCGCACCGACAAACCGCGGCGCTCACGAAAGCCGATCACCTGATGCACCAGATAGTCCGGCGCGCCCCTGGCCTTGGTGGCCACCCAGGTATGCACGGCGAGGTGGCCGCGCCAACTGTAGGTGCGCGCTGCATAGACCTGGATGACGGCGGCCGCGTAGTCGCTGGCCACTGGCGCCACGCCAATGCTCTCGCGGCTTGCAAACTGCCAGCCGCGTCGGGCAGGCGCCTCGCCGCCGAACGCCGCCTGGAACAACGGGCCGAGCAACAGCAGCACGACAGCGAGCGGCAGCAATTTCCACCACCTCATGGCACAGGATCTGTCGCCAGTACCGCTGTGACCGAGCCGATGGTGATCGGGTGCAGCGCAGCCCGCGCCGCGGCAAACACCTCACGGGCGAACAGCAGGCCGTCGGGCGTGGCGGCCAGTGCGCTGTAGGTGGGCATGATCAGCTTGCGGCGGCCGACCCTCGACAGAAACTCGGCAATCGCCGGCCGCGCCGCCAGGTACCCGCTGCGCACTGTCAGCGGATACCAGCGCTGTGCCAGTTCGGCGTTGGCCGTTCCCGTAAAGCCGTAAGCGGTGTCGAGAGCGGCCAACTGCGGCTCCGCCAGCGTTGCGGGCAGACCCTCCAGGAAGTGGACCCATTCCTGCGTGGTCCAGCCGGTGGTAAGGGTGCTCGGCGGCAGGGTAGCGTTTGCCAGCCACGCTGCACGCGCCGCGTCGACCGCCGCCAGCCGTTCCGACACGGTGGCCGGCGCGAAGGCCGGTATGCCCGGCGCGTAGAGCCAGGCCTCGAACTCGGCCTGACTGACTTTGCCCGGGAACCGGCTCAGCAGATTCTCCTCTGCGTAGTCGGCAAACTGCTGCGACGAAATCGACTGGAACGCGAAGTGGTCGAAATAGCCGCGCAGGAAGTCGTCGAAGTCGCTGCGCCCAATGCGCTGCTCGAGGAACTGCATGAACCAGGCACCTTTGGCGTAGACTGTGGCACTGAGGTTTTCATCCGGATCCTTCAAGACACCCGGTTCGATGGCGAGCCGCTGCAACGGCAGATTCTCCGGCGTGAACTCGTCGGCGATGCCGTTGCGCTCGATGACATTTTCCATATCGGCCCATGCCTTGCCGTACAGATTCTCGATGAGGCGATTTTCCACGTAGGAGGTGATGCCCTCGTTGAGCCAGGCATCGCGACTGAGGGCAAAGGTCACCAGGTTACCGGACCAGCTGTGCGCCAGCTCATGGGCGATGAGCGCCACGAGGGAACGGTCACCCACGATGACGGTGGGCGTGAGAAAGGTCAGCCGCGGATTCTCCATGCCGCCATAGGGGAACGACGGCGGCAAGACCAGCATGTCATAACGCTGCCAGCGGTAGGGACCATACAGCGACTCGGCCGTGCCGATCATCTGCTCGGTATCGGCGAACTCGGCCGCGGCGGCCGCCACCAGGGCGGGCTCGGCCCAGACGCCTGCCCGGGCACTCACCGGTTGGAACACCAGATCGCCCGCGGCAATGGCCAGCAGGTAGGACGGTATCGGCTGCGGCATGCTGAAGCGGTAGTCGCCATCCCGCTCGGCAGCGGGATCATTGTCGGCGCTCATCAGGGCCATCACGGACGCTGGCGTCTGCAGGTGGGCCTCGTAGGTGAAGCGCACGAGGGTCGTGTCCTGCAGCGGCACCCAAGAGCGGGCATGGATCTGCTGTGACTGGCTGAACATGAACGGCAACTGCTTACCCTGCGTCATGGCCGGCGACAGCCACTGCAGTCCAGAAGCCGAGGGCACCGTGCGGTAGGTCAGCCGCACGCTGGCCGGCTGGCCCGGTGTCTGCACTGTCAGGGGAGTGCCGAGAATGGCATGCCGGTCGCCCAGACTGAACGCCAGCGGCTGCCAGAAGCCGGCAGCATCCTGCGCCTCGGCGGCACTCACCTCGAGGTCACGCGTGTCGAGCACGAGCTGCGTGGCCGCCGGATCACGCCAGTCGAGCTGCAGCGTTGCCGTACCAGCCAGCACGCGCGCCTCGAAGTCGACGGCCAACTCCAGCAGCAGATGGCGAACCACCACCTGATCCGGACGTGCGTAGGAGTGCTCGTCCGGCCCGGGCAGCACGATGGCCGCGTCGCCCGCCGCTGCGGTGCCTGCCTCGGTCGCGCCTGCATCCACGGCGCCGGACTCGGACGGGCCAGGGCGGCAGGCCGCCAGCGTCAGCGTCAGCAACAGGACTACCCAGTAATCAGTCATGGAGCCTCCTATTTTTTCAGTCGATAGCCGGTCTTGAAGATCCAGTAGAGGGCGGTACTGCACAGCAGCAGGAACAGCAGCGTCATGCCGAGACTCGTGGCCACCTGCACATCCGCCAACCCGTAGAAGCTCCAGCGGAAGCCGCTGATGAGATAGACCACGGGATTGAATAAGGTGAGTGTCTGCCAGGGTTCGGCCAGCACGCTCAGCGGGTAGAAGCTGCCCCCGAGGAAGGTGAGCGGCGTGATGATCAGCACGGGAATGATCGACAGTTTTTCCCAGCTGTCGGCCCAAATACCGATGATGAAACCGAACAGGCTGAACGTGACCGACGTCAGCACCAGGAACAGCAGCATGGTGGCCGGATGCTGAACCTGCAGGTCCACGAACAGCGCCGCGGTGGCGAGAATGATGGTGCCGATCAGCACGGACTTGGTGGCGGCCGCCCCCACGTAGCCCAGCACGATCTCGAACGGCGACACCGGTGCCGACAGCACCTCGTAAATGGTGCCGATGAAGCGAGGGAAGTAGATGGCAAACGATGCATTGCTGATGCTCTCGGTGAGGATGGACAGCATGATCAACCCCGGCACCAGGAAGGCGCCGTAGGGAACGCCATCGATGTCTGCCATGCGCGAGCCGATGGCGCTACCGAACACGATGAAGTACAGCGAGGTCGACAGCACAGGCGACAGGATGCTCTGCACCAGCGTGCGGAACATGCGGCTCATTTCAAAGTGGTAAATGGCACGAACGGCATACAGATTCATCGGAATCCCTTCACTGCTTCACCAGATTGACGAATATTTCCTCGAGCGAACTCTGCCGCGTATGCAGATCCTTGAAGCCTACGCCGGCCTGCTCCAGTGCATCGAGCAAGTGGGTGATGTCGGCACTGTCCGAGCGGGTATCGTAGCTGTACACCAGCGTGCTACCCGCGTCGCGCAGGTCGAGACGGTACTGGCCAAGGCCTGCTGGCAGCGCCGCCAGCGGCTGCGACAACTGCAGAAAGAGCTGCTTCTCGCCGAGCTTGCGCATCAAGGCTTCTTTCTCCTCGACCAGGATGATCTCGCCCTTGTTGATGACTGCCACCCGGTCGGCCATTTCCTCGGCCTCTTCGATGTAGTGCGTGGTCAGGATGATGGTCACGCCGGCCTTCTTCAGCTCGCGCACCACGTTCCACATATCCTTGCGCAATTCCACGTCTACACCCGCGGTGGGTTCATCGAGGAACAGAATGGACGGCTCGTGCGCCAAGGCCTTGCCGATCATCACGCGGCGCTTCATGCCGCCGCTCAGCGTCATGATGCGGCTGTCCCGCTTGTCCCACAAAGACAGCGACTTCAACACACGTTGGATGACCGCTTCATCCGGCTGCTTGCCGAACAGGCCGCGCGAAAGCCGCAGGGTGGCGGTGGGCGTTTCGAAGGAGTCGGTGGCAAGCTCCTGCGGCACCAGCCCCACCAGATTGCGGGCGGCGCGGTAGTCCTTGACGATGTCGTAGCCTCCGATGAGCACCCGGCCGCCGCTGGGATTCACGATGCCACAGACAATGCTGATCAACGTGGTCTTCCCAGCCCCGTTGGGGCCCAGCAAGGCGATGATTTCTCCCGCGCGAATATCGAGATTCACGTTGTGCAGCGCCGTGAAGCCGTTTGCGTAGGACTTCTGCAGGTTCTGGATCTGAAGGATGGTCGACATGGTCACGGCGGTCCTTGGGGCTGCCCGGGGCAACCCAGGCCGTCCTGCCGGACGGCGGCTCTAAAAAAAAAGGGCAGATCGCTCCGCCCTTTTCTGGCCCGGCGTTGTACGCCGGACAGGGTCGTTCAGGCCATCGACGTATTCAGCTTGCCCGTCTCGGCAGAAGTGACCGGCGCATCGGAAGGCTTGTCGGTACCGAGCTTGAGGAAGATGAGCGCGACTGCACCGAGGACGGATCCGCAGCCCATCACCAGCGCCACCTGCGGCAGCGTGGACCCGGCGTTGAGCAGGTAGCCGGCAATGATGGGAGACAGCACCGCGCCTCCGCGGCCAACACCGATCACGAAGCCGGTACCGGTGGCCCTGACATGGGTCGGGAACACGTAGGCGATGATGGTGTAGAGCCCGGACACGCCGGCATTGCCGAAGAAGCCGGCGAAGGCAGCCAGATAGCTCAGCTGCGTGACTTCTGGTGCCGAGCGGCCGAAGAACGCTACCCCGACCATGGTGAAGGCCAGAATGCCGATCGACAGCGGCTTGAGACCGATACGGGTGGTGAGCAATCCGAAGAGGGCGCCGCCGATGGCGCCACCGACGTTGGCCCAGGTCAGCACGCCGGAGGCGGCCGATGCCGGAATACCCATGGTGGTCACGATGGTCGGCGTCCACTTGAGCACGTAGTAGAAGGTGATGATGTGGAAGAAGTAGGCAGCCGTGGCCAGCAGCGTCGTGGCAATCATCACCGGGGAAAAAATGTCCATGACGGATTTCTTGCGCACATCGGCAGAGAGCGAGGGCAGCGCATCCACCACGCGGTGACCGATCTTGGCCAGGGCGGCGTTGATGCGTTCCAGCGCCTGCGCAGGCTGCTTGCGGCTCAGCCAGTGCACGGATTCGGGCTGCAGGAAGTAGACCACGGGGATCATCAGACCGGAGATGATGCCACCGGTGGTGAACATCACGCGCCAGTTGGTGGCGCCATTGTCCAGCAGCGCCTTACCCACCTCACCACAGAAGATGCCACCCAGCGGATAGCCGATCACCATCATCGAGATGCACAGACCCCGGTGCTTGAGGTTGGAGAACTCGGCCACCACGGCGTTGGTGGTGGACAGCATGCCCCCGATG
>CANGUU010000065.1 GCA_947457195.1 Gammaproteobacteria bacterium
AAGGCGAGTATGCGGTCGGCACCGGTGAAGGTGATGGTGCCGGACGGGTAATCGATGTTCATCACCGAGTCGATCACGGCACAGGCCTTGGACGACGGATCCTTCACCACGTAGGAAAAAGTCGCCGTGTCCTTGTCGAAGAAGGCAAACACATCAGGCTTGATGGCAGTGGGGCTGGACATAGATAAGACCTCCTTCAGGACTCGTAGTGGGCCCGGGTTGGCGGACCGCAGAAAATCGGGCGAGCGCCGATGCCAAGGGCGAGAATAGTATCCCGGAAGCGTCGGCAGGCGAGGCTCGGAGCAGCCGACGGCCAACACCCCTTACAATCCGACTCTTTGGCAATTCCCCTCGTGGAGGAGAGCGTATGCAACTCGCGGAATTTTCCTGGACAGCCGGGCTCGGCGGCGGACTCCTGATAGGCGCGGCCGCTGCCTTGTTGATCGTGGCCAACGGCAGTATTGCCGGCATCAGCGGCATTGTCGGGGGTCTGCTGAAGCGCTGGGATGGCTCGGCTGCCTGGCGTCTGGCCTTTCTGGCGGGCTTGCTGCTCGGCGGAGTGGCTGCCGCCTCGTGGGGCGGCTTTCCCCTCGGACCGGGTCTGGATCGACCGCTGCCGTTGCTGGCGGTGGCGGGCTTGCTGGTAGGCTTCGGTACACGACTCGGCAGCGGCTGCACCAGTGGTCATGGCGTTTGCGGCCTGGCACGGCTGTCGCCGCGCTCGCTGGTGGCGACCCTGACCTTCATGGGAACCGCTGCCCTCACCGTTTTCATCATGCGTCACGTGCTGGAGGCCTGATATGGAGCCCGTGCGGATACCTACCCTCTGCTGTGCGCTGGCGAGTGGCCTGCTGTTCGGCGTCGGCCTGGTGATTTCGGGCATGGTGAGTCCCGAGCGCGTGCTCGGTTTCCTGGACGTGGCAGGACGCTGGGATCCCACGCTGGCCTTCGTCATGGGGGGCGCTTTGCTGGTGACGCTGCCGGTCTTTCAGTCGCTGCCGCGACTGGGGCGCCCGCTGTTTGCCGAGCGCTTTGCCCTGCCGACGCGCAAGGACATCGACTGGCAACTGGTGACCGGTGCCGCGCTGTTCGGGATCGGCTGGGGTCTGGTCGGTCTGTGTCCGGGCCCGGCACTGGTCGCACTGACGACACTGTCCACACCCGCTTTCGTCTTCGTTGGCAGCCTGCTGGCCGGCATGCTGATCCAGCAAATCACCCTGGAAAAGTAACCACGCGCCTGCGGCGCTCGAGGCTCGCTCCACCCGCCACGCGCACCTGCACGCATCGAAGCAACCTGGTCGATGCGCCTGCGGCGCTCGAGGCTCGCGCCACCCGCCACGCGCACCTGTACGCATCGAAGCAACCTGGTCGATGCGCCTGCGGCGCTCGAGGCTCGCTCCACCCGCCACGCGCACCTGTACGCATCGAAGCAACCTGGTCGATGCGCCTGCGGCGCTCGAGGCTCGCTCCACCCGCCACGCGCACCTGTACGCATCGAAGCAACCCCAACCCGTTCATAAAAAGAAAGGGGGCCACTGAGGCCCCCTTTCCGTGATCTGCAGTTCCAGAAGGAACTGTCAAGCTTGCTGCTGGCCTGCCCCGCCGGAGGTGGGACAATGCCATTCAGGTATGACAGAGGTTATTGCGCTACGAGGCCGTTACTGCTCCCGCTGCAACCAAACCCACATCCATCTGGAACGAACACATACCACTAGACATTGGATCACCTCCTTACCTGCGTTGTTGAACATGCGTGCAGGCTAGCCGCGGGGCTCGAGACTGTCAACGCGTCGTCCGGCAAAGAAACCGTTGGGTGGGACCGTATCGATCCGCTAGAGTGGCGCCGTTGCGACCGCCGGAGCTTTTTCCATGCCCATCAGGTTCCCCATCGCCCTGCTCGCCCTCGTCTGTCACGCGCCCGCTCTGCACGCGCAGGACCGCCCCTCCAACAGCGGGGGACCGACGCTGGTCCTCGCCATCGTGGTCGACCAGATGCGGGCAGACTACCTCGGTCGCCATGGCAGCGAATTCACCGGCGGACTGAAGCGCCTGCTCGAGGAGGGTGCCGTCTTCATGGACGCCAATTATGAAGCGGCTCCGACGGTCACGGCCGTTGGTCACTCCACCATACTCAGTGGGGCTACACCGGCCGTGAGCGGGATCGCCGGCAACACCTGGTATGCACGTGGCGAAGGCAAAACGGTGCAGAGCATCACCGACGACAGCGTGCAGCCGCTGGGCGGGGGCAGCGGGGCTTCCCCACAGCGCCTGCTGGTTTCGACCCTCGGCGACGAACTGAAAATGGCCGGCAAGGGCGGCAAGGTCTACGGCGTCTCGTTGAAGGACCGCAGTGCCATTTTGCCGGCGGGCCGTATGGCCGACGGCGCGTTCTGGTTCAATGCGGCCAACGGCAATTTCGTGTCGAGCAGCTGGTACTTTCCGGCGCTGCCGGGCTGGGCCACCGCATTCAACGAAGAACGCCATGCGGATGCCTATGCCGGCCGGGAATGGCGGGGGACGCAGCTACCGGCCGAGCGGGGTCCGGCGCTCTACGGCGAACTCGACGCCACACCCTTTGCCGACCAGCTGGTGCTGGATTTCGCGCTGACCGTGCTCGAGCAGGAGCAGCTGGGTATCGACGCTGCAGTCGACGTGCTGGCGGTGAGTTTCTCGGCCATGGACTACGTGGGACACGCCAGTGGTCCCGACACGCCGCAGATGCGCGACATGGTGCTTACCATCGATGACAAGCTCGGCACCTTGCTGGCCGCGGTGGAGCGGCAGGCGGGTGCGGGTAACGTGCTCACTGTCTTCACGGCCGACCATGGCGTGTCACCAGTCCCCGAAGAAAACATCAGCCGGCACTTGCCCGGAGGGCGCTACAGCGCCCAGGCCGAGCGGGCTGCGGTGGAGGCAGCCCTGGATGCCGCCTTCGGGGAAGGTAACTACGTGGCGGGCACTGGCGAGATGGGTTTCTATCTCGCGGCAGAACCCGTGGCTGGCAAACCGCTTGCCCGCAGCGAACTCGAGCAGGTAGCCGCTGCCGCGCTGCGGCAGCAGCCCCACGTTGCCCGTGTCTACACGCGAAGTGAACTGACCAGCGGCAGCGGTGCCGGCGATCGCGTGGACCAGCGGGTCAGGAATGGCTTCAATGCCGTTCACAGCGCCGACGTGCTGGTGGTGCATGAGCCTTACTGGCTGGCCGGCGCACCCGGCGGCACCACGCACGGCTCACCCTACAGTTATGACACGCATGTCCCGCTGATCTTCCTGGGCCCTCCCGGATTGCTCAAGGCAGGGCACTACCACCAGCCTGCGGCGATTCATGACATCGCTCCGACACTGGCGGCCTTGCTAGGCGTGGCGCGCCCGAGCGGCAGTCTGGGACGCGTGCTGGACGAAATGCTGCCGTAAGCCGCGCACGGGGTTTGGCGGCTGCCGCCTCGCGATTCCAGCTCCCCAAAAACAAAACCCGCCTCGCGGCGGGTTCAGCTCACTCGCCTTTTTTCTCGGTCGCGAGCGGTGCGTCGAAGATGTGGACGTTGCCCTCGACGGAATCGCAGTGCTGGCCGGCGGCCGGCGGTTTGCGGTCCGGGCACTTGAACAGGCCACCTTCCAGCGTCCCCGCCTTGTCGCCATTGCGCAGGGGATGCATGCCGAGGCTGAACACCGTACCGGGCGGGAACGCGTTCACCGAAATCCCCAGTCGGGCCATCTGGGCGGAACCGCCCATTTCCACGGCATACGACACGGGCTCCCCTTTGGCATCACGCTCGACGTTCTTGCGATCGGCGTTCATCGGGGCAAAGAAAATCTGCAGGTGGTTTGGTGCCGGGTCTACACGGATGACGACGCCGGTGAATACCTGCGTGGTATTCATGTCATACATGGCGAAGCTGTGGTGCGCCATGACGTTTGCGGCCGCACCTGCCAGTACCAGCGAGCCCAGGACGGTGGTCATCACGTTTTTATGCTTGATCATATGTTCACTCCTCAGGGTGTGCGTTGTGCCCTGGGCGGCAGCGCAGCCGTTGTTGCCTGGCCTTCACTGTACCCGCCCCGGCTTATTCGAAGCTGAATATATCCTGCTGCTTGGGTTTTTCCATGTCTTGTTCGAACTGCTCCCAGATTTTGGCCCAGGGCCGCCCCAGCATGTCGGGTACCGCGTAGTCGATGACCTGTCCGGGTGAAACCGGCGTGGCGCGACCATCGATCGGGAAAATCGACTGCGTGCACTCGATAAATACCACCGGATCGACTTCGTCGAATTCACCCTGCTTGGCGAAGTTGCGCACGATGCGCACCGGTTCCACCAGGGATTCCGCGTCATAGAAGATCGCCTCGTGGTTGATGCCGAGAAACTTGCCGTTGGCATCGCGCGTGGAGGTGTAGATCTCTATGGTCTGCATCTTGTTGGAGAACTCTGGCGCGGCGTGGTTTTTCCAGCCCTGGATATTGGATGTCCAGGTAATCAGCGCCTCTCCGTCCCAGAAACCGATGGTTTCGCCATACCAGCGCGGCACATCCTGCCCGAGGCGCGGGATCGCTCCCTCCATGTTGAACTCGCGGCCGACGTAGATGTTGGTAACGAAGTTGCGGGCCACGCCCGCCGTGATCGACACCATCTTCGGCGACACCAGCACGTTGTGCTCCCACACGGCGGCCTCGTGCCAGCGACGCATGAAGCCCTCCGGCCAGCAGTATTGGGAGGGCCACTGCGCCGCGTTGGTGTTGCCGTGATGATAGGCCTCCTGGACCATGCGGGTCTGGTATTCCTCGGTCAGCAAAGACAGCACGGTCGGCATCTGCGTGTGGCGCATGCGGTACCAGTACTGATTGCGCGGGTTGCGGCCGGGGTGGCCGAAGACGCCGTTCCATTCCGCCGGCAGGGTGGCCATCGTGTGCTGCGTAGGGCCGCCTCGCGCCTTGGTTTCCGCCATGAGCGCTTCGTAATGTTCCTGCGCCGTCTTGAAGCCATAAGGGCTGACGATGGCCTCGCGCGGATAATCACGCGAGCAGTCTCCCCAGGCCGCAGACCTCGGCGGATCAAGCCCGATCAGGCCCTGACGGTTCGCCCCCCACATGTCTTCGATGGCCGCCGGCGCGTTGCAGCGGAAGTAGCGCTTGTCGGTCCACAGCGCGCGATCCTTGTAGAAATCCCCGGATGTGAACAGATCCACGGGCAACGGTTCCACCCCCGGCGGGACCTGACCGGGTTCCGCTCCCCCGATGAACGGCGGCGGCACATTTGGATCCACCGGGGCACCGGGCGCCCTTCGGCGGGTAGCGCCGATGGGCTGATACTCGTTCATGTCGGCGAGCATGGGTGCGCCGCGACCCACGCTCTTGAAATCGAGTTTCACGGTGTCCTGCGCCAGCACCGAGGTGCCAAGCAGGCCACCCAGGGCGAGCCCGGTGAGCAGCATCAGACTCTTGCGCAGCAGGCAGCCAGGCAAAAAGGCAGGCGGCGGCACAGGCACTGCGTGCGCTGCAAACCCGGTGGAACGGGACGAAACGGCAGTATTGATACGCGTTGGCATGGGATTCCCCTGAATGACAGCCTTTTTGCGACGTTTTGGTTTTGAGGGCTGGGGGAGCATCACCATGGGGGCAATGACTCCCGCGCCGCAGTATACGGCGCTTCTCCGCGGCCTCGGAAGCTCTGCCGGGGAAGGCGCATCAAGGAAAATCCGTGGAAAGGCATGCCTGACGGAGGCGTGGACGGAAGGCCACGGGCACGGGCCATCGCAGTCACCACGCGCGGTCGCGAGGGTACGATGGCCTTCGGCCCCGGAGTCAGACCAGCCGGATCATGCTGAGGTTGACGCTGAGCGAGCGGGCGTCGCCCGGTGGCTGCCATTGCGGCGTCGCCTGAATCTCGACGTGGTACTCCTCGGCTGGCGGCAGCTCGGCTTCCAGCACGAACATACCGATACGGTCGAGTTTCCAGCTCTGCAGCGCCACACCATTGACCACTACGCTGACCTCGCCAGGCACGGCTTCCGCGGTGGCGTGGCCGCGGATGCGCAGTCGCGACTGGCCGGGTCGCACACGGCGCAAGAGGGCGGCGGCCCGAGCGCCGATCCAGCGGTACTTGTTGCCATGGATCCCCTCCAGGTCATACCAGGGACCCCGCAATTTTTTCTCATGGCCTGCAATGGAGAAGTCGATGATGTCCTCGCGGTCACCCGGGTAAAGCTCGGCACGATCGGACGAGCGGATGAGGTTGTATACCTCGCTGTCGCACGTGGCGTCGAAGGAGCAGCGCGTGCAGCGCAGGGTCTGGGCAGCGTCACGCGCCAGCGTGCCGTGGCAGTCAGGGCAGCGCAGCAGTGTTGCGAAATCGCCCGGCCAGACGGATTGCGCGGGCGTGCCGGCCTTGCGGCACACCGCCGACAGCGTCCCGCCCAACCACTGGGCAGCCCGCTGCTGCGTGCGGGCCAGACGCTTGACGATGCGCTCGCCCCAACCGCGGTCGGCGACGAACAGATCGTACTCACGCGCTTCGAAATACCGGGCGGCCAGGGCGTCCCAGTCGCGCAGGTACATGGTGTGGTTCTGGCGGATGCCGAAACTCTCCTCCTGGTGGGCGCCGATCACGTCGCGCACCAGGTAGCCGAGCAGTCCCCAGTCGTACAGCTTGCGCTCCCAGGGTTTCATGATGTCGTAGTAGGGGCAGCGGTAGAGCCGCAGAGACAATTGCCGCAGCAGCGGCTCCTCGGCAAACAGGAAAATGCCGCCGGGCTGCAGCACGCGATGCACCTCGCGAAACACCGCGTCGATGTCCATGAACTGGCTGAGCGTCTGGTAGGTGCAGACGAAGCGCAGCGAGTTGTCGGCAAACGGCAGATTGACGGCATCCCCAGCCACGCGGACCGGTGCACGCGTGAGATCCCACTCCTGCATGAGCCAGCGCCCATGGCGCAGGGCATCGGCCGAGATATCGAGGGCGAAGCCGTCGGCGCCGTACTCGTTGGCGAGCATGTAGCTGGTATGCCCCGCATTGGCGCCGATCTCGAGGAACGGTGTCATGGCGCCGATGAAACCGGCGTGCTTGCGGATGATGCCGCCGCGACGCCGGTTCTCTTCGCTGTAGCTGTCGAGCACCCGTTCCGGCTGCCCCATCGACGCGAAATTGTGGAACTCGACCTGCGCGCGCTTGACCGAAAACGACTGTGCTTCCATGGACCCTGCCCCGACTCCCGACCTGTTGACACACAGCGTACCGCAATCCATTGGATCGCACGACAACCCTGCCGCCGGGCTCGCGCCCAGCGTCAGAAACGGAAGGTGTACTTGAACTTGATGCTGAAGTCCCGCGCCGCAGAGCGGAAGGTGTTGTCCTTGTCTTTGTCCTGCAGGTTGTAGTTGAGCACGATGAAGCCCTCCTGGCCGGCGGTCGGCACCCACTGCAACCTTGTATTGATGCCGATCTCCTCGCTGACGTTGTCGTACTGGAACAGGCTCACCCAGAACCACTGCGAGGAGAAGGCGACCTGCGTGGTCAGACTCGACAGTCGCGTGATGAAGTCGCCCTGCGGCAACGTGATGGCATTCCAGTCCTGGCTGAGCTGCAGCAGGAAATAGCGGGACTGGTTCCACTGGAAACCGAGACTGACGTTGTCGCGCTCACCGTCGTAGAAGTCGCCCTTGGTCAGGCCCAGCGATCCCGCCACGCGACGCTGGTTGCCGGTGCCGAGCGTCAGCGATACTTCATCGAAGCGATAGTCGCCCGGCTGTACGCGCACGCTGCGCCCCGGCTCCGAGTACAAGGTAAACGGCGCTGCCACCACCTCGCGATTGCGGGTGTAACCGAAGTTCAGCCGATCGCGCTGATTGGTCTCGGCCTCCAGCAAGCGGAACTGGGCGATCTCACTCTGCAGCCCGCCTCCCAGCGTGTCGAAACGACTGTAATCGAGCCCACTGTATACGCTCTGCACAAGGCGACCGGTGAAAAACGTGGTATGTCCGAGATCGAAAGAGTAGTCGCGGATATTGGTCCGGTTGACGTAACCCATGGCTGGATTGAAGTTCTTCTGCACCTCCTTGAATCCCACGCCGGTGCGCCAGCCCGTGTTGGTGGGAAAGCGCAGACCCAGACCGTAGGCGCGATCGTTACCTACCAGACCCGGCGTATCGCTCTGCTGTATCCACGCATCGCCCTCCAGTGTGCGGCCGTTGCCGAGCCGGGTGTTGAGATAGCGGAAGTCGGCGCCCAGCACACGGTTGTCGACATTGCTGCCGGGATTGCCCTCGGTGATCACGACACCGACGTTGGACTCCTTCAGCACGTTGGCGGAAAAACGCCCAACGAAGAGATTCTTGGCGGCGACACGCCCGAACTCTTCCTGCCGGATCGCCAGCGACCCGATGTTCCAGCGACCAAGGCGGCCACTGAGTCGCGCACCGTAGTTGATGTCGACCGGTGCGCCACTGGGGCTGAGACCGAGCTTGCGAGAGAAGTAAGGCCTGGCATTCTGCCGCGCCGCCTGCGGGATTGCGTTGTTGCCGACGATGCCGATGTTGCCGAACTGGAACAGGTCGGAGTCGTTGAGGAAGAAGTCACGGCGCTCCGGGAAAAACAGGCTGAAGCGCGTGAGATTCACCTGACGGTTGTCGACCTCGGTGGCGGAGAAGTCGGTGTTGACAGTCAGCGCGGCATTCAGCGATGGCGTCAACCGGTAGAAGGCATCCAGTGAGGGCTGGTCGTCGGTGCTGTTGAGGCCAGTGGCATGGCGTTTCGAGCGAGTCGTGGAAAACGAAGGCACTACATCGAGGCCAACCCCCTGGTTCATGCCCTGCATGCCGAGCAGTTGACCCTGTATGGAGGGATTGTAGGTGCGGTTGTAGGAAACCCAGGCCATTTCTTCGCCACGTCGGCGGATGCCGCGACCGAAATTGAAGCCCCAGGTGGTCATGTTCGGGTCGATGGGCAGTGACTTGAAAGGAATCTCCAGCTCGGCATTCCAGCCGTTCTCGTCGCGCGAGGTCTTCACGTCCCAGATCGTCACCCAGTCGGCCGAGAATGACGTGACGCTCTGGTACAGCGCCTCGTGCCGCACGGCATTGAGATTGGTTTCGAAGCGGTAGCCGGTACGACGGGTATTGAACGGATCGAGGATGACGACGAGCCTGTCGTCGGGTCCGAGGCCCTGACCGTGGCGGATAGTCGGCGCCGCAATGAGGGCCGGATCACTGTCTGCCATGCGTGCACCGATGTAGAGGGCATCGTCGGTGTAGACGACATAGACCTCGGTCGGCTCGGAGGGCGCCGTGCCATTGCCCGGCCGGATCTGGTGGAAGTCGGTGATCGGTTCAGCCTGCTGCCAGACCGCATCGTCGAGCTTGCCGTCGACCAGCGGCGCAAGACTGACCTTCACGGCGCGCAGCTGCTTTTGCTCGGCCCCGGAAACCGCGCTGGCGACCGGCGCCTCCGCCGCCAGGCCCGCCTGCCCGGCCAGCATCCACGCGGCGCACAGCAGCCACGCGACGGAACCACACTTCCCCATTGTCACGGCGACCCTTCAGGAAAAATGCGCATGGTACCGATGCCGCCTCGACCTTGGCAGAGGCAAATCGCGCGGCCGTGCAGCGACACCTCAACCGAGCAGGGCCACCAGTGCCTTGACGTGCTCGACCGCCTGTTGCCCGAGCGGGGTCAGGTAGCCGCCGTCACTCTGGGTGATCAGTCCCTTGGCATGCAGGCGTTGACCGGCTGCGATCCTGCCCGACGCTGCCGTATGGTGGATCTTGATGCCTTGCTGGGTAGTGTCGAGGTTGAATATGTTGAGCAGGTCGAGTTCTTCCTGCATGGCTGGTGTTATCGGCATGGTCCGCTCCCGGGTACTCTCAGAGGGTGGGTCTATTGCAGGGCCAGTGTAACCGGCCCGCGCAGTCGGCGCTCAGCGCAATCCACGCCGTGCCAGCGCCAGCAGGGCCAGCAAGGTCAGCAGGCCGGCCGCGCTCAGATACCAGCCGACGGCGGCGATCCCGTGGTTGGCCGCCAGCCAAGTGGCAATGTAGGGCGCGAGTGAACCACCGAGGATGCCGGCCAGATTGAATGCCAGTGAGGCGCCGGTATAGCGCACGGCAGTGGGAAAGGCCTCCGCCAATGCGGTACCGAGCGGCCCGTAGGTCAGTCCCATGCAACCCAGCCCCAGCGTTAGCAGCAGTAGAACCTGCGCCGCGCCGGCGTCGGTGAACAGCGGTCCGAAGGCCAGGCCGAACAGCATGATGGCGAGCGTGGCAACGCTCAGCATGCGCAGGCGGCCGAAGCGATCGGCGAGCCGCGCCGACACGGGAATGCCGGCGGCGAAGGCCAGCACGGCGATGATCTGCAGGATCAGGAAATCCTGGCGGACGAAGCCCAGCACCGTGGTGCCATGGCTCAGCGTGAATACCGTCATCAGGTAGAACACCACGAAGGTGGTGACGGCGGCCAGCGTGGCCAGCACGAGTACGCCGCCGTGGCTGCGCAGCACCGTCAGCAAAGGCACCTGCACGCGCTCCTCCCGCTGCAAGGCCTGCTGGAAGGCCGGCGTTTCGGTCAGACGCAGGCGCACGTAGAGGCCCACCCACACCAGCAGCAGACTGCCGAGAAAGGGAATGCGCCAGCCCCAGGCGAAGAACTGCGCATCGCTGAGCAGCACGCCGAGCAGCACGAACAGACCGTTGGCCAGTATGAAGCCGATCGGCGCCCCGAGTTGCGGAAACATGCCGTACCACGCTTCGCGACCGGCTGGCGCATTTTCGGTGGCCAGCAACACGGCGCCCCCCCATTCGCCGCCGAGCCCGATGCCCTGCCCGAAGCGGCAGAGGGCCAGCAGGGCCGGTGCTGCCACACCGATGGCAGCGTAGGTCGGCAGCAAGCCGATCGCCACGGTACTGAGGCCCATGGTGAGCAACGCCGCTACCAGCGTGGCCTTGCGGCCCACACGGTCACCGAAGTGCCCGAACAGGGCCGAGCCCAGCGGGCGGGCGAAAAAAGCCAGGGCAAAGGTCGCCAGCGACTGCAGCGTGGCCGTGGTCGGATCGGAACCGGGAAAAAACAGCGCGGGGAATACCAGCACCGCCGCGGTGCCGTAAATATAGAAATCAAAGAACTCGATGGTGGTGCCGATGAGACTGGCAAACAGCACGTGCCGGTGACTGACGGGACGGTTCATGCGGGAGGACTCAGTGGATGATGGCGGGAGGCGGGAGCAGACGCCGGGCGCTGCCTAGCGGACTACCCTGGCCGCGAGAATCATCGTGGGCTGCACGGTCAGCTCCTGCAAATAGGACTCTCCATCGTTCCATAGCCGATCCTGATCGAGACCGAGGCCGGGCTCGCCCACCTCCACGAAGCTGTCGACCACCTCCATGCCCTGCACGATGCGGCCGAACGCGGTGAAGTTGTACATGCGCGCGG
>CANGUU010000066.1 GCA_947457195.1 Gammaproteobacteria bacterium
CCATGGTGGCTGCGGTGGTTCTGTAGCGCTTCGCCGAAGGCGGCGATCGCCTGCTCGTGGCGCCCGAGTTGTTGAAGGGCCCTGGCATAGTCCTGCTGCGGTTCAATGAGCCGCAGGTCGCCCGGGGGCAGGTCGTTGACGAGCTGCACCAGAGTCGATTCCAGGGCAGTGATGCGGTTTTCGAGAGCGGCTTCCGCCTCCGGGGGGGCGTGCGCCGGGTGAAACGTGTTGGCTTCTGCGCCGGTACTTGCCAGCAGCAACAGCGGGATGGTGGCTGCTGCGATTGCCAGGGCTACGGCCCTGCTTTTGGCGGGCTTCATGGCTTTTCCTCCTCTCCTCATCGTGGGTTACGCACTGAAAGCGGAGATGGCGGTAGCTTAGGAAAGCCTCAACGATTCGTAAAATTCATTGTTTGCAAGAATTGCATATGCCAAAGAGAACGATGGGCGCTGGAGCGGATCACTTTTTCTCGGCATCAGCCGTTTCGATCACGAGCGTGAAGTGACGCTTCTGGTCGCCGAGCAGGGTTCCCACATTGACCACGTGCCGGGCGACCTCTTCGTTGCGCTCGTCCCGCACGCTGATCACCATGCAGTATTCCATGGTCTCCGTGGGTTTTTCGGCGGCAAAACTACCCTCCACACGCCAGGCGGCCTGCGGGGCAGCCGCGGCGCGCGGCTTGTCGAAGCGCAGGTGTCCGCGGCAGCCGGGGCAAACGGCAGCACTGGCCAGGATGGTGGCCTTGCAGTGCGGACAGGTGCGCGTAGCCAACGTTACTTGCCTTCGCCGAAGCCGAAGTCGACGTGGCCACGCATGCGGGCGCCGGCGGTCACGGACAGCGTGCCGGCCTTGATATCACCGGTCACCGTGCTGCCCTGCTTGAGCTCTACCTGGTTGGCGTTTTCGATGTTGCCGGTCAGCGTGCCGTTGATCGTGACATGGCCTGCCTTGACCTGGCCTTCCACGGCAGAAGCACTGTCGATCTGCAGATCACCGTCCACCTGGATGTCGCCCTTGAACTTGCCGGCCACCCGTACGTTGCCTTTGCCGATGATCTTGCCTTCCACGGTGATGCCGGAGGTGATGACCGACTCCTCCTTGCTTGCTGCCGCGCGCACCGCAGAGTTGCTGGCGGACGGACTGCCGACGGACGTGGCGGTAGCCGCGGCGGCAGCGGGTGTTACCGGGCTGGGCGGAGTGGCTGAGCTGCTGCCGGCCGGTTCGTTCTTGTCCCAGATCGCCATGGGGGATTCTCCTGTTTTCCTTGGGGGTAGCAGGATGGTGCCGTTGTTAGCCGGTGAATACAACGACCGTCTCCCCTAGCCCCGACACCGGCCCGGGCAAGTGCTGCACGGGTTTTCGCCTACAATCGCGCGCGCAGGTCACCACAAGAACAACAGTCCCGGAGGGAACAACCCATGTTGCACGCACCTCGTCTCCGTCGCCGCCTCAGCGCCGTCGCTCTGCTCTGTCTGACTGCGGCCAGTCTGGCGCAGCCCCCAGATCGCGAAGCACTCAATCGCCAGCCCGACAACGCCGGTACCGGTCGCTACCCGGCCATGAAGGAAGAAGTGGCCTCGCTGCCGGCGCACGTGGTGTACCGCCCGGCCGATCTGGCCTCGCTCGGTAGCGAGCGACTCGGTGTCGTGGCCTGGGGCAACGGCGGCTGCTCCGATGATGGTGCCAGCAGTCGCTTCCACCTGCTGGAGCTGGCTTCGCACGGGTATCTCGTGATCGCCAGCGGGCGCATCTTCAGCGGACCCGGTGCTGCTGCACGCGAGCCGGCAGCGGCGGGCGCCGCCGCCGGGCCGACTGCCCCGCGCACGCGAGCGGCTCAGTTGACCGAGGCCATCGACTGGGCCCTGCAGGAAAACCAGCGCAGCGGCAGTCCCTTGTTCGGTCGCATCGACCCTGCCCAGGTGGCCGTGGCCGGCTTCAGCTGCGGCGGTATTCAGGCACTGGCGGTAGCAGACGATCCGCGCATCCACGCGATGCTGCTGCAGAATACCGGCATCTTCAACGACGCCGGGCCGGCCGGCGCCGTGTCGAGCGAAATGAACCTCAGCAAGGCGGCACTGCAGAATGTGCATGCTCCGACGCTTTACATTCTGGGCGGCGACACCGACATCGCCTATGCCAATGGCATGGATGATTTCCAGCGCATCGACCACGTGCCGGTGGCGGTAGCCAACTTGCTGGGTGTCGGCCACGGCGGTAGCTATGCCGAACCCAACGGCGGCGCGGCGGCACAGGCCGCCGTGCGCTGGCTCGACTGGACCCTGCGAGGCGATGCCGCTGCCGGGGCCTGGTTCCTTGGGGACAACTGCACGCTGTGCACCGACGCCAAGTGGTCCTTTGCCGGCAAGCGTCTCAAGTAAGCCAGGGCCGGTGGGCCGGCGGCTGGCTCCGACAGCAGGCGCGCCCACGGAGCGCACACCATGAGTGAAATAGCCGCCGGCCCCCGGCCGACCCCGTTCCGCCCCTCGTTCGCCACCGTCATGACCGGGCTGATGGCCTGTGGCGTGTTTGGCGGCTTCGGCATGACCTACTGGGGTCCGCTGGTCAACGGCAGTTTTCCTGCAGCGCCACCGGTCGTGCATCTGCATGCCCTCGTCTTCACGGCGTGGATACTGCTGTTGCTGGCCCAGCCGCTACTGGTCGCGGTCGGCAAGGTGGCCGTGCATCGCAGTGTCGGTACCTTCGGGATTGCGCTGGCGACCTTGGTGATCGCCACCGGCCTGCTCATCACCCTGCTCGGCGCCGCCGGTGATCGCGATACCCCGGCGGGCAATTACTACGATGGCATGTACCTCGGCTGCATGGCGGTCAGCGGCTTCGGCCTGCTGTTCACCCTGGCCATCCGCCAGGTCCGGCAGCCTGCGGTGCACCGGCGTCTGATGTTGCTGGCCACGCTGCCGCTGCTGCCGCCGGCCGTTCACCGCCTCTACATGGTGCCGCTGCAGCTTGCGTACTTTCCCATACTGCCCATGTACCTGACGCTCGACGCGCTGGCGCTGGCGATCCTGCTGGAGGAATGGCGCAGCAGTGGCCGTCTCGGCGTCCCTACCTTGCTGGGTGTGGGCTGGCTGCTGCTGCAGCAGCTCGCTCACCCGTTGGTAGTGGACTCTGCCTGGTTTGCGGCGTGGACCTACGACGTCAGCGGACTCGTGCACTACCGCTGAACAGGTCCCGGCCTTCCCCCCGGGGGGTCAGGCAGTTGCCGCCGTTTGCAACAGCACCGCGGCTTTTTCCGCGATCATCATGGTCGGCGCGTTGGTGTTGCCGGACGTGATGGTCGGCATCACCGAGGCATCGGCCACCCGCAGGCCGACGATGCCGCGCACGCGCAGTTGCGCGTCCACTACGGCGGCGTCGTCATCGCGGCGACCCATCCGGCAGGTACCCACCGGATGGAAGATGGTGGTACCGATGTTGCCAGCCGCAGCCAGCAGGTCCGCGTCGCTCACGTAGTGGGCGCCTGGCAGGAATTCCCGCGGTGCGCAGGCAGCAAGTGCCGGCATGCCGGCGATGCGGCGCGTGAGTCGCAGGGACTCGATGGCCACCTGCCGGTCTTCCGGCGTCGACAGGTAGGCGCAGTGGATTTCCGGCTTGGCGTCGAAGCCGCGCCCCGTCAGCCGCACGTGCCCGCGCGACGTTGGCCGCAGGTTGGCTACCGAGGCCGTGAAGGCCGGAAAGTCGTGCAGCGGATCGCCGAACTTGTCGAGCGACAGGGGCTGAATGTGGTACTGCAGGTTGGGCGTGGCGTGGGCCGGTGAGGAGCGCGTGAACACGCCGAGCTGCGATGGCGCCATGCACAGCGGACCGCTTCGCCGCAGGGCATACTCCAGCGCCATCGCGGCGCGGCCGAACAGGCTGTTGGCCTGCGTATTGAGCGTGACGATGCCCTGCACCTTGAACACCATGCGCAGTTGCAGATGATCCTGCAGGTTGCTGCCCACGGCCGGCAGGGCGTGGCGGACGGGAATCTGCCAGCGCTGCAGCTGCGCGGGATCGCCAAGACCCGAGCGCAGCAACAGCAGCGGGGAGCCTATCGCCCCCGCAGTCAGGATGACTTCGCGGCGCGCCCGCAGCTGCGCCGGTCCCGGACGCAGCGCCCGGGACTGGCCGACCACTGCCACGCCGTTACAGCGCCGTCCCTCGAACAGCAGGTGGTCCGCGCTGCTGTATTCACGCAGTACCAGGTTGGGCCGGTCCCGCACCGGGGTGATGAAGGCCCGGCGTGCATGCCAGCGCAGTCCGCGGCGCTGGGTCACTTCGAATGTGCCGCTGCCTTCGTTGTTGCCGGTATTGAAGTCCGGACTGCGCGGGATGCCGGCCTGCTCGGCGGCGTCGGCAAAGCGATCCAGCAAATCCCAGTGCAGCCGCTGCTGCTCCACCCGCACCTCGCCACCGGCGCCGTGCCAGGCGCTGGCGCCGCCGAAGTGGTCCTCGTGGCGCTTGAACAGCGGAAGCACCTGCTGCCAGCCCCAGGATGCATCGCCGCAGAGACTGGCCCATTCGTCGTAGTCGCGGGCCTGCCCGCGCATGTAAATCATGGCATTGATCAGCGAGCAGCCCCCCACGCCGAGTCCCCGCGCGTAGTGGATGCTGCGGCCGTTGAGCCCCGGGTCCTCGCTGCTGCGGTACATCCAGTCGGTCCGCGGGTTGGCGATGCAGTAGAGATAACCCACGGGTATGTCGATCCAGTGCCAGCGATCGCTGCCCCCGGCTTCCACGAGGCAGACGCGCACGCCAGGGTCGGCGGACAGACGATTGGCCAGCAGACAGCCGGCGCTGCCGCCGCCCACGATCACGTAGTCGAAGTCTTCGGTGTGGGTGATGTCGGTCATGGCAGGATTGTAGCGGAGCCAGAGCGTGCGCCGGGGGGTGTATTTCCCGGGCGCCGGAAAGCTGGCAAGCTGCCGCGCGTCCTGGAGACATCCCGTACCATCCAGTCCCTGTCACCCATGCCGAGGAGCCCACCCATGAACCGTTCTGTTACTCGCTCTGCCGTTGCCCTGTGGGGTCTGCTCGCCGCCATGGCCAGCCACGCCCAGTTCGGCTCCACGCCCGCCGATCTGTCGGTCGTGCCGGTGGCCACCGATCTCTACGTGATCAGCAACGTCGCGGTGCCGGGCCTCGTCACCGTGCTGGTGACCGATGAAGGGGTGCTGCTGGTGGACGACAAATTCGAGATCGATCACGACAACATCATGGCGGCGCTGCGCACCATCACCGACAAGCCGGTCAAGTACGTCATCAATACGCACTATCACGGGGACCACGCCGGCGGTAACGCCAAACTGCAGGCCCTCGGCGCCATCGCCGTCGCCTCGGCCAATGCCCGCGCACAAATCGTGCTGAACCATCTGGGCGGTGAGCAAAACATCACCACCGAGGGTCAGCTGAATCTCTACCTCGGAGGCAAGCGTGTGGAAATCCACCCGGTCGGTCCGGCCCACACCAACGGCGATGTCGTGGTGCTGTTTCCCGACTACGACGTGCTGACCAGTGGTGACATCTTTGCCAATGGTCCCGGCACTTCTGCGCAGTTGGTGGACTATCCCGGCGGTGGCAGTGCCAAGGCCTGGCCTTTGGCCATCGATCAGGCGCTGGCCCTCGACTTCGATACCGTCATTCCCGGGCACGGGTTGGTGTCGCGTCGGGCGGATCTCCAGGCCTACCGCGATCGCGCCCAGCGCTTCAGCGACACCTTGGCCAGTCTGGTACAGCAGAAGAAATCGCGGGCCGACATCGAAGCCGTGGTGCGTTCCCAGTTCGACTGGGAGGACTTCCATGTACAAGCCGCGCTCGACGGGCTGATCGGGGAATTCGACTGACAGCGCGTACGCCGGCGGGGCTGGGCGCTCGGCTGGCTCGGCCCCCTCCCGCCACAAGCTGCCGCTTCAGCCGAAGAGGCGGAAGTCTTCGATGGTCGCGTGGTCCGTCAGGAAGCCATGCAGAGTTGCTCGCTCATCTGCTGCAACTGCCGGCGTGCCGCCGCACTGCTGGCCTGCGCATGGGCCTGTGCTGCGGTGTGGCCGTCGAAGTAGCGCCCGCTGATCTCTGCCAGGTCGGGATCGATGATGAGGCGCAGCAACGCGGCTGCGCCCTGTTCGGTGCTGCTCCTCACGCCAGGGAAGTAGCCACTGCTTTCGTGGACCATCTTGGTATCCATCAGCGTTGCCGGATGCAGGCAGTTCACCGTGATGCCGCTGCCGGTCAACTGCTCAGCCAGGCTGACGGTGTCGAGAATCTGCGCGAGTTTGCTCTGGCGGTAGGCACGCGCATCGTCGTACTCGCGCTCGAGCATCAGGTTATCGAAATCGAGTGGCTGCTGGCCCACTGACGCCACGTTGACGATACGTGCCGGCGCAGAGCGGGTCAGCAGAGGCAGCAATTCGCGGGTCAACAGGAAGCCGGCGAGGTAATTGACCGCAAACAGCAGCTCGTGGCCATCCCGGCTCAGGCGCCGCGGGCGGCCCGGCGCCAGAGGTCCGATGCCGGCATTGTTTACCAGCACCTGCAGTCGTGGCTCGTGCTCGCGCAGGCGCCCGGCCAGTGCCCGCACCTCCGCCAGCGAGGCGAGATCGGCGTTGTAGTAGCGCAGCCGGGTGGAGCCGCTCGCCAGCGCCAGTTCCCGCAGCACCGCCTCGCCCTTGTCGGGATCACGGCCATGCAGCAGGACGGTGGCGCCGCATGCGGCCAGTTGGCGAGCCACCAGCTTGCCAAGACCGTCGGTGCTGCCGGTAATAAGAACGACCATGGACTCCATGCTGTGCATGCGGCTGGCGCCCCGCGGTCAGTGCACGACTTTCTTGCCCTTGCTCGCGGCCCCCAGCTCGCGCTGGGCAATCTCCACCACGAACGACTCCTGCTGCAATTTGCGTGCTTCGGTAGCCCGGGCTTCCGCTTCCGCCTTGCGGAGTTTTTCCTCGTCGTTGAACAGTTCCTGGGTCAGCGACAACTGACGGGTCAGGTGGGACTTCAGGCGATCAACCACCGCCGTCATCACTTCCAGCGTCTGCGCCAGCTGCTCGAGCGTGAGCAGGGTTTGCTCGGCATTTTGCGAGGCCTGTTTGGTGGCATCGATCTTGTCGTTCATGCTCGGTTCCTCGGCAAAAAGCGGCCTGCGCAGCAGGGTGAGGCGGGAAGCCGCAGAGGCAGGCGTCCCGCCCTGCGAGCCGCCCGCGATCACGGGCCTATTCCCAGCTCAGGGCGCCGCCGGTCTGGTACTCGGTGACGCGGGTTTCGAAGAAGTTTTTCTCTTTGCGCAGATCCATGATCTCGCTCATCCACGGGAACGGATTCTGGGCTCCCGGGAACTGTTCCTTGAGCCCGATCTGCACCAGGCGACGATTGGCGATGAACTGCAGATACTCTTCCATCATGGCGGCATTCATGCCGAGCACACCGCGCGGCATGGTGTCACGCGCATACTCGATCTCGAGCTGGGTGGCTTCCAGGATCATCTGTGCCGCCGACTCGCGCAGCTCGTCATCCCACAGCAGCGGATTTTCCAGCTTGATCTGGTTGATCATGTCGATGCCGAAGTTCAGGTGCATCGACTCGTCGCGCAGGATGTACTGGAACTGCTCGGAGGTGCCGGTCATCTTGTTGCGGCGCCCCATCGACAGGATCTGCGTGAAGCCGCAGTAGAAGAAGATGCCTTCCAGACAACAGTAGTAGGCGATGAGGTTTTTCAGCAGCTTTTTGTCGTTCTCCGGCGTGCCGGTGTTGAAGGTGGGATCGCTGATTTCCCGGGTGTACTTCAGTCCCCACGACGCCTTGCGGGCCACACTCGGTACTTCGTGGTACATGTTGAAGATCTCACCCTCGTCCATGCCTAGACTTTCGATGCAGTACTGGTAGGCGTGGGTGTGAATGGCTTCTTCGAAGGCCTGACGCAGCAGGTACTGGCGGCACTCGGGGTTGGTGACCAGGCGGTAGATGGCCAACACCAGATTGTTCGCCACCAGCGAGTCGGCCGTCGAGAAGAAGCCGAGACTGCGTTTGACGATCAACCGCTCATCGGGGGTGAGCCCGTCGGGCTTTTTCCAAAGCGCGATGTCGGCGTTCATGTTCACTTCCTGCGGCATCCAGTGGTTGGCGCAGCCGTCGAGGTACTTCTGCCAGGCCCATTCATACTTGAACGGCACGAGCTGGTTGAGGTCGGCACGGCAGTTGATCATGCGCTTCTGGTCCACCGTTACACGTTCGGCGGCGCCGGCCAGTTCCTGCTCGCTCTCGCGGGCGTCGAGGCGGGCCACGGCAGCCTGGGCCTTCGCCACTGGCGAAACAGCAGCAGCGGCCGGTGCCTGCGCCACGGGCTCGCGCGGCTCGGTGCGGGCCTCGGCGTTCACGGCTGCCACCACGGCTCGCGTGGCGGCCACCAGGGCGGCACTGTCGAGTACCGGCGCCGCCGCCACGGTGACTGTTCGCGCTGCGGCGGACTGCTCCACATCGGCCACAGCCTTTTGCAGTGCAGCATCCACTACCGGCGCAGGCACCAGTCCTTCGTCGTTCAAATCATCCCAGCTAAGCATGGTCAGGGGCTCCTTTCCTTCGTTCACGACGCCTGGCCTTACTGGCAGGCTTCACAATCCGGGTTATCGATCGAGCAGGCCTTCGGTACATCGGCAGCCTTGTCGAAGGCCTCGGTGGCTGCCGCCTGCAGGACGGGTGGCAGGTCTGCCTTCACTGCATTCAGTTTGCCGGTGCTCACCGTGCTCTTTTCGGTGCTGGTGGCACCGAGTGCTCGCAGGTAATACGTGGTCTTGAGCCCGCGCAGCCATGCCATGCGGTAGGTGACGTCGAGCTTCTTGCCATTGGCTTCGGCGATGTACAGGTTCAGCGACTGGGCCTGGTCGATCCACTTCTGGCGACGGCTGGCCGCTTCCACCAGCCACTGCGGGCTGATCTCGAAAGACGTGGCGTACAGCACCTTGAGGCTGTCGGGGATACGGTCGATCTTCTGCACGCTGCCCTCGTAATACTTGAGGTCGTTCAGCATCACGCTGTCCCAGAGGCCCAGCGCCTTGAGGTCGCGAATCAGGTAGGGATTGACCACGGTGAATTCGCCGGACAGGTTCGATTTCACGTAGAGGTTCTGGTACGTGGGCTCGATGGACTGCGACACGCCCGTGATGTTGGCGATGGTCGCGGTGGGGGCAATCGCCATCACGTTGGAGTTGCGCATGCCACGCTGTCGCACCCGTGACCGCAGACCGTCCCAGTCCAGCGTGCGGGAGTTATCGACCGTGAGGAATTCCGCTCCGCGCTCGGTTTTCAGCAGTTCCAGCGAGTCGATCGGCAGAAGGCCGCGCGCCCACAGCGAACCTGTGTAGCTTTCGTAGGTGCCGCGTTCCTCGGCCAGCAGTGTCGAGGCCTCGATGGCAAAGTAGCTGATCGCCTCCATCGAGCGGTCGGCGAAGGTGACTGCCTCGTTGGACGCGTAGGGAATCTTCTGCAGGTACAGCGCATCCTGGAAACCCATGATGCCGAGCCCTACCGGCCGATGCCGCAGGTTGGAGGTCTTGGCCGCTTTCACCGAGTAGTAGTTGATGTCGATGACGTTGTCGAGCATGCGCACGGCCGTGGTGACGGTCTTCTTGAGCTTGTCGCGGTCGAGGCCCTTGTCGGTGACGTGGTTCACGAGGTTGATCGAGCCGAGGTTGCAGACGGCGATTTCATCCTTGCTGGTGTTGAGGGTGATTTCGGTGCAGAGATTGGAGCTGTGTACGGTACCCACGTGCTGCTGCGGAGAGCGCACGTTGCAGGCGTCCTTGAAGGTGATCCAGGGGTGGCCGGTTTCGAAGAGCATCGACAGCATCTTGCGCCAGAGGTCCTTGGCCTGCACGACCTTGTGCACGTACACCTTGCCCTCGCGGGCCAGTTGTTCGTAGTGGGTGTAGCGCTCCTCGAAGGCCCTGCCATGCAGTTCGTGCAGTTCCGGTACCTCATTGGGAGAGAACAGTGTCCAGGTCTGGTCCTGGAATACGCGCTTCATGAACAGGTCGGGTATCCAGTTGGCCGTGTTCATGTCGTGGGTGCGGCGACGGTCGTCTCCGGTGTTCTTGCGCAGCTCGAGGAATTCTTCGATGTCGAGGTGCCATGTTTCGAGGTAGGAGCAGACGGCGCCCTTGCGCTTGCCGCCCTGGTTGACCGCCACGGCGGTGTCGTTCACCACCTTGAGGAAGGGCACCACGCCCTGCGACTTGCCGTTGGTGCCCTTGATGTAGGCGCCGAGGGCGCGCACCGGCGTCCAGTCGTTGCCGAGGCCGCCCGCCCACTTGCTCAGCATCGCGTTGTCGTGGATGGCGTTGTAGATGCCATCAAGGTCGTCCGGCACGGTGGTGAGGAAGCAACTCGACAGCTGGGGCCGCAGCGTGCCGGCGTTGAACAGTTGGGGGGTGCTGACCATGTAGTCAAAGCTGGAAAGCAGGTTGTAGAACTCGATGGCGCGCTCTTCGCGATTCGGTTCGTTGACAGCCAGTCCCATCGCCACCCGCATGAAGAAGATCTGCGGCAGCTCGAAGCGCACACCTTCGCTGTGGATGAAGTAGCGATCGTAGAGCGTCTGCAGCCCCAGATAGGTGAACTGGTCATCCCGCTCGGCCTTCAGCGCCTCGCCGAGCCTGGCAATATCGAAGCTCAGCAATTCCGGCGACAGCAGTTCGAGCTGTACCCCTTTTTCGATGTAGGGACGCAGCACGGCGGCATAGCGGTAGTGCATCTCGCTTTGGGTGGCGCTGAGCGCGACGCCAAGGAAGCGCAGTGCCTCGGAGCGCAGGGTGTCCAGCAGCAGCCGGGCGGCAACGATGGAGTAGTTCGGCTCTTGTTCCACCAAGGGGCGGGCCGTCATCACGAGGGTGACGCGCACGTCGTTGATGTTCACGCCGCTGTAAAGGTTCTTGAGCGTGTCCTCGTAGAGCTTGTTGGCATCGACACCGAACAGCCCCTCACAGGCCTCGTTGATGACAGTACGCAGGCGGCCGGTATCCAGCGGGCGCACGCTGCCGTCTTCCATGGTGACCTGGATGTCGTGGCGTACATCCCGGTCGCGCGGGGTCTGTGTCTGTTCACGCTCACGGGCGCGCTCGTTGCGGTAGATGACGTAGGCCCGCGCGATCTTGTGCTCTCCGGACCGCATCAACGCCAGCTCGACCTGGTCCTGAATGTCTTCGATGTGGACACTGCCCCCCGAGGGCATGCGCCGCTTGAAAATGTGGGAGATTTCGTCGACCAGTGCGGCCACGGTCTC
>CANGUU010000067.1 GCA_947457195.1 Gammaproteobacteria bacterium
GCCGACGTGCTGCGCACCAACAGCTTGGTGATCTATGCGCAGGCAGGCAGCGAATGGCGCGAGTATTACAGCTGCGACGATACCGACCTGCTGCCGGTACTCGCCATCATCACGACCGCCAGGGTCGGTGTCGACGAACGCGGCAGCAACGCGATTCGGCAAGCCGTGCTGGCGCACCATACCCAGCTGTCCAGTCATGAGCCCAGCAAGCTGCTGGCTCGCAGCGACAGCAACAACAGCGATACCGTCTACATGGACTTCACGCTGTCGTCCAAACACCCTTTGCTGGCCTCCGCCGCCCCGCTGGAGCGGGCGCAGTCGGCGCTCGCCGACCTGCTGGAGCGGCTGGTGCCGGGCGACGAGGAATATCTGCTGCAGCCCTATCTGGCCTTCAGCGGGCGCTTTTCGCAGTACATCGGTTCGCGCGACTCCTCACCCGTGGTGGCGCGGCGCTTCAATCCGGCGCTGTTCTACCGGGCCTGGAGTTCGGAGGATTCCTGGCTCGACCTGGGCTTCGCCCACGAGTCGAATGGCCAGCGCCTCAACTCGGCGGACGCCTTTGCGCGCGAGCGCGCCGACTACCAGCGCCGCGGCGAGGACCCCGACTTTGCCATCGATGGACTCAGCCGTGGCTGGGACTACACCTATCTGGAATGGCGGCACGTCTGGGCCAGCAACCTGCGCAGCCAGGTCAAGCTGGCCCATTACCTGCCGAGCGGACCGCTGCAGGGCCGCGCCGAGGAGTACAACCTCTGGGAGGACGGCGGTCAGCGACTGCGGCCGCGGCGCCAGTACGACGGCGTCACCCTCACGCTGCAATACGACTTCAACCGCAGCCGCTGCTTCCTCGGCAGCCATTTCGTGTGCTTCAGGGAACTCGAACTGACGCAACAGACCGGCTACTCGGCACTGTTCGACAACAACACCACCACCATCGAGTTCACCTCGGACGTGTTCGGCCTGCCGATCCAGCTGTGGGGGCGCAGCGGCTACAACAACACGCTGGCCGACTACTTCGACTACAGCAACAGCTGGGGCCTCGGCGTGGAACTGCGCACCCCGTGAGTGGCGGCTGCACAGGCCTTGCTGCAGCAGCGCGTACCTGCCACTCGCCGCGGAGGCAGGGCGCGCGGCTCAGCGCCGGTCGCGCTCCATGACCACCAGGAAGGCCTCGCGCCGCGAGAACAGCAGCATGCGGCGGCTTTCGCGCTCCATGGTGACCACGCGCCAGCCGTCGCTGGCGTAGTCATTGAGGAAACCGGCAAACCGCTCGGGATCCACCTTGGCCTGCCCGAACAGCAGGGAACTCCACAGGCCTTCCTGGTAGATGACCACCTGATACTCTTTCATGCGGACTCCGGGCCCGGCACTGCCGGCCTCACCAATTGCTATAGACCAGCATGCCGCCGGCCACGGCGGTCAACCAGAGCACGAGCCGGTTGAACCACAGCTGCGAGATACGCTCGAGAAACCAGCGCCCACCGAAGGCCCCGACGTAGACGAGCCCTGCCACGGCCGCCAGCGAGGCCGTGTAGCCGGGCTGGAAGACGCCCTGTTCATGGAAGATCGGCAATTTGGCGACATTGGCGAAGGCGAAGAAGACCGAGACAGTGCCGACGAAGCTGCGTTTGTCGAGCTGCAGCACGAGGAAGTAGATGGCGAGGATGGGGCCCGAGGAATTGCTGATGGTGGTCGACAGACCGGCCAGCGTGCCCGAGGTGGTGCGGGCGATGACCGGATGGGCCAGCGCCCAGCGGGTCAGGCGTGGCCTCAGTGGCTCCATGGCCACCAGCAGCAACACCATCACGCCGATGGTGAGCCCCAGCGTGCGATTGTCGAGTTGGCCGAGCACCAGACCACCCAGCACAATGCCCACCACCACGGGCCACAGCATCTTGCGCAGTTCCTGCCAGTTGGCCTGCCGCCAGTAGAGCCAGACGGCTGCCGAGTCGCCAATCAGGAACAGCACCAGCGTGATACCCAGCGCGTCACGCGACGGAAACCACAGGGCCACCGCCGAGGCTACCAGCGGGCCGATCGCCGGCATGCCGCCCTTGATGAAGCCGGTGACCAAGGCCACCGCCGCCAAAAACAGCAGTGAATCGAGCGGCAGCAGCGACATTTACTTCAGCTGCTCGGGGATGCAGCCGAAGGGCTTGATTTCCAGGTCGGACGGCGCGTACTGCGCCTCCGACAGCGGGAAATCCCGGGTGTAGAACCCCGGATCGGACTGCTCCAGTGCCAGCGTGAGACGGTTGCTGGCGCGATCGAAGCGGATGCGTTCTACCGTGCGCAGCTGGTTGGTGTTGAGCAGCGCTGTGGTCGGCTTGCCCGGCAGATCAACGAACTGGTTGAGCACACCGGCCTTGTAGTGATCGGTTTCGACCACCAGCGTGTCGCCCTCCAGGCGTCCGCGCGAGTAGCCAAGCGTGGTTTCCGGCGTGCCCGCCGGCGCAGCCGCCTCGTCCATGTGCACCACCCGCTCGATGTCCATCCATTCATGCTGGATGACGATGTCCTTGCCCTGCTGACGCAGTGCCAGCGGGGTACCGGGCGCGAACCAGCCGCGACGGATGGCCACCGGCTCGCAGCGGTAGGTCGGATCCATGGTGAACGGGTCATACGCGTCCATGGCCGCCTTGGCTGCCTCGTTGACGTAGTCCGTCATGAACTGCGGACCGCTGGTCGGGCGGTTGGCCGGCTGTAGCAGCCAGACGCCGAACATCGACTCGCGCTGGGCGATGGCTGGGGCCGCTGCTTCGGCACCGCGCGGACCGTTGACGCTGAGTGCCCGTCCGTCCGGAAAGTAGACCATGTCGAAGAAGCACTCGTTGTCCACGCGCCGGTGGGCAGAGCCGCTGATGCGCAGTTCGGTGCCGACCTTCAGCATATCGGGCGTAATGCCGTTGCGGCTCAACTGGGTTACCCCGTGGCTCTCGCAGCGCCACTCCTTGCTGCGGCCATCGGCGTCGGTGGCGCGTACGTGCAGGTAGGCGTGCGGATTGCGCTCCTCGAACTCCGTGACCACGCCAGTGATGTCCACCGGCTTGGTCGCATCGTAGTGCGGAGCGAAGCTGTGGTGCGCGACGGCGGCGTTGGCGAGCAGCAGTACGGCCGCAACCAGACTGAATCGTGGTGTCATGGGGTTCCTCTGAGTAGGCGCTGTGGCGAAATTGAGGGAGCGCCGCACGTTGTTCTGGCTTGCTGTGCGGTCGCTCCGTTGCTGCCCCGACCGGGCTGCTGGCTCAGGGCTGGGCGTTGGCGTAGCGTCCGACGTAGGCGGCCTTGCCGACGATCTTGCCTTCCATCGCCTTCATCACGTCGGCGCGCGAGGCGCCGACCGGCAAGCCAAGCTTGGCGCTGAGGGCATAGAACTCCCAGACGTAGTGGTGGAAGCGATCCTTCAGGGGCGCACCGGAGCCCATGTAGCCCGGCTGGTTACGGATGTTGTTGCCGTCCACACTGCCCTCGGGCAGCTTGCCTTCGGCGATGTTGCCGGAGGGAATGTCAAAGGCCACCCAGTGCGTCACATCGGTACCGTTCTTGTCGATGGACACTTCGATGTCATGCATGATGATGGCGTAGGCCACGGTTTCGGCAGGCGCGCCGATGATGGTGAAGTCGGGCTGCACGTTGTCGCCGTGCGAGGTGAAGCGCAGCGGAATAATGCCGCCATCTTCGAAGGCTTCACTGCGTACCTGCATGTTGACGATGCGCGGCTGCGCCTGTACTTGCAGCACACCGGCGAGAGCCACCAGCGCCAGCGCCATGCCGGCGACCTTCTTGGCCGTTGTCTTCGCAGATGCCTTCGCGGATACCTTCAGGGCTGACGTCATGGCTGTTCTCATTGCTGCTTCCTCATGGGGGAGGATCCCTCGCCGGGATCCTGTTCGTGGATTCAGTGCACGTCTCCTGCAGCACCTGCAGCAAAAGATCGTGCTTGGATGATTGTCGGATGGATGGCGCCGCAGCTGGTCTGCGGCGCGCTGGAGCCAGAAGCCCCGGCGCGCGATGGTACCTGCGGCGGGCCAATGGCGTAAACGTCCGTCGGACCGGGCGGCACGGCTGCGCGCCGCCGCGGGCGCCGTGGCCAGACCGACGGCCTCCGCTACTCCTGTTTCAGACGCAGCGCCACCAGTTCACCCGGGTGGCCGTTGTCGCCGACCGGCACCACGATGTACTGCACACCGTCGATTGCATAGGTCATCGGCAGGCCGGTCTGCTTGGCGGGCAGCTCGATCTCGTGGAGGATCTCCCCGGTGGCCTTGTCGTGCGCTCGGAACAGACGGCCGCCGCCGGTCTGGCCGCCGTACAGACCCGCTCCTTCGCCGGCGAACAGCAGGGTCTTGGTGACCAGCAAGGCCCCACGGTCGCCGGTGCCGGTGCGTTCCGGTATCGCTACCCCCTGTAGCCGCGGATGGTTCCTGATCTCCTCCGGTGTGTCGGCGTTGGCCATCATCCACTGGTGCTCGCCGCTGTTCATGTCCACGGCCGTGATGCGGCCATACGGCGGTTTGATGATGGGCAGTCCCGCCGGGCCCTCCAGCGGGATGCCGCGCGAAACCATGGCGTAATCGAAGTCCGGGTTCGGGCGGTTGCCCTTGCCGAGGCCGACCTTCATGGGGTGGGACGTGGACGGGATGTAGAGCATGTTGGTTTCGGGGTCGAAGCCGACCCCCTGCCAGTTGGCACCGCCACCAAAGCCCGGCATGAAAATAGTGGCCAGATTGGTCTCGGTCACCAGTGATGGCGGGGTGAACAGGGGGCCGTAGGTGTAGTTCTTGAGGATGTCGAGGGCCTCCTGGCGCAGCTCCGGAGTGAAGTCGATCAGATCGTTCTCGGTGAGTCCGAGCGTTTCGAAGGGGGCCGGCTTGGTGGGGAAAGGCTGGGTAGGCGACAGTTGCTCGCCGGGCACGGCGCCCTGCGGCACGGGTCGCTCCACGATGGGCCAGACCGGCTCCCCGGTGACGCGATTGAAGGTATAGATCATGCCCTGCTTGGTGACCTGGATGGCCGCGGGGATCTCTTTGCCGTCGACGTTGAGGTCCGCCAGCACCGGACCGGTCGGCGGGTCGTAGTCCCAGACATCGTGGTGTACGAACTGGAAGTGCCAGAGGCGCTTGCCGGTGTTGGCATCGAGCGCCACAAGGCTCTGCGTAAAGAGGTTGTCGCCCAGACGATGGCCCCCGTACATGTCGCCGGTGGCGGCCTCGACCGGCACGTAGACGATGCCGCGCTCCTGATCAGCCGACATCACGGCCCAGGAACCGGCGTTGCCGGTGTAGCCGTTGCTGTCGTTGCGCCAGGTTTCCGTGCCGAACTCGCCGGGCCGCGGGATAGTATGGAACTTCCACAACTCTTCGCCGGTGACGGCAGAAAAGCCGCGGATGCTGCCCGACACGCCCTGCCGCGACGCCGGTGAGCCGCCGGAGCCGAAGGCCGCGCCGACCACCAGCACATCGCCGACCACGGTGATGGGTGCCGTAAGACCGACCGGTGCTGTCTCGTCGTCGACCTCGAAACGGTCTTCGAGACCGCTGCGCAGATCCACCACACCGCCCTCGCCGAAGGCCGGATCGGGACGCCCCGTAGCGGCATCGAGGCTGATCATCTGGTAGCCGGGCGTGACCGTGACGAGTCGCGTCTGGCCGTCCTTGCGCCAGACGGACAGGCCGCGGCCGGAATTGACGCGGGGCCCGCCCCGGCTGCCTTCATCAAAGCGATACATCCAAAGACTTTCCCCGGTGACGGGATCGATGGCAACCACGTCGCGACGCCGTCCTGCGGTGGTGTAGAGCACACCGTCGACCAGCAGCGGGGTGGCCTCGTAGTTGAACTCCGGCTGCGGCCCATGGTTCCGGGTATTCCAGCGCCAGGCGATCTCCAGCGTCGCCACGTTGTCCCTGTTGATGTAGTCGAGCGGGGAATAGTGGGTGGAATTCGTGTCGCCGTGGTAGCTGGTCCACTCGGCATTCACCACCCGCTGCACGGCGCTCGGACCGGCTTGCAGGGACGTCACCCGCAGCGGCTCCTGGGATTCGTCGAGGGTGATCTGCACGAGTCGACCGGCATCGGCCGGCAGCGCGGCGGGACCAGCGGGCAGCCCGTTCTGCTGCAGCATGAAGGCGATGAGCGAGGCGTACTGCGCTGGCGAAAAGCCGCCGCGATTGTTGACCGGCATGGTGGTGGCAGTGATCTGGTACAGCGCAGCCAGCGACTGCCCTGACCACTTGCTCCAGAAACCGGGACCCAGAAGCGCCGGACCGCCCTCCCCGCCGCGTAGCGTGGCGCCGTGGCATTCGATGCAGGAGCGCTGGTAGAGCGTGGCGCCATCGGCAGCCTGCTGCGCACTGAAGACGCCGTCGAGCGTGGAGGTCTGGGCGAGCGCCGCGGGTGCGGCGACGACGAGCAGTGCAGCCGCCAGCCGGCGACGCACGAAAGCGAAATGACGCATGGATTCCCCTGCAAGGTCTGCCTGTTTTTCGAGGCTGCGATGATGGCCCGCCGCTGCCGGGCGGCGCAAGCCGACGACGCGCCGCGCCGGCGTGGGCCGGAGCAGGGGCCTGCTCCCGCAGAGGCTGAATCTGCCGAGACCTGCCGTGTCAGCGACCCCTGCCGAGCAGGGGCTGGATCAGCCGGCGCCATGACAGCGCAAAGCCGGTCCACACCATGAACAGCGCCGCCAACGACGCGAGTCCGGCCACGGTCTGGCCCCAGAAACCCAGCACCTCGCCAGTGTGCAGGTAGCGGGCAATGCCGCGCAGGCGCTGCGTTGCCGGGGTGTCCGCAAAGGTATGAACCTCGACCACAGCACCGCTGCTGCGCTCGAGACTGAGGGTGTAGCGCTTGTGCGCCTGCGTGCCATTGCCGCGGTCGATTTCTATCCGTACGTGGCTGTCGGTGGGCGCCGGCAGCGTGATCTGCAAGCGCTGCCAGTCGCCTTGCGCGTATGCAACGGCCCGCTCCACCAGGCTCGCCAGCGGCAAGGGGGGTAACGGACCTGCGACCGTATGGGTAGGGTTGCCAAGCACCACGGCGGCCGGACCCCGCGGCGGTGACCGCGTGGCGGCTGTTGCTCCCGGCTCCCGGCCGGCGGCGGTCGCGGCCGTCTCGGCCACGGGCAACTCGGCACCGAACACCCGGTACAGTGCAGTAGCGGCCCACGGGTAGGAAATCACCATGCCGGTGTAGACCACCGCCAGCAGCGGCACCGCTGCCCAGATCCCGAAGATGTGGTGCCAGTGAAAGTCCCGTGCCTTGCTGCTGGGATAGTCGCGACGAAACCACAGGCGTGCCTTCAACTTCGCTACCTGCAGCAGGGGGGGCAGCCACAGGTAGAGCCCGCTGAGGATCAGGAACAGGAAAACGGCATTGCTCACCCCGGTGATCTGGCGGGCAACAGTACGCCCGTCGCCACCGACATTGAACCAGCGGTGCCAACCCGTCAGCGCGGACAGGAGGCGCTCGAGCTGCTCCGAACGCACTGGCAGAGGGTCGCCCGAGTAGGGGTTGAGCGTGGCGCCAGCACGGCGGCCGCTGCGGAATTCCACTGGCGCTCCCGGGTGATTGGTGAGCAGCAGCGTGCTGTAAGGCTGTCCTGCCTGGGGTTCACCGGCCCTACTCAGCAGTTGCTCGAGCGGCAGTGGCACACCCTGCTGTTCGGCGGGCACGTAGTGGCCCTCGGCCACCGCGGCACGCCACTGCCGCTCGTAGGTCAGAATCACCCCGGTGAGCGACATCATGAACACGACTATTCCGGTCGCCAGACCGGCAACGAGGTGGGACCAGAACAACACTTTGCGAAACATGCGGGGCGCTCTGTCAAGAGTTCAGGAACAAATGATAATCGTTATCATTTGCAGCGACAACATGACAGAAATCGCGAAACGCTAGTCCGAGGCAGCCGCAGGCACGGCCGAGCGGGCTGTGCGCACGCTGAATCCGCTGCCGTCACTGACCACCACGATGTTGCCGGCATCGGCCGTCGTGTAGACGTGCTGGCGCAGGGCCCTGTTCTCTTGCCAGCGTGGCCCGTCGTCGCCCCGGTAGCTGAAGCTCAGCGTATGCGGTGGCCCCTCGACGGCTGCGGCAAAACTCTGCAGCTGCATGAGCAGAGTGCCGTGCGGGGCGCCGGCCGGGTTACGGCCCGCGTTGCTGATCACGGAGATCTGCGGCTGCAGCGCCGCCAGAAAGTTCGGCCCGTTGCTTTCGCCCTGCACGCCGCCATCAGCCAGCTTCAGCAGATCGACGTCGAGGAAGGCCGGCGAATAGCGCTGCAGGAGACTCGCCTCGACTTCGGCACCGGCATCGCCGGGCAGCAAGGCCGAAAAATCACCGAAACTGATCTTGACCACGACACTGAGGTTGTCGAGCCAGTCGGTACGGGTGGCAAGCCCGGCACTCAGCACCTGCACCAAAGCGCCGCCGCAGTCGACCTGGGTGACCGGCCGCAGTTCGGAGGCCACGTCGGCCATGCCCAGTCGCCGGACGCCGTTCTGGCCACGCAGCCAGCTCAGGAAGCGCGCATCGTCGTAGTCGGCCAACTCACTGGCGTGCAGCACCTGCCGCAGGGCATGGCCGCGCAGCAACAACTGCAGCAGGTTGAAGTGCTGAGGATCGGGATGGGTGACGATGACGGTATCCAACCGACTCTTGTCGGCGCCGAGCGCCGCGTCGAGGTAGCTGCTCACCGTCTTGTCGACCGGACCGGTAGAGCCGGCATCGATCAGCAGGCTGCTGCGATCCGGGCACACCAGCAGCGTGGCGTCCCCCTCCCCCACGTCGAGGAAGTGCAGCTCGAGTTCACCTTCGAGCGGCACCAGCGGTCCATCGAGACTGAGGGTCTGGGTGAAGCGGCGCACGACGTAGCCGACGGTGCCGTCCGCCAAGCGCACCAGGTGAGCCGAGGGCGTACTGCCAAGCAACTCGGCGCGCTGACCGACCAGCAGCCGTGCCAGTTCACGACCCTTGGTCTCGGCATCCCGCACGGTGATGAATTCACGCACGGCCGCACTCGGCGTCACCAGTTCGGCGGCGAGTGCTGGCACGCCCGCTGCCAGCAGCAGCCCCAGCAAAACGACTCTCATGCCCCTGATCTCCTGACCCACCCGCGGTTCACGACCCGCCGTTACCCTCTCAAGTGACCGCTGCCGCCCGCAGGCAGAGCGCTGCTTACGCTACGGCGCGGCGAAACGCCACCTCGCCCCGAGGTAGAACGCCGCGCCGGCGGTATTGTAGCCCGTCACTTCCTGGTAGCGAGCGCCGAGCGCGTTCTCCAGTCGGCCGTACAGTTCGACCTGGTTGCCGAGTGCATAGCTGGCCGTGGCATCGAGTACGCGGAAGTCCGGCAAGGGCAGACGCTGCCCTGCCACCTGATCCACGGCGGTGCGCGACTGACGCAGAAAGGCAGACAGCCGCAGCCGCCCGTCCCGGCTGCGCCAGAGTGCGGCGATATTCAGCAACTGGCGCGGGCGGCGCAGACGACTCTCGCCATCGGGCTGGCGCGCGTCGTTATAGGTGTAATTGGCCCGCAGCAGCAGCCGCTCAAAGACGGTCCGCTCGACCGCCAGCTCCAGGCCGCGCACCCGGCCCGCGCCACGGTCCTGCAGGTAGCCGCTGTAGCCCGCGAGGTCGAAAGCGATCGCGTCCGCCACGCGCTGCTCGAAAACACCCGCCTCCACGCGCAGGTCGCCCGGGCCGAGATAATCGATGCCGAACTCGTGGCCCCGACTGGTCTCCGGCCGCAGGACCGCGCGGCTCGCCGGCGGGAACGCGGCCGCGCTGCCGTTGTAGGCCAGCTCATAGGGGCTTGGGGCCCGGAAGCCGCTGCCGGCGCTGGCGCGCAGCTTGAGGAACCGGCCCTCCGGCAGCGCCAGCCGCTTCGCGAGACCGAGGCGATGGCTGAGGTGACTGCCGACGTCGCTGCTGTCGTCGTGGCGGAGACCGGCGCTGAACTGCCACACCGCGGAGAAGTCGCTGAGGTACTCGGCAAACACCCCGTTGCTTCGGCGCAGGGTCGTGCCGGCCTTGGCGAGCTCACGGTCGGCGCCGAACACCAGATCGAAGCCGGGCAGGCCGGTCGCGCTGCCGAGGTACTCCCAGCGCTGCAGATCCCCGACGCCCTTGAACGCTTCGACACCGCCGTAGCGGGTACGCCGGTCGTGCAGGGTCTGCGCATGGCTGAGGCTGTGGGAGACATCAGGACCGTTGTAGTCGAGCGCGGCCCGCGCACTCTGCACCTGCACCGCGCTGCGGCAATCGTGCAGGGTGGCCCCGCTCTGCAGGTCGAAGCAGCCGTCGAAGTCCGCGCGGCCGCTCACGCGGCGCTGCACCAGCGTCGCCTGCAGCCGCTCGTGCACCTGCAGGCCCACCCGGCCGTGCACGGTGGTGTTGGCATAGCCGTCGGCATCAGCGAGCTCACGATCGGCTGCCTGGCTGTTGAAACCGGCAGTGGAGAGATCAGCGGCGGTCAGGAAGAAGTCCAGCGGGCCGACGCCGCCGCCCACGTCGGCGCCCCACTGGCGCGTGGCAAAGCGTCCCTGCTGCGCATCGATGCCGGCCTGCAGACCGGGCGACGGACGCCGGCTGCTGAGATTGATGACTCCACCGGCATCGGCGCCGTAGCCCAGTCCCTGCGGGCCACGCAGCACCTCGACCCGGCCGATGCCGCTGGTCAACAGGTGATCGAAGGACGGCATGACCTGGGGACTGCCCGCATCACTGAGGCGGATGCCATCGAGCAGGGTGAGCGTGCGAAAGCCTTCTTCGCCGCGGATGCGCAGCACGCTGGTCTGGCCAACACCGCCGGCGTTGCTGGCGGCCATGGCAGGCAGCTGGCGCAGCACGTCGAGCAGGGCCACATTGCCCTGCGCCCGCAAATCCGCCTCGGTACGCACGGTCACTGGCACGGTGAGTCGGCTCAGCGGTACGCCGGTGCGGTGGGCGGTGATGATGAGTTCCTCGGCGACGGGGGGCGCCGTCTGCGCCTGCAGCGGCAGCC
>CANGUU010000068.1 GCA_947457195.1 Gammaproteobacteria bacterium
CGCAGCGGTGAGCTGCAGGCCTGCAGTGGCTGGGAGCACGACAGCCAGTCCGAGCTGATCGCCGAGGCGCTGGCGACCTTGCTGCAGCTGAACGAGAGCCTGATCGAGGTGGTTCGCTTTGCGCGCGAGAAGCTGGCGGCCGAGCAGGCCGACCAGCACCACAAAGTGAGCGCCGCCCGGGCCTACCTCGGCGAGTAACGAGTGCCCCTCAGCGCAGCCGCATGGCGCGTTCTTTTGGGCTCAGGATGTCGGTGATCTGGATGCCGAACTTGTCCTTCACCAGCACGATCACACCGTGAGCGATCAGCGCACCGTTGACGAGGATGTCGAGCGGTTCGTCCAAGTTGCGCTCCAGTTCGATTACGCTGCCTTCCCGCAATTCCAGAATCTGCGCAATGGGCAGCTTTTTGCGGCCGATCTCGATGGTCACCGTGATCGGCACGTTCAGCAGGGTGGCGGCATCTACTTCCGCCTGCGGTGAATTGGCCAATTCTGCTTCGATCATCTCGATCGTTTTCATGTGCTGCTTCTCCGGACTGTGCGAGCGACTGCCTACTGCATGATGAAGTTGGTGATGTAAATCGTGCCTTCGTCTCCGGCGACCACGGCCTCCACGTCAAGCTCGATTACCTTGCAGACGGCCGTGAGGATTTCGCGGCGCAACTGCTCCTTGGACTCGATGGTGCTGAGCGAATCGAAATCCTTGCCGCTCAACAGAATGATGACGTCATTGCGGATGGCCGGCATACGCTGCCGGGCCAGCTCCAGCCGCGCGACATCGTAGAACATCAACTCCACGGACAACTGCAGATAGCGCAGCGCTCCGCGATGGGTAAAGTTCACCACGAAGGGCGGATCGAGAGGCATGTAGCTCGCCACGCGTGGCGGTACTATGCCTTCCTCGGTGCTGGATTCTTCGGCACCCAGCAGCGAATCCAGCATGCCGGTGAAGTAAAGCCCGCCGCCGGCTGCGGCCAGCAAGGCAACGACGATGATGATGATTCTAATCATGCTGCAAGTTTCCTGATGATCATGCGTAAGCGTCCAGCAGGGCTGAACGGCTGATGCGTGGTGCTCGCGGCGCCGGCTCGGCTTCGTTGGCTACTGAGTCTGCTGCGGCCTGGGCTGCTGCAAAGGCGCTACGGGCCTGGTCGCGAGCCTGTTGCTGCGCCTGGTCCCTGACTACTGCGTCACCCAGCTGCAAGCCCTGCTGCTGCAGTAACTCTCGCAGTCGTGGGAGCGTGGCGTCAAGCAATTCGCGCGTGGCTGGCTGAACGGCACTGAAGTCCACCGAGGCCACGCCATCCTGCGTGAGAATCTCGATTTCGAGCACACCGAGATCTGCCGGGTGCAGCTGCAGCGACATGCGTCCTAGCTTGCCCTGCACCATGCCGCTGATGTTCAGGCCGATCTCCTTGAGCCACCCCTCAGTGGCCGACTTGCCGCCCAGCACCGCCGTCTCGCGCGACAGACGTTCCGCCAGATTGAGCGCGGGCGACTCCAGATCGATCGACTCTGCGCTGAGAGATGTACTGTCCAGCAGGGCCAGCGCTTCGGCGTACCCGCTCGCCTCGGGCAGCGCTGCAGGGTCGGATGCCGGAGAACCCGGCTGGAGTACTGTCGTCAGTAGCTCGTCCAGACCGGGAACTGAGTCTGTGCTTTGTGCTGCGCCGCTTTCAGGGGCTGACACTTCTTTGCTGGATGCCGGAGCGGTCTGCTGAACGGAAGCGGCCGGTGCTTGCTGCAAGTGCTGCGCCGGGGTTGCGGGCGCGGCGAGCGACTGGGCGACTACGGGGATGATTCCCGGTCCCTGGCTGCCAAGGGACCAGACCGCTGGCAGTTCACTGGCAGGCACTTGCTGCTGATCGGCAGACAGCGGGGGCTGACCTGTCGCGACTGCTGAGGAGGGAGTACCGTGGGCTGGAGCCGTGTCGCGCTGCTCGCGCGTGACCTGCCCGGCAGCTGCTGATCCGTCGCCAGGTGCTCCCTCTGGAGCAGCTGCTTCGCTGGACTGCGGGCTCGTTGCCGAGCTGGGCCCGGCGGAAAGGGGCGGAGTGCCGAGGGCCACGGTCGCCTGCAGTGGCATCGGGACACCGGCGTCAACCGCTGCGTCGTTCGACTGCTGTGGCGCAGCGATGGGGGCCGATTGCTGAGGCAATGCTGCTCGCGAACTGGTTGTCGACTCAACAGCCGAGGCGGGTAACTGCATGTCAGGCGCTTGAGTCACCTCTGGAGCAGCTGCGTCAGTCAGCTGCCGTTGCTCCGGGGCTCTGGCCACGCTTGACCCCGATTGCGCGGGGGGGTTCCAGGCTCCGGCGGCTGCTTCGCTGGACTGCGGGCTCGTTACCGAGCTGGGCCCGGCGGAAAGGGGCGGAGTGCTGAGGGCCACACCCATGAGGCGTGCTGGCTCGCGACGCTGTGCAGAGGGTGTGCTGACGCCAGTCTGTGTGACCGTCCCGGACTCAACGCTACGGGCCGATTGGTCGAGCGATCTCGCTGCTAGCGTAGTGGTTGAGGCTTCAACAGCGGTGGCGGAAGGCTGAAAAACGACTGGGTCCTCGCCTGAGCCGGGCGCTTTGGCAGTCCCTGATTGCACGCCGCTGATGACGGCATCCGGTTCAGTGCTGTATCGGGCAGTGGCCGACTCAGAATCAAATGCGGTATCCCGGCTGTCGATGTCCTTTCCTGAGTCTGCGAATCTCACCAACCGCGACGTGGCGGGTAACTGCATGTCAGTCGCTTGCGGGGCCTCTGGAGTAGCGGCTGCAGTCAACGGCGGTTGCTCCGAGGCCGTCGTCGGCATGTCCGGGGTGAGGCTTGCCACCAGTCCCTGTACTGCCGCGTCCGCGAGGCTGCGCTCGATGGCCTCCGGAGTGGGCACTGGCAACTGGCCGGTGGTCGGGCCTGCTACAGTCCCTGCAGTGATGGCCGAACTGGCGGTGGTCAGCGCTCCGGCAGCCGACGCGGCCGCCGGCGGTGCAGCGGCGAGCAGGGCGGCAAAGTCTTGCCGCTCGCCGGCAAGAACTTGCCCCGGCTGCAGGGCAGCCGCAGGCGAGAACAGGGAACCGGCATTGGCCGGCAACTCGTTGATGATCATGGTAAATCCACTGCAGAATCCGCGGTCCGGCGCTTCTCTGTCGCGGCTTGCGTGCCGCGAGATCTACGCCCCGGCGAAATCGAGCAAGAAGCAGGCCAGACCAGCCGCCCGCCAGGGCTCATGGCGCCTCCGACTCCTGGGCGCGCCAGTAGCTCTGCAGGTTGGCTTCGTCGACGCGGCGCTGCTCCGCGCGCTGGGCCTGCAGCTGCTCCTCGGCGAGCAAGCGCGCGCTCAGTGTTTCCAGCTTGAACACCTCGTTGTGGCGATTGCGCCATTCCAGCTGCCCCAGCTCCACGTTGTGCTCGGCCAGTTGCACGGCTTGCTGCTGCTGTTCGACGGCCTGCTGCAGCGACGCCAGAAAGCGGTTCAGCCGCGACAGTTCGGGCGCCGACAAACCCCCGGCAATCTTTCTTTTCAGCTGCTCGCGGTACTCGAGATTGAAACGGCGCAGCTTCTCCAGTCGCTCCAGCTGGCGGCCCAGCTCGGCACTGAGCAGCCCTAGCTTGCGCGCCGCCTCCTCACGCTGATTGATGTTGAGGATGTTGATGCGCTTCATGCGCTCGGACGGCGTCATGTGCGCGGATGATCCTTCAGCAGGTCGGCGAGCAGGCGATGGCTGGCGTCGAGCCCTACGGCCTCGTTCATGCCCTGCTGGATGAACTTCACCATCTGCGCCCGCTTGTCGATGGCGTAGTCGACCAGGGGATCCCCGCCCTTGCGGTAGGCTCCCACCGTGATGAGATCTCGGTTTTTCTCGTAGGTGCTGAGCACGTTCTTGAACTGGCTCGACAGCTTCATGTGGGCCGGGTCGACGATGTTGTTCATCACGCGGCTGATCGATTCCTCCACGCTCACGGCCGGAAAGATGCCGGACTGTGCCATCGAGCGTGACAGCACGATGTGGCCGTCCAGAATCGCACGCGAGGCATCGGCGATGGGGTCCTGCTGGTCATCTCCTTCGGCCAGCACCGTGTAGAAGGCAGTGATGGAGCCGCCGTTGCGCTCCGTCCCGTTGCCGGCCCGCTCCACCAGCTGCGGCAGCAGGGCGAACACCGATGGCGGGTAACCCTTGCTGACCGGAGGCTCACCGATGGCCAGCGCGAGTTCTCGCTGCGCCTGGGCGAAGCGGGTGAGCGAATCCATCAGCAGCAGCACATTCTGGCCCTGGTCGCGGAAGTACTCCGCGATGGCAGTCGCACGCCAGGCGCCGTGGATGCGCATCAGCGGCGGGTCGTCGGCGGGAGAGGCCACGATCACGGCCTTGCGCCGGCCTTCCGGTCCGAGGATGTCTTCGATGAATTCGCGGACCTCGCGGCCACGTTCGCCGATCAGGCCCACCACCACCACATCGGCGTCGGTGAAGCGCGTCATCTGGCCGAGCAGCACGCTCTTGCCCACGCCGCTGCCGGCGAACAGGCCCACGCGCTGGCCGCGCCCGATGGTGAACATGCTGTTGATCACGCGAATCCCGACATCGAGCGGCTGGCGGATCGGCAGCCGCTGGTAGGGATTGATCGCAGGACCGATCAACGGGTAGCGGGTGGCAAGCTCGATGCTGCCACTGTTGTCGATGGTTTCGCCGCAGGCATCGATCAGGCGCCCGAGCAATTCCGGTCCGACTTTCACGAAGGGACGCTCGCGCAGCGGTCTCACCTCGGCACCGGGGCGCACGCTCTGTACCCGCGTGACCGGCATCAGGAAGAGGCGCTCGCCGCGGAAGCCGACGACTTCGGTTTCCATGGCCTGCTGCTGGTCTACGTCGACCAGGCAGCGGCTGCCGACGGGCGCGCTGCAGCCTTCTGCCACCAGGGTCAGGCCGGTCAGCTGGACCAACTTGCCGACTGCCAGCAGGCCGGGAGGCCTGATCTGATTGCGCCGGCCAGCGAGCTGCTGCTGCAGCCAGGCATTGCGCCGCTGCTGGAGCTCCGAGCTGTCGGTGCTGACCGCGGGGTTGTCGTCAGCCATGGCCTTCCTGCTCGATCAACTGCGCCAGGACGGCTTCCAGGCGGGCATCCACGCTGCCGTCCACCGTGCTGTGACCCGTGTTCAGCAGGCACTGACCTCGCTGCAGGTGCTCGTCGGGCACCAGACTCCACTGACAGTCCGGCTGCCAGTTGGAGAGGTGCTCGCGCAGCAGCGGTACATCGGCGGGGTTCAGCAGGATGCGCAGGTGGCGTCCACTGTCGAGTTGGATGAAACCCAACGCATGCTCGACCAGTGTGCACACGAGCGAGGGCTGCAGGGTCAGCTCCTGCTGTACTACGGCGCGCGCTACCGACACGGAGAGTTCGGTAAGCTGCTCGAGGGTCTCACGGTTGACGTCACGCAGCGGGCGCTCGAGGAGGTCGAGTACTTCCTGCAGTCGGGCCACGCGGCGCTGGATCTCGGCCCGCCCGTTCTCCATGCCCTTGGCGTAGCCTTCGGCTTCTGCCTGCCGCCGGATGACTTCCGGGTCGATCTGCTGCTCGGCGCTGCGATCGACCAGCGAGGGCGTCTGCCACTTCGGCAGGGCGGCGTGCCGGTTGCTGTCCATGGTTTAGTCCTTGGCTGCCCATTCCCCGATCATCTTGGAAACCCGCATGGGTTCCTTTTCGACCAGACGCTGCAGCACGGAGACGTTGTGGTCGTATTCCGATACCGGTGCGGCCGCTGCCAGCGCCGTGCCGCCACCGGATCCCGCAAACTGGTTCAGACCTACGACCAGCGCCCGGCCATCTTCGGCGCGCGCTGCCGCCCCACCGGGCAGACTGGCCTGCGCTCCACCGGCCTGGCCGCCGCCTTGCAGTGCCAGCTTGCCTGCAGCACCCTGAGCCTCGCGCTGCAGAACGACCGCCCGCATGGCCGGCCGCAGCACGCTGCCGGCAATGAAGGCCGCAAGGGCGAATACGGCAACCTGTTTCAGTAGACTCTGGAACCAGGGTTCCATCCAGATCGGGCCGGCTTCGCTGAGTGCTTCTTCCAGGGCAGTGGAGAAGGACTCGTTGGTAATGAAGACCGTGTCGCCGCGCTCGGCATTGAAGCCGACAGCATCCTGTACCAACTGCCGCAGCCGCTCGAGTTTCTGCGTGTCGACGGTGCTGTTGTCGGGCGCGACGGGCGCCGCCTCTTCGCCTTCTGCCGCGACCGGGGCCACCACGGCAGCCCCCAGATCGACTACCACGGCCACCGACAGGCGGTTGATGGCGCCGGGTGCGGACTTGCGGTAGCTGATGGTCTTGTCGATTTCGAAGTTGCGAGTCGTGCTGACACGGTTTTGTTGGCTGTCGACCGCGATGGCAGCCTGCTGGGCCTGTTGCTGGGCGTTGTCGAGCGGAATCGGTGGCGGTGCCGCAGCGAGGGCCCCCGGCGTGGTAGCAGGCTGGCTGGACTGCGATTCGTTACTGGTCTGCTCGCTGCGCACCACGCTCGAGGCGGGGTCGTAGCTTTCGTCGGTGATCTCGGCCTGCGTGAAATCGAGCTCGGCCGTGACCTGCGTACGCACGTTGCCCTCACCGACGATGGGCGTGAGGATGTCCACCACGCGTGCCGCGTAGTCGCGCTCGAGATTGCGGGTGAGCTGGAAGTGATCGGCACTCACGGTGAATTCGTTGGGGGTCCCGCGGGACAACAGGGCGCCACGCTGGTCAACCACCGACACGTCTTCTGCCACGAGGCCGGACACGCTGGAGGCCACGAGGTGAGTGATGCCGGAAATCTGGTTGTCGGACAGCTGGCTGCCGTTCGCGAGGTTCACCATCACCGACGCACTGGGTCTGGCAGCGGCGCGCACGAAACTCGTTTGCTTCGGTACGCTGAGGTGCACCCGCGCTTCCCGTACGCCGTTGATGAGTTCGATGGTGGTGGTCAGTTCCTGCTCCAAGGCGCGTGTAAAGCGCGCCTGTTCGATGAACTGGCTGGTGCCGATGGTGTTTTCCTCGTACAGCATGGCGTAGCCGCTGTTGTCGCTGGTGCGCGGGAGACCCTGGTTGGCCAGCATCAGCTTCGCCTGCTGCACACTGGAGCTGCGCACGGTGAGCAGGCCGGAGCCGGGCTCGATGCGGTAGTCCATGCCCTGGGTTTCGAGGACGGCGCTGATTTCGGCAGTGTCCTGCACGGAAAGGCCGGGGTAGAGCGGCACGTAGTCTTCGTTGGTGGACCACAGCACCAGCGCAAGCGCCAGCGACAACGTAGCAGCCAGCACCAGCACGAACAGACCCTGCCGCGCCAGCGGCATGCCGCTCAGCGAGGCAACGGACTGCAGGATCGATTGCAAGAAGGACTTTTCCATGGCGGCTCAGCTACACCTGCATGTTCATGATTTCCTGGTAGGCGGCCAACAGCTTGTTGCGCACCTCCACCGTGGCCTCGAAGGCGATCGTGGCTTTCTGCGAGGCGATCATCACCTCCGGCAATTCGATGTCGTTGATGCCCTGCTCGAAGGCTGCCTTGAGTTCGGTGGCCTCCTGCTGGGCCTCGGCCACACCGTTCATCGACGACAGCAGCAGGTCCTGGAAATTCAGGCCCTGCGGGGCCGCTGGTGCCGGCGTGGACTTCAGCAGGCGGGAGTTGGCGCGGATCTGCGCCAGAACCATGTTGATGGCATCGGTGGCCATGTCGTGTGCTCCTCGATTCGCTCTACGGTGACTGCTCTGCACCCTGCTTTTTGAACTTTGCCAGCTTGTAGCGCAGGGTGCGCGGGCTGATGCCGAGGTTTTCGGCGGCTTCCTTGCGGGTTTGGTGGTTGGAGATTGCGCCCAGGATCATGTCTTTTTCGCGCTGCTTGAGATTGCCTTCCAAGCCGGGCCGCTCGTCGGCCGCGGCCGGCGGCGCTGTGGCTGCCGAGGCCGACACCGCACCGGAGGGTAGGGCAGGCCCACTGCTCGGGCGCGCGGCAGAGTCGCTGTATTCGAACAAGAGTTGCTCCGGTGTGATCACAGGACCGTCGGCCATGATGAGGGCGCGCTGTACAGTGTTTTCCAGTTCGCGCACGTTGCCCGGCCAGTAGTGGGCTTCCAGGCGGGCCAGTGCGGCATGGGAGAACTGGCGGCGGCTGCCTTCGCTGTATTTCTGCAGAAACATCTCGGCCAGCGGAGCAACGTCCTCGCGGCGGTCGCGCAGCGGCGGCAACGTGAGGGGGAACACGTTCAGGCGGTAATACAGGTCTTCGCGGAAGCGACCACACTGGACCTCGCGCTTGAGATCGCGGTTGGTGGTAGCGATTACCCGCACGTCCAGTGGAATGCTGCGGCTGCCGCCGAGGCGCTCGGTTTCGCGTTCCTGCAGCACCCGCAACAGCTTGGCCTGCAGTGAGATGTCCATTTCCGACAATTCGTCGAGCAGCAGGGTACCGCCGTTGGCCTGCTCGAACTTGCCTGCGCGGGCCGTTGCCGCACCGGTGAAGGCCCCCTTCTCGTAACCGAACAGAATGGACTCCAGCATGGTTTCCGGGATGGCGGCGCAGTTGATGGCTACGAAGGGCTTGTCGTGCCGCGGCGATTGCTCGTGGATGTAGCGCGCCAGCACTTCCTTGCCGGTGCCGGATTCGCCGGAGACCAGCACACTGGCAGCCGAGGTGGCCACCTTGCGGGCAAACTCGAAGACAGCGCGGGTGGAGTCGGCGCGGAACACCGGGCCGGCTTCGACGCTGCCGCTGTGGTAGAGGCGCTGGATGGCATCCTGCAGGTCATGGCCGTCGACCGGACACAACAGGTAGTCCTGGGCGCCGGCCTTGATGGCTTCGATGGCGAGCGGCAGCTGGGAATAGTCCACCACGGCGATGCAGGGCAGTTGCTGGCTGAGCTGCCGCACGAGCTGGTTATCGCTGCGCTGCCGCAGCGCGTGGGCACCGATCAGCGCCAGCCCGTAGCCCCCGAGCGCGGCAGCGCCGAGGCCGGTGGCGTCGGCGCGCTGCTCGAAGCATTGGTCAGCGGTGGCCAGCAGGCCTAACGCCGATCCCACAGGCTCTGGCAGGCCAAGCAGCAGGATCTTCTGGATGGGGTTCATGGTGCGGCCCGACTGTTGTGGTGTGACTACAAACCGACGGGTTTATGGCAAGCAATCCCCATGCCAATGGAGGTTATATTTTTAACCAATTGAAAATTATAGAGAAACGGTTTGTGGTGCCGCTTAGCGCCTGGGCAGGGCAGCTGATTTCTTGACGTCGGTCCGGCAAGAGATCTTTAGCGGAGACGGGTTTTTGACGTAAATCCGGCTCAGGGCCCGCCGCCGGCCATGTCGATGTTCAGTTTCTTGATCTTTTCCACCAGCGTAGTGCGCTGCAGCGACAGGGTTTTGGCGGCCTTGGCCACGATGTACTGGTTCTTCTCCAGGGCCTGCTGGATGAGGGAGCGTTCGAGGTTGGTCAGGAACTGCTTGAGGTCGATGCCCCGGTCGAGCGACACCTCCAGGCCACCGCTGCCCTGTTCTGCCTGCGGCAGGGCTGCGGCACCGGAGGTCTGCAGCGGCAGCTGAGGCAGCGACTCCACGTCGGGCCGGTAGCGCGCAGGCAAATGGCGCACGCTGATCCGCTCGTCCGGGTAGAGGATGGCGAGGCGCTCGATGAGGTTTTCCAATTCGCGGACATTGCCGGGGAAATCGTGGCGGATCAGGGTTTGCAGCGCCTCGTCGTCAAGCCGGACCTTGGTGCCGTACTGCGTCTGCATGCGGGCTCCGAAGGCGGCGGCCAGCAGCGGAATGTCTTCGCGGCGCTCCCGCAGCGGGGGGATTTCGATCGGGAATACGTGCAGCCGGTAAAACAGGTCCATGCGAAAGGCGCCGGCGGTAATCTTGTCTTCCAGATTCTGGTGCGTGGCGGCTACCAGCCGCACGTTGGTATAGATGGTCTGGTTGCCGCCCACGCGCTCGAAGCAGCGCTCCTGCAGCACCCGCAGCAGCTTCACCTGCATCAGGAGCGGCATGTCGCCGATCTCGTCGAGGAAGAGGGTGCCGCCGTTGGCGAGCTCGAAGCGCCCCTTGCGCAGCCCGAGCGCTCCGGTGAACGACCCCTTTTCGTGCCCGAACAACTCCGACTCCAGCAGCTCGCTCGGGATGGCGCCACAGTTGATGGCGATGAAGGGCCCGGCGTGGCGGGCCGACATGTCGTGGATGGTGCGGGCGATCACTTCCTTGCCACAGCCGGACTCGCCGAGCAGCAAGACGTTGGCGTCCGACAGCGAGGCCTGGGTCATGAGCCGTTTGATGCGCTGCATGGGGCCGCTTTCACCGATGATGCGGTTGAGCAGCAATTCCCCGCCTCCCGGCAACTGCCGCCGCTGTTCGAGTCGCGTCAGCAGGCCTTTCAGGTTATCGGGCTGGGGGGGGAACTCCAGCAGGCCATCGGCCCAGGCCGGCGGCTTGTAGTCGCGGGCACGGGCCAGCGGCACCGCCAGCAGGCGCAGCGGGGGTGGCTGGGCACCGGTATCTGCACCGGCCTCCTCGCTCCCTGGCCGCAGGGCCACCGGTAACCCTCCGGCGGGTTCGTCCAGCAGCAACCAGGCGGCGGGTTGCTGCTCGGCGGTGGCCTCCGGGTCGAGATACAGGGCCAGCATGCCGTCACGCTCGAGGATGCGCAGATTGAAAAAGCGCAGCACGCTGGCCAACTCGGCCACGACATCCGCGTGGCGCATCAGCGACAGCTGCTCCATCTCACCGGCCTCGGCGGGCGGCTTGCGCTCGTCTGTCTTGCCCGGCTGAGTC
>CANGUU010000069.1 GCA_947457195.1 Gammaproteobacteria bacterium
CGGGTAGCGAGCGGGTGAAATCGTCCAGCAGGAAAGGGGGCTGTTGGGTCGGCATGGCTGGCGGGTCTCGGGCAGGCTCGGCAGTATACGCAGGCAGCAGGAACATCGCGTAAGTCGAACGCGACAGTCCAGCGCCGGGCCGGTGGCTGGCTGTAGCGCTCGCTCCCTATAATCGTGGTCTGCAACGAGGGTCTCATCGTGAGTGTCAGCTGCGCCAGCATCATCATCCCCGTCACCGATCAGGCCGCGCGACTGGCCGAGGTGCTGGCCGGCCTCCAAGCCCTGCGCAGGGCTGGACATGAACTGTTGGTGGTCGACGGCGGTAGCCGCGACAGCAGCATGAGTGTGGCTCGCCGCTCGGCCGATCGCGCCGTGATGAGTGGCCGCGGTCAAGGCCTGCAGTTCAATGCCGGTGCCGAGTACGCGAGCCATGAGGTACTGCTGTTTCTGCCGTTGGAGGTGGACTTGGCGCTCGAGGCACTGGCGTTGGCCATGGCAATGCTGCAGGACTCCGGTGCCGCCTGGGGCTATTTTCGAGTGGCGGGTCCTTCCTGGTTGCAGGGCCTCGCTGCCACCCTGCGGAGTCGGCTCACGCAGCTTGCCTGTGCGGAGCAGGGACTGTTTGTGCGGCGTACCTTGTTCGAACAGGTGAGGGGCTTCGATCAGTACCCCGGTCTGGAGGACCTGGCCTTCAGTCGCAAGCTGCTGAAGCATGGTGCGCCAGCACGGCCCGCCGCGGTACTGAGGCGCCGACAGCTGCTGGGGGTGCCGCCGACCGCGCAGGCGCTGCGACGCTGGTTGCGACTGGCGTATCTGTTCGGGGCGGATGTCCATCAGCTTTCCGACCGCTACCTGCGTCAACTCGAGTCGACCTGAGGCGACCCTGCAGTCAGTCACCCAGTCCTCAGCGTCAGCGCGCGGGTGACGGCGAGGCCGTTGCCGGTGTTGCTCCGCCGGCCGCTGCCGCGGCGCCCGCACCGGCAGGAAGCGGCTCGGTCGCCAGGCCCTCCGACGGCGCTTGCAGCACGGACACCGCTTCGCCTGCGACGTTGCCATCGCGCAGTTCCATGCTGAGCGCATCGCCACCAGGCTCCTGCTGCACCAACTTGAGCAGTACATCGGTGGACAACGCCGAAAACCACAGATCGGTTTCGCGGACATCCCCGGGAGCGCGAACACGCCGCACGTGGATGCTGTCGAAGCTACCGATGGCAAGCTGTAGCCGCTCCGGCCCGATGACTTCATACCGGTGCAGGTTCAGCTCGCTGCGCTCTGCCACGGTGAATTCGAGCACCGGCTGGTTTGCTTTCACTCCATGCGACAAGGCTAGCATCATATTCAACACATCATAGGTAGGCTCAGTCAGGGCGTGCTCGCCACTGGTCTCATTGTTGGTGAATACGACATGGGCATCATCGAACACCAGGGTACGCTGGCGGCTACCCATTCCCGACTGGGTGAACTCATAGCGACGTGACAGCGGTCTTGCCTCCTGCCACTCGAATTCACTGCGCTCCACGATGCGGGAAAGGCTGGCGTTCAACAATTTGAGGTCGATGGAGGTCGTGAATTGCCAGCCGCTGGGACCTGGCAGCGGCTTGAGAATCCGCACGGCATCAGCCTGCAGATTGTTGAAACGGGTGATGTAATGCAATTCGAACGGGACGGGCTCCGCTGCCAGCGCTACCGGCAGCAGCAGGGTCAGAAGCAGCACGAAAGCAGCGTGTGGCATGGCGGTGTCGACCTGACAGGGTGACCGGATGGTAGCAGCTAACCCTCCGCTGGCTGAACCATCGCTGAGTGGCCCTGTGCTGCCCGGCAGTGACGGGGATCAGGTATCATCCCCGTATGAATATTCTCTACAGTCTTGCCCGATCGGTAGCGGCCGCATGGCTCCTTCTGGCACTGGCCGGGGGGGTAGGCGCGGCGGAAGTCCAGGGTCTTTATGAAGCCGTGGTATCGGTGGACTCACGCGATGACGAACGTCAGCGCCAGCAGGCCTTCGTCTCCGCCCTGCGTGAGGTTCTGATCAAGTTGACCGGTCACGCCGATGTCACGGAGCATCCAGTCATTCAGGACGCCCTGCGTTCCTCGCCAAGCTACGTTGAAACCTGGGCCTACCGGACCCAAGTGCTGCCTGGCGCAACCGACCAGAGCCTGACAGTCGAGGTGCAGTTCTATCAGGCCGAGATAGAGCGGTTGCTTGATCGCGCCGGCATCGCTCTCTGGCCCCGCAATCGCCCCGAAACCCTGGTGTGGATGGTGGTGCAGGACGAACTTGGTGGGCGCGGCTTTGCTGATCCCTCGACCGGCGCAGACCAGCCACTGCTCGACTTTCTGCGTCGCGAGGCCAGCACGCGCGGGTTGCCGCTCGTCACCCCGCTTTTCGATTTCGACGATCAGCGCCTGCTGCGACCCGATCAGTTGTGGGCGCTCGATGGCGTCGCTATCCAGCAGGCCTCCGCGCGTTATCCGGTCGAAAGTGTGTTGGCCATTCGCGTCCTGCAGACCGTGAGTGGCGACGTCGTTGCGAGGTCGGTACATTTTTTTCGTAACCGGGCCTTGCAGAACGAAGCGCTGGAGCTGCCCGCGGTGGATTTCCTCAGTTCCACGGTGACTCTGGTGGCCCGTGAATTGGCCGACAATTACGGTGTACTGCTCACGGCGCCTGCGGCCACCGGCGGCGAGAACATGGTCCTGACCGTCGATGGGGTGCAAGGATTAGGTGATTACGCTGCGCTGTTGGACTATCTCGGCAAGGTGCCCGGTATCAGTCGTTTGCAGGTGCGCGAGGTTGCAGGCGATCGACTGGCATTTTCCTTCACCGCTGCCGGACAGGTGCGGCAGCTGGTGGAAAACCTGGCCTTGAACCGTCGTTTGCAGACAGCAGCGTCCCCGGTTCGCGAGGCAGGCGGCTTCATGCTGCGCTATCGCTGGCAGCCTGAATGACGTCCCTGGCACTGTCGCCGCAGCTCCCGCTGCTGTTTCCGTCTGATCACGAGGCCAGACTCGACACGTTCGTCTGGGAAGCAGCGCAGGAAGCCCTGCGCGTACATTGCCTCGCAGCGTCCTCTGCCGCCGGTTTTCACTGGCTCTGGGGGCGACCCGGTGCTGGCAAGACCCACCTCCTGCAAGGCATCGCTCGCGCCCGCCAGGACGCTCTTTACCTGCCGGCCTCCCGTTTGCTCGCTTATGAGCCGTCCTGCCTGCAGTCGCTGCAGCAGGGCCGGCTCCTGCTGATCGATGATGTGGATCTGCTGGCGCAGCCCGCCTGGGAGGAACCGTTGTTCTGCCTGATGCAGGCCTTGCTGGACGGCGGCGGTGAATGTTGGTTTTCGGCAGCACTGCCGCCGGCCAAAGCTACCTTCCAGTTAGCGGATCTGCAGTCCAGACTGCAGTTGGCTCTGGTGTTCGAGGTTCAGGAGCTCGGTGATGAGGCCAAAGCCGCAGCCCTCGTGGCCCGTGCGGCGCGCCGTGGCATCGAATTGCGGGATGAGGTCCTGCAGTTCATCCTCGCCCGCAATACGCGCAGCATGCACGATCTGGCGCTGTTGCTGGATCGGCTCGACCACAGTGCGCTGGCCGAGCAGCGCCGGGTGACCGTGCCGTTCGTGAAGTCGGTGATGGGCTGGTAAAGCGCCTACCGCCACTCGAGGCCGCTGCAGGCGATACAGCGCAGGTATCGATGTTGGGGATCGTTGGCAACCTGCAGCCAGTCGAGTTCCCCCTCGATACGCTGGAGAACCTGCAGCGGCGAGCTCCCTGCAGTTGACAGGGACGCCAGCCAGGGTTCAAGTGCGTCCCTCACCATGGCGCTGTCGAGAATTTCCTGCAGGAACTGCTGCGCCGGACTCTGTTCGGGCTCCCGGACATCCACTTGGTAATCTTCCAGCTTGGCGAGGCCGGCCGCTGCGCGGATAGCCTGATCCAGACCGCCGATTTCATCCACCAGACCGTTGCCGCGTGCGCTCGTGCCAGACCAGACCTGGCCCTGGGCCACTGCGTCCACCTGCTGCAGGTCCAGATCGCGCGACTCAGCAACCAGACCAATGAATTGCTGGTAACCATTTTCGATAGAGAGCTGAATGGCTTGCGCCATGGTCTCCGGCAGTGGCAGACCTAGCGTACCCACACCCGCCAGGGGGCTGCTGCCCACGCCATCGGTGCCGATCCCGAGCTTGGCAAGCGCTTCCTCGAACGTGAAGGCCACGGCGAAGATCCCGATGGAACCCGTTAACGTGACCGGGCTGGCCCAGATTTGGTCGGCCGGCGTGGAAATCCAATAGCCACCGGAGGCGGCGAGGTCACCCATCGATACCACGATTGGGCGCCCACTCGCCTTGAAGGCAGCCAGCTCGCTGCGGATTACTTCAGAGGCGAACGCGCTGCCGCCCGGACTGTTCACGCGCAGGACTAGTGCCTTGACCCGCGCGTCGTCGGTGACCGCACGGATTTCCTGGGCCAGCGTATCGCCACCCACGCGACCTGGTCCGGACTCCCCGTCGACGATCTCACCTTCGGCAATGACGATGCCCACTTTGTCGTTGGCAAACGCAGCGGGTTGCGGATCCGTGGCCAGATAGCGCCGATAACTGATCCCGCGGAGTTCGTCGTTGCTGCTGCCAATCTGTTCCCGCAGGTAATCGGCAAGTGCGTGCCGGCTGTCGATGCGATCCACCAGACCGAGAGCTACGGCGAGATCGGCGCTGTTGCCACGGTACTCGGCAAGATGGTCCGGCAAGTTGGCGATGTAATCGTCAAGCGTGCCGGCGGGCAAGGAGCGCCGTGTCTCGACCTCGCCGGCGTAGTGACGCCATAGATCGCCCACCAGGCGACTGTAATTTTCGCGGGTTTCCGGCGACATGTCGGTGCGCAGGTAGGGCTCTACGGCAGACTTGTATTCGCCAACCCGGAATACATGGGCATTGATGCCGAGTTTGCTGAGCGGGTCCTGCAGGTAGTTCTGATAGAGACCGAAGCCCTGCAGATCCACCGAGCCGAAATTGTTCATGAGTATTTCGTCGGCACGGCTCGCGAGCAGGTAGGAACCCTCACGGAAACTGTCGGCGATGGCGTAGATTTTCTTGCCGCTCTGCCGGAAGTCATCGAGTGCAGCACCGAGGTCGAGCAGTTGGGCCATGCCGGCGCCTGCCAGACGATCTGTAGACAGCACCAGGGCGCTGATGCGTTTGTCGTCCTTGGCGGCCCGAACGGCCGTCAGCAGGTCGGCCAGCACAACCTGGCGGGTGCCCTCCAGGTCGCCGCTACCCAGCACGGAAAGCGGGTCTCCCAACGAACGCTGTTCCACGATCGTACCGGCAGGGTCCAGCAGTAAGGCTGAACCGTCTTCGATGACGACGCCGGGGGGTCCCATCAGCGCCGCGGCCAAGCCCAGCAGCAGGACCAGCGTCAGCAGGTTGAGAATGACGCTACGGACCATGCCGAGCAGGTTCAGCAAACCCCGGAAGAAGCGGGCGAGAGCACTCGACGAGCCGGCCATGGATACCTCTTGGCGTGAGAGACGAGGGAGAGCTAGTACGCGGCGATCTTATGTCAAGACTGCAGCTTCAGACCCAGCGTGGCCAGTCGTCGACCAAGCGCTTGGCAGAGTGTTTTTTCATCGTCCGACAACGGCAGGGCGTTGTCGGCACCGGCGAGGTGCGAGGGTCCGTAGGGTGTACCACCGCCCGAGGTGTGCATGAGCGCCGTCTCGCTGTAGGGCAGGCCGCAAAACAGCATGCCATGGTGCAAGAGCGGCAGCAGCATGCTGAGCAACGTGCTTTCCTGACCGCCGTGCAGGCTGGCGGTCGACGTGAAGACCCCGGCCGGCTTGTTCACCAGACTGCCGCTGAACCAGTGGGCACCCGTGCCGTCGAGAAAGTACTTCATGGCAGCAGCCATGTTGCCAAAACGCGTCGGACTGCCCAACGCCAAAGCACAGCAGCCGGCCAGATCCTCCGGCGTACAGTAGGGAGCGCCACTGTCGGGCACCGCTGGCGCGCTTGCCTCGGTCACTGTCGATACCGCGGGCACGGTACGTATCCGGGCTTCCACGCCCGCTACCAGACCAACGCCGCGGGCAATTTGCCGCGCCATGGCAGCCACCGAGCCTCCGTGGCTGTAGTACAGCACCAGAACGTAGGGGAGGGTGACGGGAGCTGGGTCAACCATGCGCAAGCACCTGCTGTACATGGTCCACGACGGAGCGAAGGGGCAGCAAGTCTGAGCTCTCTGCCGAGCGACTCTTGAATTCGATCTGGTCCGCTTCCAGCCCGCGGTCCGAAACGACCAATCGGAATGGAATACCGATGAGTTCCATGTCGGCGAATTTGACTCCCGGGCTGGTTTTCTTGTCGCGATCATCGAACAGGACCTCCACACCGCGGGCCGACAGTTCACGGTAGAGTTGTTCGCACACGTCGAGCACGCGCGGCTCCTTGTGGGCATTGAGGGGGATCAGGGCCACGTGGAAGGGAGTGATACTGAGGGGCCAACGGATACCTTTTTCATCGTGGCACTGTTCTATGCACGCTGCCACGATGCGGGTCACCCCGATGCCGTAGCAACCCATGTCGACGACGCTGCTGCGACCGTTCTCGTCGAGCACTGTGGCATTGAGCGCCGTGCTGTACTTGCGGCCGAGCTGGAAGATGTGACCGACCTCGATGCCGCGCTTGATCGAGAGTCGGCCCCTGCCATCCGGGCTGGGATCGCCTTCTACGACGTTGCGGAGATCGACCACGCGGCCGAGCGGGACATCGCGGTCCCAGTTGACTCCGGTCAGATGCTCGCCTTCGCGGTTGGCGCCACACGTGAAGTCGGCCAGTATGGCGGCATCGCGGTCCACCAGAATCGGGATTCTCAGACCGACCGGTCCAAGAGAACCCGGTGCACAGCCGAGGGCGGCAACGATCTCTGCATCACTCGCCATGGCCAAGGGAGAAAGTACTTCCTCCAGCTTGCTGGCCTTGATCTCGTTCAATTGATGGTCACCACGCAAAATCAGCGCGACCAAAGGAGTAGACTCGCTGCTCCCGCGCACCAGCAGCGTTTTCACGGTCTGGTGTGCGGGAACCTGCAACTGCGCCGAGACCTCCTCGATCGTCTTGGCGTTGGGTGTGGCAACCGAGGTTAGCGTTCTGGAGGGCGCTGGAGTCAGACCTACGGGTGCCAACGCGGACGCCATTTCCATGTTGGCCGCGTAATCGCTGGCATCGCTGAATACGATCGCATCTTCCCCGGAAGCAGCAAGGACGTGGAACTCGTGCGAGCAGCTACCCCCGATGTTCCCGGAATCCGCCATCACGGCGCGGAAGTCGAAACCCAGACGGGTGAAAATACGCTGGTATGTTGCATGCATGACATCATAAGTCTCCTGCAGTGACTTCTGATTCAGGTGGAACGAATAGGCATCTTTCATCACGAACTCCCGAGCCCTCATCACGCCAAAACGCGGACGTCGTTCGTCCCGGAATTTGGTCTGTATCTGGTAGAGGTTGATGGGCAGTTGCTTGTAGCTCGTGACTTCGTTACGGAATAGATCGGTGATCACCTCCTCGTGCGTGGGGCCAAGGCAGAAGTCGCGCTGATGGCGGTCCTTGAACCGCGACAGCTCGTCGCCCATCAGGTTCCAGCGCCCGCTTTCGTGCCACAACTCCGCCGGTTGCACCACGGGCATGGATACCTCGAGGGCTCCGCTGGCGTTCATTTCCTGGCGGATGATGTCGGTGACTTTCTGCAGCACCCGCAGTCCCGTCGGCAGCCAGGTGTAGAGACCAGCGGCAAGTTTGCGTATCAGCCCTGCCTTGATCATCAATTGGTGACTCACCACCACGGCATCAGCCGGTGTTTCTCTGGATGTGGCGAGCAGGTAGTGCGAAGTACGCATGACGTGATATTCCTGGCATCTGACGATTTTGCGGGGAGCCATAGCAGAAAAGCAGCCATGAGGCTGCTTTTCCGGGACTTGCTTGCTGCGGATACCGACTCAGAGATCGGCCATGCTCTTGAGTTTCTTGAGCGGTAGCACCTTGACACGAACTGAGGCGGGCTTCTTGGGAATGTCCATCAGTTCCCCAGGTTTGAAGGGGTTGGGCACTCCTTTGCGAGCCGGACGCGCGGGCCGCTTGACAGCTTTGATCTTCAACAGACCCGGGAGGGTGAACTCACCGGCACCACGCTTCTTGAGGTGCCGCTCGATGAGATCGGTCAGCCCATCCAGCACTGCATTCACCTGTTTCTTGCTGAGACCGGTGTCTTCGGCAATGGAGGTAAGGATGGCAGTCTTGGTGAACTTTTCACCGATAGCTGCTGCTTTCTTGGGGGAAGTTTTGTTGCCAGCCATAGTGTCTCGGTCTCTTATTTATTTGGTTTATGGTTTAACAATTTCAAGTTTCGATTTTGCTGCGTTTGCCTATGGTGTTGCTTTCATACTTGGCCGCTCGCTTGCCTGTCGACCCCGACTACTTCCATCGCGAACCTTGCTCTGCACACGAGGGCAGGTCGGACTGGATTCGGAATTGCCGGCTTATGTTGAATCTTGCGCTAGCGCCCTGTGCTGCTCCGCTCTCGCGAATGGCGCCATTTATAGCGGAATCACTACAGGCCGGCAAGCGGCCTCCGCAAAGAATTTTGCTGTCGAGAGTGGCCTCCGCTCGGGTCATAGTCAGAGAGCTGAACTACGCTCGCGCCCCGAAAATTGCCGTCTGTATCGCAGTTGCAACAAGTTGGTGCGGAGGCTGTCGTGACCATGAAGTTCAGTTACAATGCCGCGCTTTTTCGGAAGCGGAGCGGACAAGTCTCCGCAACCATCTGTCGCACCATCCGTTTGATTCGATCAGCTGTCGTACGCAGGAGTGAATGTCCATGCCAATCTACGAGTATCGCTGCGAGGCCTGCGGAGCCGAGCTCGAAAAATTGCAGAAGATCAGCGACCCTGTGCTCCGGGAATGCCCCGAGTGCGGCCGTGAAACCCTGGCAAAACTCGTGTCTGCTACTAGTTTTCGCCTGAAGGGTAGTGGCTGGTACGAGTCGGATTTCAAGACGGGCAAGAAAAAGAACGGCTTGGGCGAGAATGCTGATTCGACTCAGGTGGCAGCAGCGCCGATGGATGCCAAGAGTGACGGCGCGGCAGCCGCTAGCGCTGCCGGTGCCAACAGCGAAAGCAAGACCACTGCGGTAAAATCATCGGCCTGAAGTCGGGCAAGTATCCCGCGCAATCATTCACCTGTTCATCCTCTCCAGTCCCGAGACCAACTATGCGAACTCATTATTGCGGCCAATTGCAGACTGCCCATGTCGGACAGACCGTCACGCTGTGCGGTTGGGTACACCGTCGCCGCGATCATGGTGGAGTCATTTTTCTGGATTTGCGCGACAGGGAAGGCATTGCACAAGTGGTGGTGGATCCGGATACACGTGAAAGTTTTGCGCTGGCTGAACAGGTACGCAGCGAGTATGTCGTCAAATTGGTCGGTGAAGTGCGGGCAAGACCGCCGGGCACGGAGAACCTCGACATGGCATCCGGCAGGATCGAAGTAATTTGCCGCCATCTCGATATTCTCAATCCTGCCGAGACACCCCCTTTCCAGCTCGACGAACATGCCAACGTTAGCGAAGACGTTCGCCTCCGCAACCGCTACATCGACTTGCGCCGACCAGAAATGCAGCGACGGCTGCAAATGCGTTCAAGGGTGACGAGTTCAGTGCGCAACTTTCTCGACGATCATGGTTTTCTTGACATCGAAACGCCCATTCTCGGTCGTGCCACGCCGGAGGGGGCAAGGGATTACCTCGTGCCAAGCCGCACACATCCCGGACATTTTTTCGCTCTGCCGCAGTCGCCCCAGCAGTACAAGCAGTTGCTCATGGTGGCGGGCTTCGATCGCTACTATCAAATCGCCAAGTGCTTCCGTGACGAGGACCTTCGCGCCGACCGGCAGCCGGAATTCACCCAGATCGACATCGAGACCTCGTTCATGAATGAGGACGACATCATGCAGGTCACCGAGGAGATGATCAGGCATGTATTCAAAAAGCACATCAATGTGGATCTGCCTGTCTGCCCCCGCATGACCTATCATGAGGCCATGCGGCGCTTCGGCATCGATCGCCCTGATCTGCGTATTCCGATGGAAATGGTCGACATTGCAGATTTGGTGCGTCATGTCGAATTCAAGGTCTTCAATGGTCCCGCCAACGATGCCAAGAGTCGGGTTGTCGTTCTCAAGGTGCCAGCCGGCGGCGAAAAGCTCTCTCGCAAGCAGGTCGATTCCTATACGGACTTCGTCGCACAGTACGGCGCCAAGGGTCTGGCCTGGATCAAGGTCAACGACCTGGCCGCTGGTCTGGACGGGCTCCAGTCACCCATCATCAAGTTCATGCCCGAGCCAGTGGTCAAGGCGGTACTTGAGCGGGTGGGGGCCCAAACAGGGGACATACTTTTCTTCGGAGCCGACAAGACCAAGGTGGTCAATGAGTCAATCGGTGCACTGCGTCTGCGCGTGGGTCA
>CANGUU010000070.1 GCA_947457195.1 Gammaproteobacteria bacterium
GATCAACAATGCCATGAGTATCATCGCCCTGCAGTGGTTACAACTGCACCTCGAGGAGGTCCGCCGGTGCTTGCTGGCCGGCACCGCGGAGTACGCGGCAGGGCAGCTCCCCTCCGCTCACCCCTCCGATCCATCTACTAGCACACCCTGCGCCGACGGACGCCAGACATGAAGCGCTTGCTCGATCTAAGCTCCCGAATGGCCGTGTGCGACGCCAACTATCTGCGGCTTCGCAAACTGTTGCCGGATTTTGGTCTGGGCCAGTCACGCGCCGTCCTGCTGCCGGCGTTTGCCAGCCAGCGTGCAGGGGCTGCTCACCGGTTGCTGTTGTGTGTCACCGAGTCTTTCCGCTACACGAGCACTGTCGCTCTGACCGTCGAGCTCGATGAGCCGGCGCCCGCCTGGTTCCGCAGCCCCCGACTGCAGGTCCGGCTCTATCATGATGCCGGCACTGCCGAAGTCACTGGCTATCAGGACAAGACCCAATTCAAGGCGGTCTACGTTGATGACGACCTGCCTCGCTTCAATGGCGACGAAAAGAACCAGCTCAACCTCTTCCTCGCCGACTGGCTGACCCTCTGCCTGGAAGGTGGCCTTGGCGAGCCGTTGCTGCCGGCCTGTCTCGGCCCGGCCTCTGCGGCTTCGTTTCGCGATGGTTAGCCCATGAGTCCGCGCAACGCCCGTCGACAGCCCGTGGTTTTCCGGGTGGTGCAGATCACCGACACCCACCTCTTCGCGGATCCGTCCAAGACGCTGCTCGGCATGAACTGCGATCAGGGCCTGCAAGATGTGCTGGCGGAGGTCTCCCGCACTGACGATTCGATTGCTGCCATATTGATGACGGGTGACGCCTCCCAGGACGGCAGCGAGCGGAGTTACCAAAGACTTCATGAGCGGCTGCAGGCCGTCTGCGCGCGCCAGTACTGGATACCCGGCAATCACGATGAAAGCCGAGTCATGGCGCAGGCACTGGGTGCCACCAACACCTGCTTCGAGAGAACGGTGGTTCTCGGCGACTGGCAGGTGGTGCTGCTGGCCAGCAACGTGGCCGAGGCCGTGCACGGATTTCTGTCACCGGCTGAACTGGAACGGTTGGATACCGTGCTGGGCAATAGCCAGGCAGCGCACGTGCTGGTCTGTCTGCACCACAATCCGGTCCCGGTCGCTGCTACCTGGCTGCAGCGCCACGCCCTGCAAAATCCACAGGACTTCTTCGCGGTTCTGGACCGTCATCCCCGGGTCAAGCTCGTGCTGTTCGGCCATATCCATCACGAGTTGCGCGACGTTCGCGGTACGGTGACGTATCTTGGCGCCCCCTCCACCTGCGTGCAGTTCCACCCACGGCATGCTGACTTCGAACTCGACCGCCGCAATCCGGGTTTCCGCTGGCTGGATCTGCACGCTGACGGCACCTTCGTCACCGGGGTTCGTCGCGTGCGCCACAAGCACTACTCGGTTGATTTTTCAGGGACCGGTTATTAACCTTGCCGCGTTTTTTCGATGACGGTCCGCAGCATGGATCTGCCATGAGATCCACAGCACTGGTGCCACCACGGGTTGTCTACCTGCATGGTTTCAACAGCTCTCCGGCCTCGCAGAAGGCCCGTCTCTTTCTCGACTTTTCCAGGCAACGCGGCATCGATGCTGTCGCTCCGGCCCTGCACTTCGATCCTGCCATCGCCATAGGTCAGGCTGAGGCGGCCGTGCTGGCGGGAGTACGGCCCACCCTGCTCGTGGGCAGCTCACTGGGAGGTTATTACGCCACCTGGCTCGCCGAGCGGCACGACCTGCCCGCTGCACTGATCAATCCCGCCGTGGCGCCACACGCGACGCTCGGGCGGCAGTTCCTCGGTCCCCATACCAACCTCTACACGGGAGAGCATTATGACTTCTCCGAAGCGCAGGTTGGCGCCCTGGCAAAACTTCAGGTCACGGTGCTCAGCAAGCCTCAGAACTTCCTGGTGCTGCTGCAGACCGGAGATGAAGTGCTCGATTACCGGCTGGCCGTGGACTACTACCGCGGTGCCACACAGATCGTCATGGAAGGCGGCAATCATGCTTTCGCAGGCTTCGCCGACGTACTGCCCGACGTGCTGGCCTTTGCCGGCCTACAGAGCGCCGCCATACAAGTGAACCAACAACAGGAACAGGCATGAGCAAGGAATACAACGCCGGATCCATCGAAGTGCTGAGCGGCCTCGACCCTGTTCGCCGCCGGCCGGGCATGTACACCGATACCAGTCGACCCAATCACCTCGTCCAGGAAGTGGTCGACAACAGCGTTGACGAGGCGCTGGCAGGGCACGCCCGCCACATCGTGGTGACGCTGGAAAAGGATGGCACAGTGGAGGTGGTCGACGACGGTCGCGGCATGCCGGTCGATATCCACCCGGAGGAGAAAGTCAGCGGTGTCGAACTGATCCTGACGCGGCTGCATGCCGGCGGCAAATTTTCCAGCGACAACTACCAGTATTCCGGTGGTCTGCACGGCGTGGGCGTTTCAGTGGTGAACGCACTGTCGCAGCAGCTTGAAGTGCTGGTGCGGCGCAACGGCAGCCTGCACCGCATGACCTTCCGCAACGGGGAGAAGGCGAGCGAGCTGCAGATCGTGGACAAGGTCGGTGCGCGCAATACCGGCACGACAGTCCGCTTCCTGCCGGACCCCAAATACTTCGACAGTCCGTCTGTCTCCATCTCCCGCCTGACCCACCTGCTGCGGGCGAAGGCCGTGCTTTGTCCCGGTCTGCGCGTGACCTTCGTCGACAACACCGCCACCGGCGAAAAATCGCGCAGTGAGGAGTGGTACTACGAGGACGGGCTCAGTGATTATCTCAAGCACTGCTGTGGTGCGGCGGAAACCGTACCTTCCCAGCCTTTCACCGGCTCCATGCAGGGCAATCAGGAAGCTGTCGACTGGGCCGTACTCTGGCTGCCCGATGGTGGCGAGTTGCTGACCGAAAGCTATGTCAACCTGATCCCCACCGTGCAGGGAGGCACCCACGTCAACGGTTTCCGCACCGGCCTGATCGAAGCCATCAAGGAATTCTGCGAGTTCCGTTCGCTCGTCCCGCGCGGCATCAAGCTGGCGGCCGAAGACATCTGGGATCGCTGCAGCTTTGTGCTGTCATCCAAAATGGTCGAGCCGCAGTTTTCGGGCCAGACCAAGGAAAAGCTTTCCTCGCGCCAGTCGGCCGTGTTCGTCGGTGGTGTGGTGAAGGATGCCTTCAGCCTCTGGCTGAACCAGCACACGGCCGAGGCCGAAAAAATCGCCGAGTTGTGCATCGAGCATGCACAGGCCCGGCTGAAGGCCAGCAAGATGGTCGTGCGCAAGAAAATCACCCAGGGGCCAGCGCTGCCGGGCAAGCTGGCAGACTGCGCTGCATCCGATGTCATGGCCGGTGAACTCTTCCTGGTGGAGGGCGATTCGGCCGGAGGATCTGCCAAGCAGGCGCGCGACCGGGAAACGCAGGCGATCATGCCGCTGCGTGGCAAGATCCTGAACACCTGGGAGGTGGGTTCGAACGAGATTCTTGCGTCCCAGGAGGTCCATGACATCGCCACGGCCATCGGTGTCGATCCCGGTTCCAGCGACCTCAGCGGACTGCGCTACGGCAAGATATGCATCCTCGCCGATGCCGACTCCGACGGCCTGCACATCGCCACGCTGCTGAGCGCCCTGTTCATCCGACACTTTCGCGCCGTGGTGGAAGCCGGTCACGTCTTCGTCGCCATGCCGCCACTTTACCGGATCGATCTGGGCAAGGATGTCTACTACGCACTGGACGAGCAGGAAAAGAATGGCATCCTCGATCGTCTGGTCGCCGAACAGCGCCGCGGCAAGCCGAATGTGCAGCGCTTCAAGGGCCTGGGTGAGATGAACCCCCTGCAGCTGCGCGAAACCACCATGAACCGCGACACTCGCCGACTGGTGCAACTCGGCATAGACGATTTCGAAAAGACCGCGGAAATGATGGATATGCTGCTCGCCAAGAAGCGCGCCGGCGATCGCAAGGACTGGCTCGAGCAGAACGGCAACCGGGCCGAGCTGTGAAGCTTGCAGGCCCACTCCCTAACCACGAATACACCCCATGACCCAGACGACCATTTTCAATCCCGAGGGCACCGAGCAGATTCCGCTGCGGACCTTCGTGGAGCAGGCTTACCTGAACTACTCGATGTACGTCATCAACGATCGTGCGCTGCCGCACATCGGCGATGGACTCAAGCCCGTGCAGCGTCGCATCGTCTATGCGATGAGCGAGTTGGGTCTGAAGAACAGTGCCAAGTACAAGAAGTCGGCCCGCACCATCGGTGATGTCATCGGCAAGTACCACCCCCACGGTGACTCCGCCTGCTACGAGGCGATGGTCTTGATGGCCCAGCCTTTTTCCTATCGCTACCCCCTGGTGGACGGGCAGGGTAACTGGGGGTCGGCGGACGACCCGAAATCCTTTGCCGCCATGCGCTACACCGAGTCCCGCCTGCAGCCTTACGCGGATGTGTTGCTCGCCGAACTGGGCCAGAACACGGTCGACTGGAAGCCGAACTTCGATGGCGAGCTCGAAGAACCCATGCTGCTGCCGGCCCGCCTGCCGAACGTGCTGCTCAACGGCGCCAGTGGTATCGCCGTGGGGATGGCGACCGACATCCCGCCGCACAACGCACGGGAAATTGCCGCCGCCTGCATCCATTTGCTGGAGCATCCATCGGTCAGTGTCGGCGACCTGATGGCGTACGTGCAGGGGCCGGATTTTCCGACGGCAGCCGAACTCATCACGCCGCGCCGTGAAATTGCCGCGCTCTACGAAAGTGGCCGGGGGATGGTGAGGTGTCGGGCCCTGTACCGTCGTGAAGAAGGCGACATCGTCATCACGGCCTTACCCTACCAGGTTTCCGGCGCGAAGGTGCTCGAGCAGATAGCCGCCCAGATGCAGAAGAAAAAGCTACCCATGGTGGTTGATCTGCGGGACGAAAGCGACCATGAGAACCCGACACGCATCGTCATCGTCCTGCGTTCCAACCGCGTGGATGCCGATGCGGTCATGAGCCACCTCTTCACTTGCACCGATCTCGAAAAGAGCTACCGCATCAATCTCAACATGATCGGCAATGACGGGCTGCCACGGGTCAAGGGTCTCGTCGACATCCTGCGTGAGTGGTTGGAATTCCGTGTACAAACGGTGACGCGGCGTCTGCAGTACCGTCTCGAGAAGATCACCAACCGCCTCCACGTCCTCGAGGCCCTGCTCGTGGCTTATCTCAACATCGACGAGGTCATCCACATCATCCGCACCGAAGACAAGCCGAAGCCGGTATTGATGGAACGCTTTTCGCTGACTGACATCCAGGCGGAAGCCATCCTCGAACTCAAGCTGCGCAACCTGGCAAAACTCGAGGAGATGGAGATCCGGGGCGAACGCGACACGCTCGAAAACGAGCGCATCCAGCTGCAGCTCACGCTACAGTCGAAAAGCCGCCTGAAAAACCTGATCAAGAAGGAGATCACCGAGGATGCCAAGATCTATGGAGACCCGCGCCGTACGCCCTTGGTCGAGCGTGCAGAAGCCCAAGCCTTCAGTGAAACGGAACTGCTGAGCGTCGAATTGGTGACCGTCGTACTGTCGGAGGCGGGCTGGATCCGTGCTGCCAAAGGTCATGACGTGGATGCCGCCACGTTGCAGTACAAGGCGGGTGACCGGCTGAAACTGGCGGAGCGTGGCCGCAGCAATCAGCAGGTGGTGTTCATGGATTCCACGGGGCGCGCCTATGCATTGCCTGCCCATTCACTGCCTTCCGCCAGGGGCATGGGTGAGCCGCTGACCGGCCGGCTGAGTCCGCCGTCGGGCGCCACCTTCGAGGGGATGGTGATCGGGGAGCCGGAAACCTTGTATCTGCTGGCCACCGATCGCGGTTACGGATTCGTGACGTCACTGGACAACCTGCTGGGCAAGAATCGGGCCGGCAAAGCCGTGCTCAGCCTGTCGGCCGGTGCCGTGGTGAAATCTCCGCTTGCGATCGGCTCGGTAACAGACGACGTAGTGGCGGTCACCAATGAGGGTCGCATGCTGGTGTTCGGCATCGCCGAGCTGCCGCAGCTGCCGAAGGGCAAGGGCAACAAGATCATTGCGCTCGCCGCTGCCAAGGGCGCCGAGCCCGTTGAAGTCGTTGCCGGGTACGCTGTGCTCGGCAAGGACCAGTGGCTGGTCATCCACAGTGGCAAACGTTTCCTGAGGCTCACCCGCGACGAACTGGCGCAGTATCGCGGGGAGCGCGGAAGGCGCGGCAGCAAATTGCCGCGGGGTTTTCAGAAGGTGGACCGGGTGGAAAGCGAAACCCGACCGTAGTTATACGTCGTCCTGAGGATGCTTTTCATGCCACTCGTATCCGGCACTTCGGTGCTTCATTCTCGCGGTATGGTGCTGGCGCTGTTACTGCTGGCCAGTGGCGCTGATGCGCTGGCGCAGGCGGTTTCGGGTGTGGAGCAGGTGCTGGTCACGGCTCGCCGACGCAGCGAGCCGCTGCAGCAGGTGCCGGTCAGTGTGGATGTGATCAGTGCCGGCTTCCTGCGGGATTATCACGTGCTGAACCTTGCCGAATTGCCGCAGTTCAGCACCAACGTGACACTGTTCGAAGATCTGCCCGGTGCAGGCATTCCCACCTGGATCATCCGCGGCGTGGGTCTGCAGGACTTCAACAGCAACAACACACCCACGGCCGGGGTCTATGTCGACGGTGTCTACCAGCCTGCCACGGTGATGGGTTCGTCCGCCTTGTTCGATGTCACCCAGGTGCAGATCCTCAAAGGACCCCAAGGGGGCTTGTATGGTCGCAACACCACCGGCGGTGCCGTATTGCTGGACAGCCAGCGCGCCCAGCCCGGCCAGCGAGCCACCACCTTCGACGTCAGTCTTGGCCGCTGGCAGCAGTTGCAGGCCAACGGCAGCATCAACGTCGATCTCGGGCCCGGATTGGCGTGGCGCGGTGCCATGCATCTGGAAGCTGCTGGTGATGGCTGGCAGCGCTCGCTCGCCTCAGGTGAACGGCATGGTGAGAGGGATCGGCTGGACTTTCGCTCCTGGCTGGTCTGGCAGCCGGCAGCAGCGTGGAGTCTGGCCTGGAAAGTACAGGGCGGTCGCGACGACTCCGATATTCCTCTCGGACGTTCGATCGGCCTGTACGACAGCTCGGCCATCGGTCGCTTCTGCGCTGCCGTGCTCGCCGGCCAACGGGACGACCGTTCCTGTCTCAACTTCGGCAGTGTCAACCGCCTGGTGCAGCGCCAGCCCGGTCTGGTTGACGACCTTGCCCGACAGGCCAGCGATGGCAGTGCGGTGTTGTCCAGCACGCTCAATAGCCAGCACACCGACTACGCGAGTTCATTGCTCGAACTGCGCCGGATGGGCAGCGCTGTCGATTTTGTTTCGCTGACGGCCGTCGACGTGTACGACTATGGCGTTGCCCTCGACCTCGATGCCGCCGCCGGTGAATTCGGTCATCGGCTGTCGTCCAGTGACATCCAGGTGTTCAGCCAGGAATTCCAGCTGCTGTCCAAGGCGGACGCCCGCCTCGGGTGGATGCTGGGCACGGTTTTCAGCGAAGAAAGATTCGACGAGCGCCGGGATTTCAACCTGCGCGACAACACACTGGTGGGACTGGGCCAGGGCAAATTGGCCTATCGCCAGAATACCCGTGCAGAGGCGTTCTACGGCAACATCAATCGGCGCTTCGGTGACCGCTGGAAGCTCGACGCCAATTGGCGCTACACCCAGGAGCAGAAACAGTACCGCGATGGCTCCTTCTTCCGGGTGGCCACGCCGCCGGCTTATATCGTGCGTGATCTCCGTGCCGATTACGAACTCGGCGAGCGTTTGACAGGCGGCATCACCGCCAGTTTCCAGGCAGACCCACACACCCTGCTTTATGCAGCGGTCTCGCGCGCCTTCAAGAGTGGGGGGTTTTTCGGCGGCTTTCCCTTTCGTCCCAGCGAGATACAGCCCTACGACGAGGAAGTACTCGTTGCCAAGGAACTGGGTTTGCGTCGCCAGTGGCCAGCGCTCGGCTTGAATCTGGAAGCGGCGCTGTTCACCTATGACTACCAGGATGTGCAGGGCTTCGTCAGGGAAGTCAATCCGCTGACCGGTACTGGGGTGGATCAGCTCGACAACCTTGCCGATGCCCGCCACGACGGCGCTGAACTCGCGCTGCGCTGGCAGTCAGATACCGGGTGGAGCGCAGGCGTGGAACTTGGCTGGCTCGATGCCCGCTTCGTGCCTGGCACTCGGCGGTCCCGCAACTTGCTGGGTGTGGCGGTTGCTCCTGCAGGCCAGCGACCCTATGCGCCGCGCTGGGATGGCAATATCGACCTTGCCAGAACCTTTGTACTGACCAGCGGTCATCAACTGCGCTGGGTGGCGAACTACCAGTACACAGCAGCGCTGGCCGGGCGCCAGAGTTCGCTGCCGGATGCAGCGGTAAACCGGTTGCCGGGCTTCGGAACCCTGGCGGCTTCGGTCACGCTGAGCCCGCCTCAGGCATCATGGTCGTTGCAGCTCTGGTCCCGTAACCTGACCAACACGGTGTATCGCACCCGCATCAAGGGCGATGGCCTCAACAGCTACAGCGAGTTCTTCGGCGAGCCTCGTTCCTTCGGTGTCTTCGCCTCACAGCGCTTCTAGATGCGCCGCTGTCTCCGGGGTCAGCGAATCTGCCTGCGCTCTCTCCACCCTGGCTTGAAAGCCAAACGCCGGCACATGACATCACTCTGATATCACGATTCGATGGAGCACGTTTTCTTTGCGTTGGCAAGGCGTTTCCGCTCGTTTTTTGAAACATCTTGTAGAATGCGGAGGAAAACTGCACCCCTTGAAAAATCAAACACACTGTAGTTGGAAGCGATAACGGCCGGTTTCGCAGGCGTCATCGTAAATCCCGACATCCGGCTACGTGACTCGCGCAACGAATCAGCTCTCGCAGAAAGGAGAATTTTATGTCGCACTTTCACGGCAACTCCGCCTTGAACATCCATCCCCGCTTCCAGTCGGCGCAGGTCAACAACCTGCTGCAGTCGGTGAGTCGCGAAGCCTCCAACGACTTCAGTGTACTGGCCCGCCTGAACGAGAACCTGCAGAAAGCCTGTGGCGAGGAATTTTCCGTGCAATGCTGGAGTGGGGACCAGTTGTTGCGAATTCCCAGAAGCATCCTCAACAGCCTCGCACGCTGCTACGCCGAAGTGTTCAATGAGAGCTGGGGAGAAGATTGGACCTTCGATACGGCCATGGCGGAGGTCAACAAGTGCATCACAGCGCCACCGGGTTACACCCCCATCATCTCCCTGCTGTTCCGGGAAGATGAAGTGGTGGGCTTCTGCTGGGCTTTCGTGATGGAAACCGATTCGCTTACCGAAGACAGTGCGCCGTTTTCTTCGTCGAACTTCAAGCGCCATGAAAGTGTGAACGTAGCCAAGTACTGGCTGGCCAGCGTCGGCAGACAGAGTCGGCTGATTTCGATGCGGGAGCTCGGTGTGCTCAAGCAGTACCGGCAGGACAAGGCTCCTTACCTCAATATCCCGATCTTCGAGCGTGCCAAGTCCATGGACTGCAACGTCGCCTTTCTTCGCACCAAGATCACCAGCCGTGTATTCAAGTGGGGCCTTGGCGTCGGATTCGTGCCGCTGCAGCTTTTCATGGTCGACGACCTGCTGCTGATGAAGGGCAATGTGAAATACGCCTTGAACCTGCTGTACAGCTCCATCGACGAAGCACAAAAACGCAAATCCCAGCAGGAAATCATCAGCAACATAAAGCGCTACCTCTGTAACTGACCGACACCAAACTCGACCGTCTGCCCGGATTGCCATATCTGCAGCGGAGAGCCCAAGGCCAAACAGATGCATTGCAGGTAACCGATGATCTTCTGGACACCCAACACCATCTATCTGATCAGTTCTGCCGTGCTGCTTCTGCTGGCGGGACTTCTGCTCGGCAATCAACGCAGCTTCCAGATTGCACAACTTGGACTGGCACTGACTGCACTTGCCGTATGGAACCTTTGTGTCTACCTGGTCGAGGAAAAGGTCCTCGCCACCCAGGTCTCGCTGACTTCGCGTATCCAGTTGGTCGCGATTCTTCTGTTCGGTAC
>CANGUU010000071.1 GCA_947457195.1 Gammaproteobacteria bacterium
ATCGTCGGCAGCAGTGGCAACACCAGCAAGGCGCTCGAGCGGCGTTTGCGCCGGCTGCTGACTGCAGCGCCGTTCCGACCACACCTGCAGGACGGCGAACCGGTATCCAGCGAAACGACGCGGGTACGCTACTATTTCGCCGAGGTGCCGGCTCCGACCACCGAGCCCTGAACCACGCCGGCACTAAGGCGTCTGCAGCGCCCGCAGCCGCACCGCCTCGAATTCATCACCGGCCTTCCAGCGCGGCAGGGGCGTCTCGTTGGCCACCCGCAGTCCGACCAGGAACAGCAGCTGCCCATCTTCGACCGCGCCCTCGAAATTCCAGTCGGCCGTGAGTTCGTCGCTGGGCTGGTGGTAGTCCACGTCGTTGTAGTGATTGATGCGGTCGGCACCCCAGCCGGGCGGCTGACCGAGAATGTCGGTACCGGTGTCGGCATAGACAGCCGGCACCCCGATCTTGGCGAAGTTGAACTGGTCGGAGCGGTAGAAGGACCCACGATCCGGAAACTGGTCAGCGGTCACGACACGGCCCTGCAGCCGGGCGACGTCCGTCACCACGGCATCGAGCGAACTCTTGCCGAAGCCGATCAGGGTGAGATCACGTGAACGCCCCCAGATGGCCACCCCGTCGACATTGATGTTGGCAGCGATGCGCCCCGGGGCAACGGTCGGGTGCTCGGCGTAGTACTGTGACCCGAGCAGCCCCTGCTCTTCGGCCGCCACGAAATTGAACATGAGGCTACGGCGCGGCGGCTCTGGCAGGGCTTTGAAGGCGGTAGCCATGGCCAGCACCTGCGCAACCCCGCTGGCGTTGTCGAGGGCGCCGTTGTACACGCGGTCCTCGCCCGGTGTCTCCGCCGGCACCAGCCCCAGATGGTCGTGATGCGCCGTAAAGACGACAACTTCGTGCGCCAGGGTGGGATCGGTGCCTGGCAGCACACCGATCACGTTGGCACTTTCCTGCCGAGACAGCGTATTGGTCAGTTGCAGGGAAGTCGTCAGCCCCAGTGGCACAGGGCGGAAACTGCGATCGCGAGCCTGGGCCTCCAGGGCAGCCAGATCATGGCCGGCGAGGGTAACCAGGCGGGCCGCGGCAGCCTCCGTGACCCATGCCGAAACCTGCAGGCGCGGTTCGTCACCGGCCTGCAACTGGAACTGCTCGCCACCCCACGATGTCTGTACCACCTGCCAGGGGTAACCGGCCGAGTCTGGGGTATGGATGATGATGGCCCCGGCCGCCCCCTGGCGGGCAGCGGATTCGTACTTGTAGCTCCAGCGCCCGTAGTAAAGCCGCGTGGTTCCGGCAAACAGCGCCTCATCCCAGTCCGGGTCGTTGTTCAGCATCACCAGCACCTTGCCGCGCAGGTCGCTGCCCTTGAAGTCGTCCCACTGGTACTCCGGCGCCTCGATGCCATAGCCCACGAAAACCAGTTCGGCTTCGGCCAGACTGGCGCTGTCGGCCTGCACTCCGCTGACGGCGATGAAGTCGGTACCTCGCGCCAGCTCGGCGCTGGACGCACCACCGAGGAAGGACCACTGCGCTGGCGACTCCGACTTCAGCCCGACCAGCGGTACGCGCTGCAGCCAGCCACCATCTACCCCACCCGGCTGCAGGCCGAGGGCCTGCAGCTCGGCGCTCAAGAAGCGCTGCGTGAGCTGGTCGCCGGCGCTGCCCGGGGCGCGCCCCTCGTAGCGATCACTGGCCAGTTCCGCGATCACGGTGCGCATGCGCTCGGCGGTGATGGCCTGTGCCGCTGCCATGTCCGCTTGGCCAAAGACATAGGTGTCGCTTACCGGCGGGGCAGCGCCTGCAGCAGATACCGGCGTAACGGTTGGCTGCAAGGCGGAGTCGCAGCCGACCAGAGCCAGCAGCAGCACCGCCAGTGTCGAGGTCGGGGCCTTGCAGAGATCGAGCAGCGTGCAGGGGATCTTGTTCATGGCACCTCCTCCGGTGTTGGTTGCTGCCAGAGTTCGGCATAACGAGTGGCGATGGCGTCCCAGCCCAGTGTCGCGACGAAGCGACTGGCCGCCTGCGCCAGCGCCTTTGCCCTGGCACGGTCGGCTGCCAGGGAGGCGATCGCCTCCGCCAGTGGCTCGGCGCCGTCACGGATCAAGGCCTGCACGCCATCGGTGACGGGAATGCCCTCGATGCCCTTGCTGGTACTGATGACCGGCACCCCGGCGGCAAAGTAGTCGAGGATCTTCATGCGGGTCCCTCCGCCTTCCAGCAAAGGCACCACTGCCAGATCGGCGGCTGGCAGCACCTCGGCTAGGTCGGCCACGCTGCCAATGAAATGCAGGCGCGGATGCAGCGGTGTCGCCGGTGGTCGGCTGCCGATCGCCAGCACCTCCACGGCGAGGCCCCGCTGCTCCAGCAAGGGCAGGACGCGGGCAGCGAGAAACTGCAGCGCCTGCAAGTTGGGTGGGTAGCTGTAGGTGCCGTGGTAGACCAGCAGCAGGGCGTCCGGACTCAGGCCATGACGCTGCCGCACGTCTATCGGCCGCACGCGTTGAAACGCCTGCAGGTCGACTCCGTGCGGGATCAGCACCAGCTTGCCGGCCGGCACGCCATCCTGCGCCAACTGGAGACGGTCTGGCTCCGACACCACGATCACGGCGTCACTGGCCTGGCACAGGGCAAGCTCCGTCTGACGCAGCGCGCGCAGGCCGCGGGCGCTCAAGCGGCGCAGCTGTGCCTGCAGGCGCGCATACTCGACGTTGTGCTCGCACAGCAACAGGCGACCACCGAGGCGGGCGCGGACCGCCAGCAAGGGTTCGGCATAGGCCGGAAACTCTGCCAGATAGGCACGGGCGGCGTAGCGCCGGGCAAGATGGAGTGCACGCCTGCGGTAGGAGGCATCCTTGAGCGGGAAGTACAGAAACGCGTTGCTGAGCGGAAAACCGGCCAGCAGCAGGCGCAGCAGGGCCAGCGGCCGCGGCAAGCCCCACCAGCGCAGCCAGAACGGGTAGTCGTGCTGCTCTCGCGCGCCGTCTCTGAAGACGTGGTAGTGGCGACGGTCATCCGTACAGAGCACGACATCGACCCCCAGCCGCGACAGCGCCTCGGCCGTACGCACGATCTTGACGGCAGCACCGTGATCGGTCGGAAACAGGTCCTTGCGCGTCACCACCAAGACGTTCGACTTCATGCCGCTATAATCCCGCCATGTATACGATCTACGACGTCATGCTGCTGATCCCGGTGATCCTGCTTGCAAGTTGGTGGTGGCGCACCAGCCAGCAGAAAACCCTGGCCGTGGAAGCAGCGCGCCACTACTGCGCCCAGCGGCAGCTGCAGTTTCTCGACGAGTCCCTGGTCTTCCGGCGCTATCGCCGGGAAGGCTTCAAGCCGCACCGCCGGCTCTGCCGCCTGTACGAATTCGACTACTCGCCTGACGGGCGCTCGCGGGAAACCGGTGAAATCGTGCTGCACGGCTACCGGGTGCTGCGGGTGGTGCTGCACGGCGGCGTGCTGGAAATCACCCAGTACTGAACGCGGCGTAGCCAACTCGCGCAGAGAAACATGCTCGGTTCCCGAATTTCTGCGACATGGCGCGCGGCCTGCCGCCGGCCCTCCAAACTCGCTGACCGATAGATCGTGCACCTCCGACAGGGTCGCTTCAGGCATACCTGGCCTTGAGCTGCGCAAGCGAACCAACAACCAACTGCTCCGGAATCCCCGTGTCGATCTCTGCGAGCTTCCGGATGTACAGGCAGGACTTGCCCATTTTTTCTTTCCCAACTGGCCCAGCAGTTCCTCTTGTGCCCTGCCAGAAGCAATGAGGTAAATCTCAAGATCCATGCCCCTGATGGCAAATCCTGCTCGGTACATCTCGCCCGTTCTGCCACTCTCGTACTTGTATCTGTAGAGACCGTACCCAACGATGCCAGGCCCGCACATCTCCGGCTTGTCTTGGGTGACACGCTCCAGCATGTCCATCAGTCGCCGGCAGTCAGCCTTCTGCGCCTCATTGGCTCGTGACGCAATGTACTCATCGATACTCGCTACAGCATAGCCCTGCGCGACTGCTGCAGAGTCCATTACATTCGCTTTGATGGCGTTGTCGACCGTTGCCAATGTCATTTGATCCCTCTGTGACGCGCGGACCAGAGGAGCAACAATGCACCACGCGTTTTGGACGCCATTATCCTTGTATAGTAGCTCCGCCCAAACAACGTAGAGGCCAGCATGCGGATCGGGAGATTGGGACTGAGCCTGGTACTGCTCGTCGGCATACCCGTGGCGGGTAACGCGTCGGAGGACGCCATGGCCCACAGCACGGTGTTGCACCAGCACAAAAATGATGCTGCCGTCACCAAGGCCCGCTGTCGTTGGAGTACTGTGCCCTCACTAATGTCGCCCTAACCAGTCAGACCAATAACAAATCCAGCAATGTCAGAGGAGGTCCCCATGTTTCGAATTGCCTCATTCGCAGTGACTGCCACGCTGTCAGCCCTGCTGGCCCTGCCTGCCGCCGCCGCGGACAGTGGCGTCATCGTCGGCGCGCCCGAAGACCGCGCCGCCATCGAGAAGTTGATGTGGAGTTATGACCGCATGCTCGACACCTACGACGCCGACGCCTACGTGGCCTTGTTCACCCCCGACGGTGCCTTCGGCCAGACCAAGGGGCGCGAGGCCCTGCACAAGATGATCACCGACATCAAGAAGGGCCATGACGACCGCCGTGCCAAGGGCGAGACCATCACCATGCGTCACTTCACGATGAACCAGTACCTGGAGTTCACGGGGCCCACCACGGCGCGCTATCACTACTACCACCAGACCATCTTCGGTACCGGTGGCGAGACGTCGCCCGACCCGGCGCGCATTGCCGCGGCCGGCAATGGCGTCGACGACCTCGTCAAGGTGGATGGCAAGTGGTACATCAAACTGCGCAACGTGTCCGCGCCGAACGACAAGTAGCTGTCGTGTCGCGGGCCCGTGGGGCCCGGCGCAGCCGGCAGCGCCCGCAGGATGCGCGAATTCAGCGTCTGGCCGTTTCGGATGCGCTGCGGCCGGCCAGTGGCGGTTGCGCTCCCAGGTAGTGCTCCCGGTAGATGGAAATGAAAGCCAGCAGGACGGCAATCAGGATCGGTCCCACGATGAGGCCGGTGAAGCCGTAGACGTTGGCGCCACCGAGGATGCCGCAGAAGATCAGCAGTATGGGCATGCCGGCACGACTGCCGATGAACAGCGGCTTGATGATGTTGTCGCTCATGCTCACCGCCACGAAGCCCCAGACCAGGACGAACAGACCCCAGGCCTCCGATTCCTGCATGGCAAACAGGCCGAGCGGCAACCAGACCAGACCAGCCCCCACCACGGGGATCATGCCCGCCAGACCGGTCAGGGCGCCGAACAGGATGGCCAGCGGCACCCCGGCGATCAGGTACCCGACCATGGCGATCACGCCCTGCGCCAGAGCCGTGAGCAGCGCACCGCGAATCACTGCGGTGACGGTCTGGTAAACCCTCAGCGCCACGGCTTCGGTCTGCTCGATTGGCATGGGAATCACCGACACCAGCCAGTGCAGGAAGCGCTCACCGTCCCGAAAGCAGAAGAACATCAGGGCGACGATCAGTGTGAGGTTGACGAACCCCAGCAGTACGTTGCGGGCGGCGGCAGCCCCGAAGTTGGCGAGCCCGAGGCTCAAGGCATCGACGTTGTCGAGCAGGAACTGGTCCGGGTCGAACTGGGCCAGCGCCGGTGTGGAGGCCATGTAACTAGCCAACTGCTGCCAGCGCTGGCGCAGCCAGTCGGGCAGCATGGTGAGGGGATCGGCGCTGCCGCCCACGTTGAGGTCAGCCAGCCAGGCACTCACCGTGGGGTAGAGTTCGGCGGACTGGGCCACGACGACCCAGAACAGCGCGAGCACCGGCAGTAGCACCAGCAGCAACACGCCCACCGTGAAAAGCGCAGCGGAGCCGGTCGGATTTCCGGGCATACGGACCTGCAACAGCTTGAAGGCGGGCCAGAACACCAGCGTCAACGACACCGCCCAGATGATGACGTCGGCAAACAGCGACATGATCAGCAGCAGTTGCCAGAGCAGAAAAGCGAAGACCCCGAAGAAGAACCAGCGAAAAAGACGCAGCTTTTCGGCAGAGGGTGGCAGCAAGCTGCCTGCGTTTTCCGCAGCGTCGTCGGGACTGGCGCGCTCTGACATGACCGGCTCCTGTGGGTGGGCAGCGCCAGTATAACGGCAGCCCCCCGGCCTCACGCCATGGCCTTACTGCGCAGCCACGATGTCCGCTGGCGCCTGCCAGCCGCCGCCGAGGGCCTGGAAGAGTCCGACTGCCGCGTTCAACTGCAGCAGCTTGTTGTCGAGCCAGGCATTGCGCGTGGCGAACAGCGTGTTCTGGGTCTGCAGAACCGTCTGGTAGTCTGCCACTCCCTCGGCATAGCGGGCCTCGGCGATACGGAACGATTCCTCGGCGGCCCCGAGGTTGTTGAACGCGGTCTGGCCCAGCGAGCGCAGCAACTGGATGTTGCTCAGCAGCACATCGACTTCATTGAAGGCCCCGAGCACGGCCTCGCGGTAGTTCGCCAGGTTGTTTTCCATGGTGAGCCTGGCCTGATCGATATTGCGGAAGCGCTGGCCGTTGTCGAGCAAGGTCTGTACGAGGTTGGTGCTGACCGTCATGACGGTATCCGGTGAGGAGATCAGTTCCCCGAGCGCCGTGCTGCTCGAACTGAAATTGCCGGTGAGGCCGATCTGCGGAAACAGATCGGTGGTCACGATGGTGATGTTGGCATTGGCACTGCGCAGCGCGGCCTGGGCCTGCACCAGATCGGGCCTGCGCAGCAGCAGCTCGGACGGCAGGCCGGGTTGCACGGTGGGCACTTCGATATTGAGCAGGCTCTGTCCCTGCACGTCGAAGCCCTGCACGGAGCGGCCCTGCAGCAGCGCTAGCGCGGCGCGCGCCGATAGATCGTTCTGCCGCAACTGCAGCAGGCTGTTACGCTCACGCTCGATGGCGATCTGCTGTTGCAGCGCCTCGATGGGAACTGCCACGCCCGCCGCCACCCGCGCCTGGGCGATGGCACCGATGGCTTCGGCGTTGGCGACGTTCTGCTGCGCCGCCACGATCTTGTCGCGGGTGAGCAGCAACTGGAAGTAGGTCGAGGCGGCCGTACCCAGCGTGTTGAGTGCAAGATCGGCAGCCTGCGCAACGCGACCTGCATAGTCCGCTTCGGCACGCTGGAAGGTGGCGGGTCGGCTGAGAATGTCGTTGTAGGTGAAGCCGGCAGCGACAGTGGCAGGCACGTTGGGGCCGGCGCTGTTGTTGCCCGCCTGATTGCGGACCTCGCTGGTGGAGGCACCGGTGCCGAGCGAAACGATCGGCGTCGGCAACAGGTTGAACCCGGCATCGCGCAGGCTGATCTGCGCGGACTCGAGGTTGCGCTGATTGTTGGCGAGGTCGAAGTTGTTGGCCTGCACGCGGCCGATGAGCTCGGTCAGCTCGGCGTTGGTGAAGCTGTTCCACCAGTCGGTCGCCGGCCACAGGCGGGCCGTGCCATCCACCTGGGCCTGCCAACCGGCGGGCACGTCGGTGGCGGGCAGCGGCGGAACATCGCTGGCACAGCCAGCCAGCAGCAGAGCGGCCATCAGCCACGGAGTCGAGGAAACACTGCGATGCGAGGGCTTCATGGTCAATCGTTCGCCAGGGCTACTACCGGATCGAGTCGGGCCGCCTTGCGCGCCGGTGCGAAGCCGAACACGAGTCCGGTGGCCGTGGCGCAGGAGAAGGCAAGAACAATCGGCGCCGTTGTGAATTGCACGGCGATGCCGAACAACTGCAGCAGGTAACCGACACCGAAACCGAATGCCACGCCGATCATGCCGCCCACGCCGGACACGGCGATGGCCTCGGCAAGGAACTGGGTGAGGATGTCGTTTTGGCGGGCGCCGGTTGCCATGCGGATACCGATTTCGCGCGTGCGCTCGGTGACCGACACCAGCATGATATTCATCACGCCGATACCACCGACCAGCAGGGAAATGGCCGCCACCGAGCCGAGCAACATGGTGAAGGTCTGGGTAGTGGAAGCGACGGTATCTAGCAACTCTGCACTGTTGAAGATGCGGAAATCCTGGGTGCCATGCCGACCGACCATGAACTGGACGAGGTTGCGTTCGGTTTCGTCGATCTTGTCGACGTCGTCGACATAGACACCGATGGCCCGGGCGTATTTCTGCCCCATCAACCGCAGTGAACCGGCCTTGAAGGGGATGAACACGGCGTCGTCCTGGTCGTTGCCGTTGGCCGAGGCCCCCTTGCGCGTCAGTACGCCGATGATCTGGAACGGGATATTGCTGATCAGGAGGTATTCGCCGAGCGGCGACGCCCCGTCGGGGAAGAGTTGGTCGGCCACCGTGGCACCGAGCACTGCCACCGCCGTGTACTTGTCGTTGTCCTCACTGGTGAAGAAGACCCCCTGTGCCAAGGGCCAGTTGCGCAGCTCCGGCATCATTTCCGACGTCGCCGTGACCTGGGAGGAATGGTCCTGGCGCCGGTAGCGCAGTGTGTAGTTGCCCTGCAGCTCGGGCATGGCCCCCAGCACGTTGGGAACCCCGTCGAGGATGGCGATGGCATCTTCGTAGGTGAGGGTGGAGGGCATGTTGCGGCGCTGACCCTCGTTGCGGGAGGGCTGCAGGTTGAGCATGTTGGTGCCGATGGCACTGATGCGCTCGACGACCTGCTGCTGGGATCCCTCGCCGATCGCCAGCATCACGACGACCGACGAGACGCCGATCACGATGCCGAGCAGGGTCAGTATGGTGCGAAAGATGTTGGCGTACAGTGACCGCAGCGCCATGCGCAGGGCTTCGGTGACGCTCGCAATGGAAGACGCCTGACGCCGCGCCAGGAAAAGATCCCGTAGTTTGTCGTTGTGACTGGCATCGATGGCGCCGGCCACCGGTCCACTGTCCTTCAGCACCTGGCCGTCGCGGAATTCGATGACGCGGTCTGCGTGGGCTGCCACCTTGGGGTCGTGGGTGATGATGATCACGGTGTGGCCGTCGCGGGCCAACTTCTGCAGCAGGGCCAGAACCTCGACGCCACTTTGTGAATCCAGTGCGCCCGTGGGCTCGTCGGCGAGGATGATCTTGCCGCCATTCATCAGCGCCCGCGCGATCGACACGCGCTGCTGCTGACCGCCGGAAAGCTGCGTGGGCCGATGGTCCATGCGGTCACCGAGACCCAGCGACGTCAGCAGCGCCTCGGCGCGGAGGATGCGCTGTTCGCCGGGCACACCGGCGTAGATTGCCGGGATTTCCACGTTTTCCACTGCCGTGGCGGCGCCGAGCAGGTTGTAGCTCTGGAACACGAAACCGAAGGCTTCACGGCGCAGCCAGGCCAGCGAATCGGCGTCGAAGCTGTTGATATCCCGACCGGCGAACAGATAGGTGCCGCCACTCGGTCGATCGAGGCAGCCGAGGATGTTCATCATGGTGGACTTGCCGGAACCCGACTGGCCGACGATGGCCACGAATTCACCCGGATGGATGCGCAGATCGATGCCGCGCAGCGCCTGTACCTCCACGCCACCACCGGTGACGAAGGTACGGCGGATGCCGCGCAATTCGATGAGGGGTATGGCCTCGATGGTCACGCTCAGAATCCCCGGAAGCCGCCGCCACCGCCAGGAAAGCCGCCTCCCTGGAACCCACCATTGCGGAAATTGTTGCCGGCCGGGGCAGACTCAGCCGGCGTATCTGCCTGCAGGATGCCGGCAATCACCTGCTCTCCTTCACGCAGACCGGACACGACTTCGGCTGCTACGCGGCTGGTGACACCCACCATGATGCTGCGCTCTTCGCGGCTGCCGTCCTCATTGACTACAGTGACCAGCGCGGGTCGCGGCGCATTCGCCGCACCGACCGGACCGGGTCTCCCCCGACCGCGCCGGCCCTGGCCGCCACCGCCACCCGGAGGTCCTTGCCTGCCCTGCCCCGGCACGAAGCCGGGTGGCGGGCCGCCCGCGCCCTGGCGATCGGCCGCCTCG
>CANGUU010000072.1 GCA_947457195.1 Gammaproteobacteria bacterium
ATGCCGGTCTGGATGTAGGCCAGGTGGCGGTAGCCCTCGGGGAAGCTGGCGAGACGCTCGGCGTCGAGGCGCGGCACCACGGCAGGGTCGAGCGGGTCGATGCGGTCCTTCTCGTAGATGGGCTGACGGTGCAGCAGTTTCCAGTCGCCGGCATGGCGCACGACAAAGTCGTAGAAACGGCCCGTGCAGACGATGTCGCAGGGCACCCCCTCGACGAGGCCACGCTGCGAGATCGTCATCTTGGTCTGGGCGATGGCGCGGTCGCCGACCACGTCGATCGCCGAACCGCCAAGAAAGTGCAGGATGCTGACGCCCTTGTCCCAGCCTTCCCGGGTAACCCGGATGAAGTCGGCGTACGGTCCCTGGAACCAGGTGGCCATCATCACGCCCTCCGGATGCCAGACCGTGGCAAAGCGCTCCCAGTCGCCGGCGTCGCGCCAGACAGCCCAGCGTTCGATCAGGCGGCGGATCAACAATTCGTCATGTAGCGTGCTGGACATGAGCAGTTCCTCGGTGGGGGGTGGTCAGCGCGAAAGGGTTCAGGGCGCGGCGGGGGCCGGCGTCCCCACGATCGACTCACTGACGTAGGCCACCACGTCACGCAGCTGGGCAGGCGTGAAGATGTCGGCAAACGCTGGCATGTTGCTGCGCCCGAGTACGACGGCAGCAGCGATGCCATCTACGTCCAGCGTGCTGACCGTCAGATCAGCGCCACCGTGTCCGCTCTTGCCATCGATGCCATGGCAGGCGAGACAGGCGGTCTCGAAGGTCTGGCGCCCCGCCACGCGGTCGGGTTCACCGGGGGCCATGTCCACCCGCGGGGGCAGCGCCGTGGTGGGGCCGCCAGGGGTGGCGGGAGCCTCCAGCGTGCCGTCCAGGGCGAACAGCCATAGGTGGTCGCCGTGCCGGGAACCGGCCAGCACGTTGCCGGCGGCATAGGCCAGCACGTGGGGCTTGCCGTTGTGCTCGAAGACGGTGACGGGTGCGTTCATGCCGGCACCGGTCTGGAATTCCCAGAGTTTGCCGCCAGTACGGCTGTCGAGAGCCGTGAGCCGGCCATCATTGCGGCCGACAAACACCAGCCCGCCGGCTGTGGCAGTCATCCCGCTGAAACACATCTCGCGCCAGTGCTGCTGCCAGACCAGTGTATTGGTGTGCATGTCCACGGCCGCCACCACGCCGAAGTTGTACATGGCCTCGCCGAGGAAGACCCCGGCCGTGTAGCGATCGCCGGGCTGCGGCGGTTCGTCGCCGATGTCGAGACCGGCGAACTGGAACGGCCGGTCGGAGGCGCACACGAAGGAAAGCCCGCTGACGGGGTCATGTGCGCTCGGTGGCCAGTTGGCGCCGCCGCCGGCGCCGGGCGCGATGGCGATGGCGTCGGTCCAGAACGGGGTGAAGATGCGGCCCTCGTTGACGAGGCGCACACCCTCCGGGGGCACCCGCAGCGACTGCGGCACGAAGGCATCGCCGCGCGGCACGGGCTGGGTGGCGGCCGTGGCCTGCCGCGGCTCCTGTGGCACCGGCACCTCGTCGATACCGATGAGTGGCTGGCCGGTCACGCGGTCGAGGATGTAGAACCAGCCGGTTTTGCCCGCCTGGGTGAGCGCCTTGCGCAGTACACCGTCGATCTCGATGTCGAACAGCATGACGGGGTTGGGTGCGTCGTAGTCCCAGATGTCGTGGTGCACTTCCTGGAAGTGCCAGCGGTAGGCCCCGGTCCTGATGTCGAGCGCGAGGATGGAAGCGGTGAACAGATTGTCGCCGGCGCGGTGCGCACCGTTGGAATCGGCCCCGGCGTTACCGGTGGAGAAGTACAGCAGCCCGAGTGCCGGATCGACCGCCGGTGTGTTCCAGATCGGCGCGCCGCCGTGCATCCACAGCAGGTTGCCCTGGTTCCAGGTATCGCTGCCACGCTCGCCCGGCGCGGGGATGGTGTAGAAGGTCCACACGAGCGCGCCGGTGCCGGCGTCGAAGGCCTTGAGACGGCCGCGGGTGCCCATCTCGCCGCCAGCGAACCCGATGATGACCAGCCCGTCGACGTACAGCGGCGCTGCCGTGATGGTGTAACCGTCCTGCCAGCGCTCGGCCTGCGTACTCCACACCACCTCGCCGCTGGCGCGGTCGAGCGCCTTGAGCTGGCCATCCAGCTGCCCGACGTACACGTGCTCCTCGCTGAGCCCCACGCCACGACTGGTCCAGCCACAGCAGACCGTGGTCATGGCCGGCGGCAGCTCGGCACGGTACTGCCAGAGAATGCTGCCGTCGTCGATCGCCACCGCAAACACGTCGTCGGCCCCGGTCACCACGTAGGCCACGCCGTCATACACCAGCGGCTGCGCCTCGCCGGAATACTGGGGGCCGGTGCCCGACCCCCGCAGTGACGTGCGCCACACCCCCTTGAGTCCGGCAACATTGTCGCGATTGAGCTCTGCGAGCGGCGAAAAACGCTGGTTGTAGAGATTGCCGCCGTTGGTCGGCCAGTCGACCGTAGGCAGTTCCACCAGCGCCGTGGGCGCGAACGCGTCGGCAGCCTGCAGCAGCCGCGCACCGGGCGCAGCCAAGGTCACCAACAGGGCCATCATGAGGGGCAAACGCAGGATCGGACGCACGGGAGTCTCCTTGCAGCTCAGGGCATGGCCGTCTGGTCGAACACCAGAACGGGTTTGATGCAACGGCCCGCCTCCATGTCGGCGACGGCCGCATTGATGGCGGTGAAGGGGTAACGGGTGATCAGACGCTCGAACGGGAATTCGCCACGGCGCTGCCAGTCGAGCAGCTGCGGGATGAAGGTCTGCGGGTGGCTGTCGCCCTGCACCACGCCGGTGATCGTGCGCCCCGGCAGCAGGTGGCTGCCGGGAAAGACCAGGTCCTTGCCGCCGCCACCGACATGGGCGTACGTACCGCGCGGGCCCAGACTCTCGAAGGCCTGCCGCACCACAACCGGGTCGTTGGTGGTGTCGAGCGAGTAGTGCACGCCCCGACCGGCAGTCGCGGCCCGCAGCGCCCCCGGCACGTCGGTCCCGGGGCCGGCGAGCACAGTGTGGGTAGCGCCGAGCTCCCGTGCCAACGCCAGGCGCTGCGGCAGAAGGTCGATGGCGATCAGCGGCGCTACGCCGCGCAACCGTGCCGCCATCACGGCACTCAGGCCCACCGTGCCACTGCCGAATACAGCCAGCGACTCGCCAGCCGCGGGACGCAGCACATTCAGCACCGTGCCAGCGCCGGTCTGCACGCCGCAGCCAAGCACGCCGGGGAGCCACAGCGGGACGTCGCGCGGGAGTCGTACCACAGTGGCCGCCGTGGTGATGGCGTGCGTGGCGAAGGACGACTGCCCAAAAAAGTAGCCTTGGACCGGGCCGTCTGCTGCCCGCAGGGGGGTGCCTCCGTCCGACGGGCGCCGGCAGGAGAACGTCAGCGCAGCCGCCTGGTCGCAGTAGGCCGGGTGCGATTGCCGGCAGGCCGGGCAGGCACCGCAGGCACTGAAACTCAGCACGACCGGGTCGCCGATCCCGATGCCGTGCACGGCGCCACCCACGGCCTCGACCACGCCTGCTCCCTCGTGCCCGAGTACCACCGGCAGTGGCACTGGCAGATAGCCGTGAGTGATCTTCACGTCGGTGTGGCAGATGCCTACGCTGTGCATCCTGACGAGGATTTCGTCGTCACGCGGGGCCTCCAACCGCAGAGTCTCCAGCACGAATGGCTGCCTGAAACCGCGCAGAACGGCGGCCGTGACCTCGATCGCCATGGATCTACCCCGCTCACACGCCGGCCGGCACCCAGTTGCCGTGAATGCCGTACTTCAGCCTGACGGGCAGTTTCACGGTGGCGACCGGGCCCTCGTCGACGCGCCGGGCATCGAGGATGACGAGGTCACTGCGATGCTCGGCACGGCGATTGAGGATGGCGAGCAGGTAGCCGTCGCCTTCGGCAGCCGTGGCGCTGCGCGGGGCGAACACCGGCTCCTGCGTGCTGGACGTATCGCCGGCAAACCACGAACGCGCCTGGCCGCTCTGCATGTCCATGGCGAGCAGCGTATTGAAGAAGAAACCCATGATCGGCCCGGCACGTTGACCGTCGTAGGGCTTGGTCGGATCCGTGGCCTGCATGAATCCGAAGGTGTAGGGGCGACCGACGTAGCGGTCGTCGCAGTGGGGGAACTCGGCCGCCATGCGTGACACCACGTTGGGCACGGCTTTGCTGTGCTTGTCGTTCATGTCGAAGCACCAGCGGGTGACTTCGGTACCGAAGGAGCCCGGCGGCGGAAACTTGCCTCCCGCCTCCGGGAAGAACCAGAACACGTTGTCGAGGGCCACCGGCAGGTCGAGGTAGAGCTTGCCCTTGTCGTCGAAGGCGTTGACCACGTGGCCGGGCATGGCGTTCGGCGCCCCGAACACACGCACGTCCTTCGCGTCACCGCCGCGTGGGATCACGATGTACTTCTGCTCGAGACCCGGCTCCCACTGGAAGATGATGCCACCGGCCTTGATGCGTTCGAGGCTCATCACCTGCGGAATGAGGGGCAGGATCAGGTAATGCTCGCTGAGTGCGCAGTCGTGGATCATGCCGGGGTAAGGCGATTTGAACCAGACTTCCCAGGTCTTGCGGCCCTGCTTGTCGAAGCTGTAAACGGCGATGTCGTCGCTGGCCTCGCCCCGCGCAGCGTAGGCATACCCGAACAACTCGCCGGTGGCTGGATCGATCTTCGGGTGGGCGGTGAAGGTCGTCGCCGTCATCTGCCCGTTCCAGGTGTAGAGCCCACGGGTTTCCAGCGTGAGGGGGTCCAGCGCGTAGGGCGGCGCATCTTCCTTCATGGCCAGCAACTGACCGTTGTGCAGTACCACGTTGGTATTGGCCACCGCGCGGGACAGGTGGCGCACACTCGGATCGTCTGAAAAAGGATTGCGGTAGTGGCCGAACAGCCCGCGGCGGGCGGCTCGCTCCGCGGCCAGCCGCTGGGTGAGCACGTAGCGCAGCTTCAGGTCGCAGTGCCCGTCCTTGAGGCGGAAGGCCCGCACGAAGCCGTCACCGTTGAAGGGATTGGCATCGCCGAGCCTCGGCGGGAAGGCCTGGTCCGGACCGACGCTGTAGAACGTCCCGTCGAGGCAGGCGGGGATCTCGCCCTCGACCTCCAGATCATAGAGATCGCCCTCGAAGCGGAATGGCTCGTCGATGGTAGAAAACGTGGGTGACTTGGGAAACGGCGTGGTCATGGCGACTCCGGGGGCTGCAACGAGACACGGGCTGGATGGTAACCGAGCAGGCGGCCGGATGCTTGAGGCAGAGGGGACCGCCGGTGGCAAAAATGGCGCTGGCGATGAAGCCGCTGTGGGGCCCTGCGCGTACCAGCGCCTTTCGGGGGATTCACCATGTTGAAAAAAATAGGATTGCCACTGGGCATCCTGCTGGTTGCCGTGCTGGCTACCCGCTGGCTGCTGTCCTTGCGCGAGGAGCCGGCCACGACTGCGCCGGAAGAACGCAAGGCGCTGGTGGAGGTGCAGGTACTAGAACGCCAGGATGCGCGCATCACCGTCGCGTCGCAGGGCACCGTCACCGCCCGGACGCAGAGCGACCTGATCGCGGAAGTCGGGGGTACGGTAGTACAGGTGGCACCCGCGTTCGTCGTCGGCGGTTTTTTCCGCAAGGGTGATGTGCTGGTGGAACTGGACCCACAAAACCTCGAGGCAGCCGCCAGTCGGGCCGAGGCGGCCGTTGCCGCTGCCGAGAGTGCGCTGGCGCTGGAGCGTGGCCAAGCCGACGTGGCCCGCCGCGAGTGGGAGCGGATGACCGCCGAGCAACGTGGACGCCTGCGCGCGGAAGATCTCTACCTGCGCAAGCCGCAAACCGCCGAAGCCGAGGCCCGGCTGGCGTCTGCCCGCGCCGACCTCACCGACGCCCGGAACGACCTCCGACACACCCGCATCGAGGCGCCGTTTGACGGCCTGCTCAATGAAAAAACCACGGATCTCGGCCAGTTCCTCAACCCCGGGACCAAGATCGGCTCGTTGTTTGCCGTGGACTACGCCGAGGTGCGGCTGCCGATTCCCGAAACCAAGCTGCCCTTCCTCGAACTGCCCGGGTCGCTCGTGGCCGGCGGTTCTGCGGCTGGCAGCGGCATCGACGTGCTTCTGTACAGCCAGCTCGGCGATCGCCGCTTTGAGTGGCCCGGCACCCTCACCCGCACCGAGGGCGTGCTGGACACCCGCACGCGCACGCTGTACAGCGTGGTGCAGATTGCCGACCCCTACGGGCTATACGGAGCCCGCTACCCGCAGCCGCTGCTGATCGGCAGCTATGTCAACGCCGAGATCGCCGGCCGTCTGCTGGAAGATGTCTATGTGATCCCGCGCCACACGCTCGAGGCCGGCGATCTGGTCTGGGTGGCCGATGGTGAAGACCGGCTGCGCGGTCGTCCGGTCAGCGTGGTGACCGCCAACGGGGATTTCGCCTACGTGGCCGACGGCTTCATGCCCGGGGACCGGCTGGTGCTGACCCGTCTCGAAAGCCCCCTGAACGGCCTCGCCGTGCAGGCACAGACCCTGCAACCGACGCTCGACTGAGGAAAGCCCCATGTCGCAACAGCACGCATCCCGCCAGGGCATCATTGCCTGGTTCGCCGCCAACCCGGTGGCGGCCAACCTTGCCATGTTTCTCGTGATCATCGCCGGCACCCTGTCGCTGTTCACCATCACCAAGAAGACCATGCCGGACTTCAACATCAACACCATCCAGGTGAGCATGGCCTATCCCGGTGCCTCGCCGTCCGACGTCGAAAGCGGCGTGGTGCTGCAGATCGAAAAAGCCGTGGAAGACGTCGACGGCATCACCCGCGTCAGCTCCACTGCCAGCGAGGGTCTCGGCAGCGTGCTGCTCGAAGTCAGCGAAGACTACGACCTCAACGAAGTGCTCAACGACGTGAAGGTCCGCGTCGACGGCATCCTCACCTTTCCGCTCGACGCCGAGCCGGCGCAGGTCACCCGCTCAATCCAGCGTGAGAATGCCCTGCGCATCGAGGTGTACGGGGACCTCGACCCGGTCAGTCACAAGGAACTGGCGCAGAGTATCCGCGACGAACTGCTGCAGTTACCGGACGTGACCAACGTCACCCTGAGTGGTGCACGGCCCTACGAAATCAGCATAGAAGTCGACGAAAACACGCTGGTGAAATACGGCCTCAGTCTCGATCAGGTGGCGGCGCGCATCCGCGCCTCATCGCTCGACCTGCCCGCCGGCACGCTCGATACCGCCGGTGGCGAGATCCAGGTACGCACACAGTCCATGGCCTACGATTACCAGGATTTCGCCGGCATCGTCCTGCTCACCACCACCGATGGCACGCTGCTGACGCTGGGCGACATCGCCACCATCATCGACGGCTTCGAGGATACGGAGAGTTACGCCCGCTTCGATGGCAGCCCGTCGATCAGCCTCAACGTGCAGACCGGCACCAACCAGAATGTGCTGGCAGTGACCGAAACTGTGCGCGCCTACGTGGCCGAGCGTCAGCAAACCCTGCCGGCCAGTGTCAAAGTGGCAGTGTGGAACGACGGCAGCTACTACCTGCGGGATCGCATCTCCCTGATGACCAGCAACATGCTGCAGGGGGCCGTGCTGGTCTTCCTGTGCCTCGCGCTCTTCCTCGACATGCGGCTGGCGGCCTGGGTGGTGCTCGGCATTCCCGTGAGCTTCCTCGGTGCGCTGGCGGTCATGCCCTGGTTCGATCTCACCATCAACCAGCTCACGCTGTTTGGTTTCATCATGGTGCTTGGCATCGTGGTGGATGATGCCATCGTCATCAGCGAGAGTGTGTTCGACAGCCTCACCCGCAATGGCTACACGCTCGACAGTGTCATCCTCGGCGTGCAGCGCGTCGCCACACCGGTGATCTTCGGTGTGCTGACGACGGTGGTGGCCTTCATCCCGCTGCTACTCGTGGGTGGCTTCGCGTCGGCCTTCACCATTGCCATCAGTGCGGTGGTCATCCTCTGCCTGCTGGTCTCGCTGGCCGAGTCCAAGCTGTGCCTGCCGGCGCATCTGGCTCAGCTGCGCCCGCTGCAGAGCCGCTTCTGGCTGTGGCGCGTGCAAGAACACTGCAACGCCACACTCGACCGCTTCGTCAACGGCCACTACCGACGCTGGAACGCCTGGTGCATCGAAAACCGTTACACCACGCTCGCGGGCTTCCTTGCCATGCTGATCGTGGCCGTGGGCATCGTCGGCGGTGGTCTGGTGCGCGTGGTGTTCCTCCCGGAAATCCCCAGCGACACCATCGAGGCCCGCGTCACCATGGTGGAGGGCAGCCCCGAGGTGCAACTGCGCAACACGTTGCTGCGGCTCGAGCAGGCCGCCGAGGAACTGAATGGACGGTTCGAATTCGCCGACAGCGAAACAGGCGAGATGTCCACCCGCGTGGTGGATCACTTCCTCATCGTCAGCCAGAGCGCGACCAGCGGTCTGGCTGCCATCGAGCTCGACAAGGATGTGGCGCGGCAAGTGGACTCCGATGCCATGACCGCCTTCCTCGAGGACTATGTGGGCGACATGCCTGGCCTCAAGCAACTCGTGTTTGCCGGCGGGATCCAGTTCGGCGGCAGTCCCATCTCCTTCCAGCTGGTGAGCGAAGACGGCACCCAGCTCACGGCGGCTGCCAATGAACTCGAGGCCAAGCTGCGCACCTACAGCGGCCTCATCAACATCCGCAACGAGGCGGTGAACATCAAGGACGAACTGCGCCTTGCCATCAAGCCGCAGGCGGAGGTGATGGGGCTGACGCTCAACGACATCTCCACGCAGGTCCGCAACGCCTTCTACGGCAGCCAGGCGCAGCGCATCCAGCGTGGCGACGACGAATTGCGCGTGATGGTGCGCTACCCGGAGCAGGAGCGCGTGTCGGTCGGCGACCTCGAGGGCATGTACATCCGCACCGGTGATGGTCAGCTGACGCCGTTTTCGACAGTGGCCGAATACAGCCAACAGCCCGGCTACGCCCGCATCACCCGCGTCGAGGGCGAGCGATCGGTGGCGCTCAGTGCCGACGTGATCGAAAGTCAGGTCGAGCCGGGCGAAGTGGTCGATGACCTGACCGACAACTTCCTGCCGGCCCTGTTCGAGCGCTACCCGGCGGTCGACTACCGCACCGATGGCGGCACCTCCGAGCAGGAGAGCCTGGTGCAGGATATGATCCGCGGCATGATACTCGCGCTGTTTGGCATCTACGCGCTGCTCGCCATTCCGCTCAAGTCCTACTCGCAGCCGCTGGTCATCATGTCGGTAATCCCTTTCGGTATCATCGGCGCCATCGGCGGGCACTGGCTGCTCGGCATCCCGCTCAACTTCCTGTCGCTGCTCGGGATCATCGCGCTGTCAGGCGTGGTGGTGAACGACAGTATCGTCATGCTCGACTACATCAATCAGGCCCGTGCGGAAGGCACACCGGTGCTGGAGGCCGTGCGCAATGCCGGTGCCGTACGCTTCCGCGCCATCATGCTGACCTCGATCACTACCTTCTTTGGTCTGGTGCCCATCGTGCTGGAAACCAGCATGCAGGCACAGTTCCTCATCCCGATGGCGACATCACTGGCCTTCGGCGTGGCGTTCGCCACGGTGATCACCTTGTTCCTGATCCCCTGTTTGTACATGATGCTGGAGGACCTGAAGTCGGTGCGGCAACCTGTCGC
>CANGUU010000073.1 GCA_947457195.1 Gammaproteobacteria bacterium
AACTCGAGGCCGAGGCCGAGACGGAACAGGAAACCGCCGGCGAAGTCGAACTGCAAAAACCGCTGTGACCACCGCCGTGACGACGGCGCTCAGCGCGGCAGCAGACCCAGGAAGTGGTCGAGAATCATGAAGTGATCGTCGTGCAGGCGATCTTCAAGTCCCGGCAAGTCCGCGAATGCCACCCAGCGTGCGCTGGCGGCGTCGTCGGCACCTCCCACGATCGGCAGTGACGCTGCCGCCACCTCGTAGTGCCAGACATGGGTGATGACGCGCCCGAGCAGGCTGCGCTGCGGGTGGTCGAATACCGCTTGACCGCGCAGGCGGGCGGTTGGCACCGTCACGGCGAGTCCGGTTTCTTCGTGCAGTTCCCGCAGGGCGCCCTGCGAAAGGCTTTCCTGTTGCTCCACGTAGCCCCCGGGGAGTGCAAACCGACCCTTGCCTGGCGCGCGCCCGCGCTGGATCAGCAGCGCATGATGCTGGCACGTGACCAGCGTATCGACGGTGACGAATACCGGCGGGTAGGGCGCCTCGCGCCAGGCAGCCCTGTGGGCCTCGAGAGCCGCCTGTTCCTCGCATAGCGCGGCGTGTGCCGAAGAGCCCAGCCACGCCTGCAGAAAGGTGAACGTAGTCGCAGGCATCAACGGGGCCAGCGCTGCCAGCGCGTGCTGGGCTGCTGCCGGTGGCTGCCAGAGCGCCTGCCGCAGTTGCACGGCATCCACCGCTGCCTGCCTTGGCAGTTCGTGCGGTATCCACAGCGGGAACGCGCGCAGGTAACCGCTGCTGGCATCTTTGCCGTGACCTACCAATCGCACGCTGGCATGACCGTGCCCGGCCCGCGCCAGCGCCTCCGAGACCTCGAAAGTCACCGCCGCAGCCCAGCGTGCTTCGTCGTAGTAGTCGCGTACCGCCACCACCGATAACCGGGCACGATCAGACTCGGACAGGGCGGCGAGTATCAGGTGGTGGCGCTCGGCTACAGTCCACGGGTTTTTCGGGGAGGGCGCGGACTGCGCCGATCCCAGCACCAGCACGGCGTGGTCAGCGCCGGCCAGTGCCGCGCGCAGCAGCGCCAGATGTCCGAGGTGAAAGGGCTGGAAGCGACCGATCAGGACACTGGCGGCAGCCGGTGTTGCGCTGCTCATGACAGTGCCCCCGGGACGCCGGTCGGGGCGGGTGCAGCGGCGCTGCGGCCGGAGTTGCGCAGGGCAAACATGGGGCATCCATGACATGGGCGTGAACGGGGATTATAGAGGTCTCGCGGGCAAAACCGCTGTGGGCGTGACGTCGGTCCCTGCCGCCTGCCAGTCCGGTATCGCGCGCTTGCGGCAGCGCGGGGGGCAAACGCAGAATGCCAGGCCGTTCCGGCGTTACAGCTCCGAGGATCTCCATGCCACAGTCCCCCAAGATTGCCGTCATCACCGGTGCCAGCAGCGGCATCGGCAAGGCCGTGGCCGAGGGCCTGCACGCGGCCGGCTGGACGACCGTTCTGCTGAGCCGGCGCGCCGCTGCCCTGGACGAGCAGGTGGCCACACTGCTGGCCCGGCGGGCGGACAGCGCGCTGGCCGTTCCCTGTGACGTGGCCGATGCCGCGGCGGTAGCCGCGGCCTTCGTCGCCGTCGAACACCGCTATGGGCGCATTGATTTGCTGTTCAACAATGCTGGCATCAGTGGTCCGCCCGGCAGCATCGACGAAGTGCCGCTGGAAGGGTGGCAGCAAACGGTAGACACCAACCTGCACGGTGCGTTCCTCTGCGCGCGCGAGGCCTTTGCCCTCATGCGACGCCAGCAGCCGCAGGGCGGGCGCATCATCAACAACGGATCGATCGCCGCCCATTCGCCACGCCCCCATAGCGTCTGCTACGCCGTGACCAAGCACGCCATCACCGGCCTGACCAAGTGCCTGAGCCTCGACGGTCGCGAGTTCAACATTGCCTGCGGTCAGATCGACATCGGCAACGTACGGACCACCATGACGCTGCCGATGATGCAGGGCCTGCTGCAGGCCAATGGCGAGCGGCGCAGCGAGCCGGTGTTCGAACTGCCGGAGGTGGTGTCTGCAGTGCTCTACATGGCGGGGCTGCCACCAGAGGCCAATGTGCAGTTCATGACGGTGATGGCAACGCGGATGCCCTTCATCGGCCGTGGCTGAGGCCAGCGCCCCCGCGTCTGTCGCCCAGGCGCTCGATAATGCGCACGGAGATTTCCTCGATCGACAACTCCGTGGTATCCACCGACGGCAGCCGCTGCTGGCGGAACAGGGCCTCCGCCTCGGTCACCTCGAGGCTGCATTGCCGTGCCGAGGCGTACTTGCTGCCTGGTCGCCGCGCCTGCCGGATGGCAGTAAGTCGCTCCGGTTCGATCGTCAGGCCGAACAGCTTGGCGTGGAAGGGCTCGAGCGCCCGCGGTAGCTTCAGGCTGCCCAGGTCTTCTTCGGTCAGCGGGTAATTGGCGGCAAACAGCCCGAACTGCAGCGCAAGGTACAGGCAGGTTGGCGTCTTGCCGCAGCGGGAAACCCCCACCAGGATGACGTCAGCCATCCCGTACTGGCTGAGACGGGCGCCGTCGTCGTTGTCGAGGGCAAAGTGCACTGCGTCGATGCGCTGCTGGTAACTGGCGTCGGACGCGCGCGGCCGCGCGCCACCCACCTGGTCGGTGGCGGCTACGCCGAGCACCTGTTCGAGCGAGGCTCGGAAGACACCGAGAATGTCGAGCAGGCAGCCGCTGCTGGTTGCCAGCAGACGGCGCAGCTCACTGTCGACGAGAGTGGAAAACACCAGCGGCTGGACGCCCTGCTGGCGCCCAGTGTGGTCGATGCGGGCTACCAGCTCGCGCACGGCGGCAGCATCGGCCACGAAGGGTACGGTGACGTGTTCGAGATCGAGCCCCTCGAACTGAGCCAGCAGGCTCTGGCCAAGTGTGCGTGCCGTGATGCCGGTGCTGTCGGACACGTAAAAAACGGTACGGGGCATGCAGCAGCCTCTGCCAGCGAAGTATCGAGGAAATGACGCGAGTGGTACCTTACCATGACCGCAGCCTGCCAGCGGCGGGCGCAGCAGCAGCCGGTCGTGGTGCTGTCCTGTCGCCACGTCCGTTGCAGAGCGCTCATCACTCCGGGGGAGTGCCTGTCATGACCCGCCATACCCGATGGTTCACTGAACTCGGCATGCACGATGTCGCCTCCGTCGGTGGCAAGAATGCGTCGCTCGGCGAAATGATTTCCCGGCTCGCCGCTGCCGGCGTCACGGTACCGGGCGGCTTTGCCACGACCGCTGCTGCCTACCGCGAGTTTCTCGCCCAGCGCGGGCTGGCGGCGCGCATCAACGCGTTGCTGGCCACACTGGATGTCGATGACGTACAGGCGCTCGCCCGTGCCGGTGCGGATATTCGTGGCTGGATTCGCGAAACGCCCTTCCCGCCGGCGCTCGAGCAGGATATTCGCCGCGATTTCGCCGAGATGACCGCCGACGCGGCCATGCTGGCGGTGGCGGTGCGGTCCTCTGCCACTGCGGAGGACCTGCCTGATGCGTCCTTTGCTGGGCAGCAGGAAACCTTTCTCAACGTACGCGGTATCGACGCGGTGCTGAGCGCCGTGCACGGGGTGTTCGCCTCGCTCTACAACGACCGGGCCATCGCCTACCGCGTGCACAAGGGCTTCGATCACGCGGCGGTGGCGCTGTCGGCAGGTGTGCAGCGCATGGTGCGCAGCGAAAACGGCGCCAGCGGTGTGATGTTCACGCTGGACACCGAGTCGGGCTTCGACGGCGTGATCTTCCTCACGGCAGCCTATGGGCTCGGTGAGACCGTGGTGCAGGGGGCAGTGAATCCCGACGAGTTCTATGTCCACAAGGACACACTGCGCGCCGGCCGTCCTGCCATCCTGCGGCGTAATCTGGGTAGCAAGGCGATCAAGATGGTGTATGCCGGAGGAGCGGGCAGCAGCCAGGCCGTGCAGACGGTAGATGTGCCAGAGACCGACCGTCGCCGCTTCTCGCTGAGCGATGCCGACGTCGAGGAACTGGCCAAGCAGGCGCTCATCATCGAGCAGCACTACCAGCGCCCCATGGACATCGAATGGGGCAAGGATGGCGATGATGGCAGGCTCTACATCCTGCAGGCACGTCCGGAAACGGTTAAGAGCCGCGATTCCGCCACCGTGATGGAGCGCTACGTACTGGGCAAGAAGGGGCGGGTGCTCTGCGAAGGCCGCTCGATCGGCGCCCGCATCGGCAGCGGCCCGGTGCGCATCATCCACGACACCAGCGAAATGTCGCTGGTGCAGCCGGGTGACGTGCTCGTTTCCGACATGACCGACCCGGACTGGGAGCCTGTCATGAAGAAGGCGTCCGCCATCGTCACCAACCGTGGCGGCCGCACCTGCCATGCTGCCATCATCGCGCGGGAGCTGGGCATTCCGGCAGTGGTAGGCAGCGGAATGGCGACGCAGGTGCTGTGCAACGACCAGGTGGTGACGGTTTCCTGTGCTGAGGGAGACACTGGCCACGTCTACGAGGGCCCGTTGCCGTTCACCATCACCCGCAGCGATCTGGCGAGCATGCCGCCGCTGCCGTTCCAGCTGATGATGAATGTGGCCAATCCCGACCGTGCCTTCGACTTCCGGGCCTATCCCAACCATGGCGTCGGCCTGGCGCGTCTCGAGTTCATCATCAATCGCCTGATCGGCGTACACCCCAAGGCGCTGCTGCATGTCGACGAATTGCCGGCCGAGCTGCGAGCGGAGGTGCTGCGTCGAAGTGCAGGCTATGCCTCGCCAGTCGAGTTTTTCGTGCAGAAGCTGAGCGAGGGTGTAGCCACCATCGCGGCAGCCTTCGCCCCGAAGAAGGTCATCGTGCGCCTGAGTGATTTCAAGTCGAACGAGTATGCCCACCTGCTCGGCGGCCAGCAGTACGAGCCGGTCGAGGAAAACCCCATGCTGGGTTTCCGTGGCGCGTCTCGCTACATCGCGCCGTCGTTCCGCGACTGCTTCGAACTGGAGTGCCGCGCGCTGCGCTATGTGCGCGACACCATGGGGCTGACCCATGTCGAACTGATGATTCCGTTCTGCCGCACGCTCGACGAAGCGCGGCAGGTTACCGGGCTGCTGGCCGAGCAGGGGCTGGTGCGCGGACGTAACGGACTGCGGTTGATCATGATGTGCGAGATTCCGTCGAACGCGCTGTTGGCAGAGCAGTTCCTCGCCTACTTCGACGGTTTTTCCATCGGATCGAACGACCTGACGCAGCTCACGCTGGGCATCGATCGTGATTCGGCACTGGTGGCCGGTGCCTTCGACGAGCGCAACGATGCGGTGAAGGCATTGCTCACGATGGCCATCCAGGCCTGTCGGCGGCAGGGCAAGTACGTGGGTATCTGCGGGCAGGGTCCGTCGGACCATCCGGATCTTGCCAGATGGCTGATGGAACAGGGGATAGACTCGATTTCGTTGACGCCCGATTCCATCGTCGACACGTGGTTCTACCTGGCAGGTGAGGGAACATGAAGACCGTGCTGAGACATCAGGTCCTCTCGGGGTGGCTGCCAGCCCTGCTGTGGCTGGTCACGGTTGCCCCTGTCTTCGCCCAGACACCGGGGTGGCGCGGGGCCTGGGTGGCCGATCTCGATGATGTGCGGCACATCCTCTATCTCGTGCAGCATGCAGGGCAGCTCAGCGGCTTCTACTGTGCGGACTGCAGTAATCCCGACAACCTCGCCTTCATCGACGACGGCGTCATTGGCAACGACCGACTGGCGTTTTCGCTGTCCCGCACCGACGACGCTGGCAGCACCGAGCAGCTGCCAGCCGAGTTGCAGGTGCTCGATGGTGCAGTGCTGCTGCGGCTCGGCGATCCAGCCGTCCTGCTGTCGCTGCGCCGGGAGCCGGCGCCACCGTCGGCCGCCGCCCCGGCACCACGACCGCCAGCACCACCGCGCGTGTTGCCGGCGCCTGCCGAACTGCTGACGGTCGAGCGCGTGGCCGGCCTGTGGCTGGCCGGAAGTGGACCGGGCAAGCAGTACTTCATTTTCAAGCGCCATCGCGAGGGACTGAGGGGCCTGGTGTGCGGACCCTGTACGTCGGCGCAGTCCTTTGCGCCGCTGGAGAACGTCCAGATCGACGGAACCGCGCTGCGTTTCGACATCGTTCACGAGGACAACGGCTTCGGCTTTGCCGAGTACGGTCCCTTCCGCAACCTCACCACGGCCCGCATCGCGATGAACGAAATGCAGCTGTCCACCGTTGCCAGTTATGCCCCGGACGCGGCACCCTTCGACATGACACTGCTGGGGCCGGTGCTCTACCGGCCGGCGCAGCGGGACTGAGCGAGAGACCCTTGCAGACAGCCCTTTAGCTGCGCCCAGCCCCAGGCACAACAATAACGAGAGGGGAGAACCATCATGCTGCAACACCGTCCTGCCCTGTTTCTGCCGCTGCTGGTGCTGAGCAGTCTGCTGCAGGCAGCGGAGCCCGCCAGTGTCGGCCGAGGCACGCCTGATCCGCTCGTGCCCGCCGACATCGTCGGCTCCGAGGGCAAGGGCTATTTCACCGGTGCCGGCATTCCGGCGGACAATGCGCCGATCTATGCCGCGCGTGACGGTGCCTCGCCGCCGGGTATCGAGCCGCTGGCGGTCGATATCTTTTCCACCACGGATTTCTACCAGGACCGTGCGCTGTGGAACGATCCGCGCTACTACCGCTGCAATTCCGCCGTAGGCCTCGAGCAGATCTGGGGTGCCTACGAGGTGCCGCTGATCGGTGACGATCCACCGCGCACGGCCGCCTGGGGTTTCTGCGACCGAGACTACCCGCGCGAGCAGATCGTCAGTCCCTATGGATTCGCGACGGCGAAGGCGCATTTCGAGGCACTGCTGGCGGAGGCCACTGCGAAAGGCGGCCCGACCCGCCACACGGCAGCCACTTTGCCGGCCTGGAGCGGGCGCTACGGCCGCCAGCGTGACAAGAGGCTGTCCTGGTTCAACGGCGCCACCCTGCAGATTCCCACTTACCTGTCGCTGCTGACGTCCGAGTACCAGCAGCGCTTCGTGCAGCAGATGTACCACTACTCCGGCGACAACAGTGCACAGTGGCCCGGTTCCTACTGCTGGCCCGAAGGCTTCATGCGTCGTCTCGCCCAGTACGGTGGTGCCAGCGTGCAGTTGCTGCTGACGCCCGACCTGGTGCTCGACATGCGCAATGCCGCCAAGACGCTGGTCACGCAAATCCACGTCGGCCGCCGCTTCAACGAGGAGGGCCTGGTTCCTCGCCTCGGTCCGGACGTGCCACAGTGGTTCGGCGAGACCATCGGTTTCTGGGATGGTGAAGCGCTCATCACCTGGACATCCAACGTGCAGGGCTGGATCTCCCACGGAGGCTTCGAATACAGCAGCAAGCTGCAGTCGATCGAAATCTATACGGCGCGCAAGGATGCGGCCGGCACCCTGGTGGGCCTGCACCACGAAGTGGTGCTCTACGACCCCGAGGCGCTGGTGGAGCCGGTACGCATCGTCCACCAGCTGGATCGTTTGCCGGACCAGCAGACGCTCGATCCGCTCACGATCATGGAGTGCATTCCGCAGAGTTTTCCGGTGAGCGGCGTCACCACGCCCATGTCCCCCGGCCAGGTGGTGGAGTATCGCGTGCCGGACATCTTCGGTCGGCCCTGGGCCAAGATCTGGGAGGAGTACCACGAGCAGGGTATGCAGCGGCCACAGCCGGCGAAGAGCCGCTTCGGTCTCTGAGCCGACGGCCTCGCCCAGCAACCATCCGGAGATCTCACATGCACCATAAACACCCCGGCCTGACCAGCGCCACCGTGCTCGCCCTCATGCTCAGCCCCGCCACCCTGGGACATCACTCGTTCGCCATGTATGACTCAGGCAGGACGCTGGTGATGACCGGCATCATCACGCAGGTCGACCCCAACCCCAACCATCTGCAGGTGTTCTTTGCGCCGCTGAACGAGGCGCGCGACCAGGTGGAGAAGGACGCCAAGGGCGAGCCGGTGGTATGGGCCGTGGAGATGGACGGCGCGGCGCTGGCGGCGCGTGACGGCATCACCGTCAACGGCCTGCCTCGCGGCACCATCGTCAGCGTCGGCTTGCATCCGCTGCGCAATGGCCACACCGGCGGCGGACGGGGAGAAAACGGCTTCTATAAATGCCCGGCAGACACACCGCCGGCGCCCGGCAAGCACTGCGATTCGGTGGCGGGCGCCATGGCGCTCGGTGAAGGCAGCCTGCAGGCCGTGCCGTGAGGAGGTTGCCGGGGCGGCCGCGCGCTCAGCGCTTGTCCACCACCACGCGCCCTTCCTTGATTACCACCTGCGTGGTCAGCCACTCCCAGTAGCCGGCCAGCGGGTCGCCGTCGAGCAGGATGATGTCGGCCAGCTTGCCCGGCGCAAGCTCGCCGAGATCGTTCTGCCGCTGAATGTAGGACGCGGTATTCGGTCCGAGCATGCGGATCAGGTCGCGCGGCGAGAACATCACACTGAGGATCTTCAGTTCGTGCGCGAGCCCTGCGAGCGGTGCGTACTGCGTGTCGGTGCAGTAGCCGAGCACCACGCCCGCGTCCCACAACGTGCGCGCGTTGACCGGCGCATGACCAGCCTCCTGCCCGAGGTCGAGTTCCGGCACGCGCGAGGTCGCCGGAATCGAGGAGGGCCAGGGTTCGCCATTGCGGAAGCGCGGTACGTTGTCGTCGGCGTAGATGCCGAACACCGGTGAGCCAAAGCCGACCGTGCTCAGCACCTTCACCCCGCTCGCGGCCATGCGCTCGGCCATCTCCCGCGTGAGGAAATTCTTGTTGGTGATGTGGACGAGCAGCGGTACGCCGGCCTCTACCGCCGCCATGGTCGACTGGTGGCTCACGGCATGGACCTGCACCAGCACGCCGACCTTGGCGGCTTCGTCGAGAATGGCGCGCAGCACGCGCAGTTCCTGTTCGCTCGGGCCGGGAAACGAGGTCAGGGTGATTTCACCGGTGAACTGCACACCCTGTGCGGCCAGGCTGCGGACCTCGGCGCGGGCCTGCTCCTCCGACTGCGCCAGGCTCACCCGGCCCGAGGGCAGGATGCGCGGCCCGTTGATCTCGCCGCGTTCGATGCGGTCACGCAACAGGAGGTTGCCGTCGGCCGGGCCACCGCCAGACAGCAGGGTCGTATAGCCTGCTTCGAGGAAAGCCTGCATTTCCTCGCGTTCGTTCGGGCCGGTGTTGAAGTGGCGGTGGGCATCGATGAGGCCGGGCAGTGCCGTCATGCCCTCGGCATCGACCACGCTGCCGCTCAGCACGGCCGGTGTACCCGCTGCTACCGACACGATGCGGCCGCCACGCACTACGATGTGGCCATTGTCGATTACCGCCCCCGCGGTCGGAATGATGCGGGCGTTCACCACGGTCAGGTCCTGCGCCAGCAGCGCGGAACCAGAGGCCAGCAGGCCTGCCAGCAGTGCGGTCTG
>CANGUU010000074.1 GCA_947457195.1 Gammaproteobacteria bacterium
GCAAGTCCGGCATGCACGAGTAGAACGTGGCGCGGTCCGGCGGCCGTGGTCAGCCACTGGCGCTGCGCCAGCGGCAGCGCACGGACCCACCCGGCCAGTCGAGTGCAGTCTGGCGCTTCCAGCAAGGGGCGCAGGCTGCGATTGCGGCCTTCCGGTCTGGCCTTGGCCTGCAAAGCCAGGAAGTGCAGGTCGTGGTTGCCGAGCACACCGGTGAATGCCGATCCGAGTTTTTCGAGGAAGCGCAGCGTTTCCAGCGATTGCGGACCGCGATTGACGAGGTCGCCTACGCTCCACAGCGAGTCACGGCCGCGCTGGAATCCGACGTCATCGAGCAGGCGGCGGAGCGGTTGGTAGCAGCCCTGGATGTCACCGACGACGTAGGTGGCCATGTGAACGGCAACCCTCAGTGCAGCATGTGGGGAACGGCGAGCACAAACAGGGGAATGGCCGCCTCGAACAGGCTGCCGTCGTCATCCTGCAGGGTATATGTCCCGTGCATGTCACCGATTTCCGTCTGTAGCACGGCACCGCTGGAGTACTGGTAGCTCTCGCCGGGCTCGATGGTGGGTTGCTGCCCCACCACGCCCTTGCCCTTCACTTCTTCGACCTTGTTGTTCTGGTCGGTGATGATCCAGTGGCGACTCAGCAGTTGCACGGGCGCCGCGCGGTGGTTGGTGATGGTGATGGTGTAGGCGAACGCGAAGGCCGGCCGGGACGGGTCGGATTGGTGACGCAGGTATTGGGTGGAGACGCGAATTTCGATGCCGCTGTCGTGCATCTGCTCGTTGCTCACTCTACCGGACCGCACTGTTCGAGGATGCCAGCGAGTCTAACATAGTCGGATACGCCGAGAGTTTCGGCCCGCTGCTGCAGATCCACGGGCAGTTGTTCCAGTCGGGGCGCCGGAAAGAGCGGCTTCAGCGTGTTGCGCAGCGTTTTGCGCCGCTGGCTGAAGGCTGCCTTGACCAGCTTGCCGAACAAGCCCTCGTCGACTGGCGGGAACGGTGAGGGTCGGTGCGGGGTGAGCCTGACGACGGCCGAGTCCACTTTGGGCGCCGGTGTGAAGGCGCCGGGTGGCACGTTGAACAGCGGTTCGACTGCGCAGTGATACTGCATCATCACCGACAGCCTGCCGTAGGCCTCGCTGTCCGGCGCGGCAGCGAGCCGCTCCACGACCTCCCGCTGCAGCATGAACACCATGTCGTGGATGAACGCCCGTTGCTTCAGCAGATGGAACAGCAGGGGCGTCGAGATGTTGTACGGCAGGTTGCCAACGATGCGTAGATTGCCGAGGCCTGCTGCCATGGCGGCAAAGTCCTGATCCAGCACGTCGCCCTCCACGAGGGTGAATGCCGGTTCGCCGGCGTGGCGCTGGCGCAGCTGCCCTGCGAGGTCACGATCGATTTCGATCACGGTCAGGGCCCCGCAGGCCGTCAGCAGCGGCGTGGTGAGCGCGCCCTGCCCAGGCCCGATCTCGATGACCGTCTGGCCGGGGGCGGGCCGGATGGCGCGCACGATGCGATCGATGACCTGCGCGTCATGCAGGAAGTTCTGTCCGAAGCGCTTGCGCGCCCGATGCTGGAAGGGCAGTTCCTGCGCCGCTGCCGGCGCTTCCGCGCGCGAGCGGTCGCGGTTCATGCGGTCGATCCGGCGCGCGGCTGAACCAGCTCCTGCGCCGCCGCCAAGGCCGCCGAGAGGCTGCCGGTGTCGGCGCGACCGCTGCCCGCGAGGGACAGCGCCGTGCCGTGGTCCACCGACGTGCGCACGAAGGGCAGGCCCAGCGTGTGGTTCACGGCATTGCCGAATCCCTGGAATTTCAGCACCGGCAGCCCCTGGTCGTGATACATGGCCACTACGGCATCCGCGTGCTGGAGCTGCGAAGGCGTGAACAGGGTGTCGGCCGGCAGCGGGCCCTCCAGGTGCAGGCCTGCGGCCCGCAAACGCTGCAGCACGGGGGAGATGATGTCGATCTCCTCGCGTCCCAGATGCCCGTTCTCTCCGGCATGGGGGTTGAGTCCGGCCACCAGGATGCGCGGTCGGGCAATGCCGAACTTGCGCTGCAGGTCCCGCTGCAGGATCTGCAGCACCTCGGTCAGCAGGGGCTGGGTGAGGGCCGCCGGGACGTCCGCCAACGGGAGGTGGGTGGTGGCCAGCGCCACGCGCAGCCCCGGCGTGGTCAGCATCATCACGACCCGCGCTACACCGCTGCGCTCGGCGAGGAATTCGGTGTGCCCGCTGAAGGCAAAGCCCGCCTCGTTGAACAGGCTCTTCTGCACCGGACCCGTGCAGAGCGCGGCGAACCGGCCTGCGAGGCAGCCATCGGCAGCCAGCTCGAGCGTGCGGAGCACGCTCGCGGCATTGGCGACGTTCAGGTGGCCGGGTACTGCCGTCGTGGCCAGCGGTACGTCCAATACCCGCAGCGTGGCGGTGGGCAGCGACTCTGGCGGCGGCGACTGGCCGGGGAGGAAGGGCAGTACGCGCAGTGGCAAACCGAGTTGCTGCGCGCGCTGCAGCAGGAGCTGACGATCAGCAATGACCACCACATTCGGGCCGATGCCACCGTGCTGGGCCAGCTGTATGCAGAGATCCGGGCCGATGCCGGCCGGTTCGCCGGGGGTGAGAGCCAGCAATGCAGGCATCAATTGGCGAGGTTCTCTTCTTTGACGTCGATGTAGTTGGTGTCGCGAATTTCGGTCAGCCAGTTTTGCAGCTCGTTTTCGAACTTGCGCTCGCGCAGGATCTGCTCAGCCTGGTAGCGCTTGTTTTGCTCGGTGACGTCCTGCATGCGCTCATCCATCACTTCGATGATGTGCCAGCCGGTCGACACGCGGAACGGCGGCAGGATCTTGCCGATCTCGGCGTCTGCCACCTTGGCCAGAAAGTCGTCGGGCAGCATGCCGCGGCTGATCCATTCCAGATCGCCGCCGGACACCATGGAGTTGGGATCGTCGGTGTTCTGGCGGGCGATGTCCGCAAAATCCTCTCCGGCCAGGATGCGGCGATACAGATCGTTCACCAGAGCCTCGGCCTGCTGCTCGGTGCGAATTTCCGTGGGCTTGATGAGGATGTGCCGCACCCGGAACTGCTGAACCTGCATCGCCGAGCCACCGCGGGTTTCGATGACCTTCACGATGTGGTGACCGCTGCTGCTGGTGAAGGGCTCACTCACTTCGCCGGACTTCAGCATCGGTACGACGTCGGCGAACACCGTGGGCAGATTTTCCACCTTGAGCCAGCCAAGGTCGCCGCCGCTGACGGGGACGCCACTGATCTCGCGCTGGCTGGCGAGCTGGCGGATGTCGGCACCGTCACGCACCTGCTGGTAGATCAGGTTGGCCAGCTCGCGCTGACGCCCGGTGGCACTGATGTCGCCAGGAATGAGCACGTGGGCTACGCGGAACTCGGGGGCGATGGCTGCTTCACCGGCTTCCGAGCGCAGGTAGTTTTCGATTTCCTGCCGCGAAATATTGATGCGGCGATTGACGGCGCCGTTCTGGAAATTGCCGAGGATGAGCTCTTTGCGGATGCCTTCGCGTGTGGGTTGGTACAGACCCTGGTCCTGCAGCAACTTGGTGAACTGGTCGTAGTTGAGGTTGTTTTGCTGGGCGATGGCTGCCAGAGCCTGGTTGATCTGGTTGTCGTCTACCCGCACCCCGGCGCGGCGCGCCAGCTGCATCTGCAGGTTTTCCATGATCAGCTGGTCGAGCAGCTGCTTGCGCACCTCCGCCTCGGGCGGCACCGGGCCCTGGGCATTTGCCAGCTGCTGCTGGACCTGGGTCCAGCGCGCATCGAATTCGCTCTTCAGCACCACGTCGTCGTTGACGATGGCCAGTACTTTGTCGAGCTCCACCGGCTGGGCTAAGGCCACGCTGCCGGCCAGCAACAGCAGGGCGGCAAGCACGCCGCAGCCGGCACGCAGCCGCGTGCATAGATGAAGGGTAATCACGCTAGAAACGGCCATTTTCACGGTCCTGAAAACCTCGGATGCCATTGTTCAGCATACTGCTGACGTTGCCGCCCAGAATGCTGCCCAGACCTTTGAGCTCGAATTGTACAAACACTCCGCTGTTGTTGTCCTCGATGCCGAAGAACAGCGCATCGTTGTCGATCCAGCGGCGGCCGATCACCCGCAGGTTCCAGCAGCAGGTGCTGTACTCGAGGCCGGCGATGCCCTCCAGCGTGCGGTCGTTGGAATGATCGTAGTTCCAGCGCGCCACCACGTTCCAGTTGCTGGCCAGCGGCCACAGCCCCGAGACGTCTGTCTGCTTGATACGCCGGTCGAATCCGTTCACGAAGACCGGCGGCGGCAGGTCCCGGTAGCGGTAGGCAACGTTGAGCAGATGATTGCTGTCCCGCTGGTACTGGAGCTGGGCGTTGCCGACGTCGAGACTGCGGTCACGCGGGTCCCACTCCACGTAGGAACCGACCCGCCAGCGCGTTGCCACCTGGTAAAACACTTCACCGGTCAGCGCCGAGCTGTTGCGCTGCTGCTCCGGCCCCGGCAGCCCCTGCAGCAGCACCCGGCGATCGCGCAGGTGGCGAATCTGGCCGGCACTGAAACGAGCCCGCTCCTGGCCGCGCGCATCGTACAGGCGCGAGGACAGGGCCAGCGTGACCTGGTTGGCATCGCCCACGCGATCACGGCCGCTGAAGCGGTCATCGCGGAACAGTTGGTTGAAGCTGAAGGTAAGGTCGGTGGTGTCGAACAGCGGAATACCGCTCTGGTCTTCGTACTCGTTGTAGAGGTAGTAAAGGCGAGGTTCGAGGGTCTGCCTGAATCGGCTGCCGGCGAGCTCGGTTTCCCGCTCGAAAATCAGGCCGCTGTCCAGATTGGCGCTGACGATGCCGCGCGAGGGGGCCGCGTCGGTACCGACAGCCGCGTTGTCGAGCGCCCAGCTGGCGTATTTGTAGCGCAGCGTGGGCGTGAAGAAGGCGTAGCTGTTCTGCCAGGGCAGCCGTAGCTGCGGGGTGACCGCCAGCCGACTGCCCGTCACCAGCGCGCCGCTGGTCCGCTGCTCGGCGCTGAAACGCGCCGGATTCACGCTGCGGTCGAAGCGCACCCACTCGGCATTGACACCCAGTTCGAGACCGGTGCCCAGCGTGCGATTGCCGTCGAGCGTCAGTCGCGGCAGCGTGCGGTAAGGCTGGTTCAGCGGCGATACCGACGGATCGATCAGCTGGATGTCCTGGGAGCTGGCGGTGAAGGCCAGCTGCCGGCTGCGGTAGCTCAGGGCGGTCGACCGCGACAGAAAGCTCTGCGTGGTGGAGTTGAGTCCGTCGTTGCCGAAATCCTGGAAGTAGTCCTCATCACTGACGGCGTTGTAGTCGATCACGCCGGTCCAGCCGCGTCCAAAGCGTGCGGCCATCCCGTAGTCGAGCGCCCAGCGGTCCGGCACCGGCGGACTTTCGCTGGTAGGTTCGTTCTTGCGCGCCTCGTCGTACAGACGGTCGCCGGGCAGGGCGTTGAGCAGCACATCCTGCTGCCAGCGTGTGCCGAGAAAGCGGCTTTCCAGTCCGAGCATCACGCCACGCTCGGTCTGCACCCGCGGGGTGAACGTCAGGTCGTAGTGGGGAGCCAGATTGAGGTAGTAGGGCACGGCGACATCGAGCCCGCCGTCGCGCGTGGAGCCGATGACCGGCGCCAGCAGGCCGGTCATCCTTCGTTCGTCGAGCGGAAATCGTACCCATGGCAGGTACAGCACGGGCACGTCGCGCACACGCAGCGTGACGTCGATGGCTGTGCCCATGCCGGTGCTGCGATTGAGATCGATCTCGCGACCGGCGACCTGCCAGGCGTTGTCGCCGGGCTCGCAGCGGGTGAACATGCCGTTGTCGATGGTGATGATGCCCTGGGCATCACGGTAAATGATCATCTCGGCGCGTCCACGCGCCGAGGCCTCGTGCAGCACGAAGCTGGCCTCACTGATTTCAGCGCTGCCGAGTTGCTGCTCGACCGTGGCCGACTCCCCCACCATCAGCAACCCGGGCTGGCGGTATTCGATACCGCCGCTGGCGGTGAAGCGCTGACTGTTCTCGTCATAGCGGCCCTGCTCGGCCACCAACTGACTGTTGCCCTGCCGTGCCTGCAGGCTGCCGCTGATCTCGACGATGCCGTCGTCGCTGGCCGCTACCGTGCCTCCGAGGATCTGCAGGTCGGCAGCGTTGCCGGCAACGGGCGGCAAGACGGGCGGCACGTAGAGACCGCAGCAGGCGGCAGGCAGGCTGGCCCGCTGGGCCGGTGTGAGCGCGTCGAAGCTCACCCAGTCGATGTCGCTGGCCTCGCGACGGACCGGCTGACCCTGCAGGGTGGCACTGACCGCGAGCGCGCCCGCCCACAGCACGAAGCCCGAGGCACCGTGACGACGACGCTGTGACAGGACGGCAGGGGAGGACACGCGGAGGGGCCAGGCACTCGGGTGGGGAGCAGGCATTCTAGCCAAGATGGTGGTATGTTGCATGGCGCTCCATGCAGTCGACTCGGCACACAGCCGATGGCCGGGAGCGACTCCTGCCAGGAACTTCGACGTGTCTGTTGCATCCGCGCTGGCGCAGCGCCAGCACCTTCTCGAACGCTGGGCCGCTGCGCAGCTTCCCCGGCTCGGCCGCGGTCCGCTGATCGGGGGCCTCGTGGCTGTCAGTGGTGATGCCAGCTTCCGTCGTTACTTCCGGGCCCGCAGCGTAGCCGGCCCCGTCATTCTGGTGGACGCGCCGCCCGAGCGCGAAAACAGCCAGCCTTTCATCGACATGGCCAGTCGCCTGGCAGCCGCTGGTGTGCGCGTGCCCCGGGTGCTCGCCAGCGATCTCGACGCGGGCTGGCTATGCCTCGAAGACCTCGGTGATGCGCTGCTGTGGCCGGCACTGGATGCCGCGCGCCGGGCCGGCGACCTGGTGGCCGCTGGGCAGTTGTACCAGCGCTGTTTCGCGGAACTGTTGCTCATCCAGCAGGCCGGCGACCTCGATGCACTGCCTGACTACGATGCGGCACTGCTGCGGCGCGAACTACAGCTTTTCCCGCAGTGGTGCTGTAGCGGTCTGCTCGGGCTGACCCTGACGACCCAGGAGCAGACGCTCATCGAAACGACCTTTGGTCATCTCACGGCGCGCGCGCTGCAGCAGCCGAGGGTGCTGGTGCATCGCGACTATCACAGCCGTAACCTCATGCTGCTGGCCGAGCCGGGCCGCGCCATCGGCGTCATCGATTTCCAGGATGCCGTAGCTGGCCCGGCGACCTACGATCTCGTCTCGCTCCTCAAGGATTGCTACATCGCCTGGCCCGAGGCCGCCGTTCGACAGTGGGCGCTGGCCTACGCGGCCGAGGCACGCCGCGTCGGTATTCCACTCGCGGCGGACGATGACGCATTTCTGCACGACTTTGCGCTCATGGGTGCGCAGCGGCATCTCAAGGTGCTCGGCATCTTCAGCCGACTGTGGTTGCGCGACGGCAAGCCGGGCTACCTGAAGGACCTGCCGCTCACTTTCCGCTACACGTTGGAGGCACTGGCGCCCGTGGCCGAGCTGGCTGACTTCGTCGCCTTCCTGCAGCGGCGCCTTGCACCGGCCCTGCCCGCGGCCATCGCGGCGGCTGAGACTGCCGCGCGGCAGCGAGGCCAGCTGGCATGAAGGTAATGGTGCTGGCAGCAGGTAAGGGGACGCGGATGCTGCCCTTGACGGCGACCACGCCCAAACCGCTGCTGCGCGCCGGCGGCCTCAGTCTGATCGAGCACCAACTGCTCAAGCTGCGGTCGGCCGGCTTCACCGATGTCGTGATCAACCATGCCTGGCTCGGCACGCAGCTGGAGGCCGCCCTCGGCGACGGCGCACGTTATGGCATCAGCATCCGCTGGTCGCCCGAGCCGGAGCCGCTGGAGACCGCTGGCGGCATCGCGCAGGCGCTGCCCCTGCTGGGCGACCAGCCCTTCGCCGTCGTCAATGCCGACATCTGGACCGACTTTCCGTTTGTCACGCTACGAGCTGCGGCGCTGGGTAGCGACCTCGTTCATCTGGTGCTGGTACCCAACCCCTCGCACCATCCACGCGGTGATTTTTCGCTGCTCGGCGGGGGGCGTCTCGCCCTGCCGGATCCGATGACAGGCACCTGGACTTACAGCGGCATTGGCGTGTTTTCGCCAGCGCTGTTCGCCGGCCTGCCGGCGGGCAAGCACCCACTGCTGCCGCTGCTCCAACAGGCGATCGCGGCAGGGCGCGCGTCGGCTCGCCACCATGGGGGAATCTGGCTCGACGTGGGGACCCCTGAGCGCCTCACCTGGCTCGATCAGCACCTGGAGCAACGACTATGACCCGTGAACCCCGTAGCAAGCGCCGGCAGCCCGGCCATTTGTTCCCCACGGCGGCGGAAGACAAGCAGCATGCACAGGCAGGCAAGCCGGAAGGCTATGCCCGCGAGCAGTTGGCCTCCTCTGCCTACCGGCTGGCCTTCGACGACGAGGACTTCCTGCTCGCCGAGGAACAGCGCGGCGTACGCTTGATGCTCGAGCTCAACAAGCCGGATTTCGTGCTGCGCAGGCACGGTATCGAGCACACGGTGGTGATGTTTGGCTCGGCGCGCACGCCTTCGCCCGAACAGCTCACCGACCCCGCTGGCGCGGTGAACCTCGGGCCTGCCCAGCGCGAAGCACGGCAACGGCAGGCGGGCTATTACGAGGAGGCGCGCAAACTGGCGGCGCTGATTACGCAGCTTTCCATGTGCGAGGAGTGTCCGCAGTTGCATGTCATCACCGGAGGCGGGCCCGGCATCATGGAGGCTGCAAACCGCGGCGCGGCCGATGTGGGTGGCGATTCGATCGGTCTCAACATCGTGCTGCCGCACGAGCAAACCCCGAACCCCTGGATCACGCCCGCGCTCTGCTTCCAGTTCCACTACTTCGCCATGCGCAAGATGCATTTCCTGCTGCGGGCGCGCGCGCTGGTGGTGTTTCCCGGGGGCTTTGGCACGCTCGACGAGCTGTTCGAGGCGCTCACGCTGGTGCAGACGCGCAAGATCGCGCCGCTGCCCATCGTGATCTTCGGCCGTGAGTTCTGGCAGCGGCTGCTCGATTTCGACTATCTGGTGGAGCAGGGCATGGTCAGCGCGGAAGACATCCGCCTGTTCCACTATGTCGACAGTGCCGAGGAGGCCTGGGAGCTCATCAAGGCGAGTTTGCTGGAGGACTGAGGCCCCGGGGTTGGCCGAGCGGCGCCTCGCTGTGAGGCGCCGGTCTCCGTGACTTCCCGAGCGCTGCCGGTGCTCAGTGCGCCTCTTCGAGCGCGCGGATGCGTTCGCTGAGCGGCGGATGGCTGGCGAACAGTGCACCCATGCGGCC
>CANGUU010000075.1 GCA_947457195.1 Gammaproteobacteria bacterium
GGGCCCAATACGCTGCTTGCCCTGCAGGATGCCCGACGGCTCGCCCGCCACCAGCGCGATGCGCGGTGAACTCATGACGAAGTCGTCGGTGTAGTGAGTGAGGATGCGCTCGAGGTCGTGGCTGTTCCAGGCCGCTATCCAGCTGGCCGCGAAGGACTGGGCGAAGTCGTGTGAGAGCATGGCGAGCAGTCCGTGTGGGCGGGCGCCGTTGCGCCGTATGCGCGTGCGATGATAGTGCTGCTACACTGCCAAGCCAATCCATCGCCGCGCGGGGTACCGCCAGCGTCTGCTGCCGGGGGGTGACCGCCAACACGGAGTGCGTGCCATGCAAACAGTCTGCCGCTGGATGGTCCTGCTGGTCCTGCTGCTCCTGGTCTCGCGCCTTGGCGCGCAGCCCGTGGCGGATCCGCGACCGGTGATCCTCGCCGTGGGTGAAAGCACCACCGCCGGCTACGGCGTGCCGGCGGACCAGAGCTACCCCGCCCAGTTGCAGCAGCTGCTCGACGCGCAGGGCTTTGCCTACCGGGTGGTCAACCACGGCCGCAGCGGCAGTACGGTGGCGATGGCGCTGGCCGGGCTCGACCGTGGACTGCGCCTGCAACCGGCCATCGTCCTGATCGCCATCGGCGGCAACGATGCCGGCAACCGGGTGGCAGTCGAGCGCACCGAGCAGCAGCTGCGAAAGCTGGTCGGCCTGTTCGTACGAACCGGTGCCCGCGTCTATCTGGCCGATCGCCAGAGCGGAACCGACGGCGGCAGTGCGCAGCACGTCTCGCTCTATGCCCGCATCGCCAGCGCTGAGGGTGCCCAGCTCATGCCATCCCTGCGCGACGGCATCGCTGGCGAGCCCTCACTGCTCATTGCCGATGGCAGACATCCGAATGCTGATGGCTACGCCATCATCGCCCACCGCATCTTTGACCTGCTGGCCTCGCAGCTGCAGCGCTGACGCTCGCAGCGAGTCCGCGGCCGGGCGAACGGATGGCTGCTGGCGGCGCGGCAAAGCTCAGGGGGTGTACCAGACCGGCGAGGAAAAGGCGCGCTCCTGGATCGAGGCCGGGTACTTGGTGACCGCGACCTCGATGCCGAGTGCGACGGCGTCATATAGCGATTGCCGCGGCGTGGGAATTTCCAGCACGCGCACGTAGTAGAACGCCGCCTCGGACGGATCGAAGTCGGGATCCGTCCACACAGTGGCTAGCTGCGTACTGCCTATGCTGTTGCTGTAAGTCGCCGTTTCCTCGTCCACCGTGGAGCCGATGGCCGGTAGTTTGCCGCTGGCGTCGGGCTGCCGCTCACCAGCCCAAGCCGCGTCGTAGATGCTTTCCCGAGCCTTGCCCTCGGCGTCGAGCCAGCCCTTGATCACCTGCAGGCGGTCGAGGTTGGCACCGGCCGGATCCTTGGCCGCGTGGATCAGCAGGGTCGGTGCTTTGCCCCGTGGCGCGGCGGCGAGGTCGCTACCCATCGGCACGCCCTTGCGATAGCCCACGGCGGCAATGTCGTTGGCTCGTGCGTCGCGTGCCATGAAGGAAAATCCGGCGAACATGCGCAGGGCGATCCGCGTCCCTGTGGTGGCATAGACCTCTTTGCGCCGCAGTGCGGCGAACAGCGACTCACGAGTGTTTTCCTCGGCCCAGATCGCCGTCAGTCCTGCGGCCGACATCTCCCAGGCCGGGAAGATCACCGGTCGCTCGCGCGGCAGGTGTTCGCTCAGCTTGGCGTCGCTGGCGATCTTGCCGAGAAAACGGTTCTCTTCCACCGAGGCCATGCCGATGTGGTTGTCGGTGCCGCCTGCGAAGCCGAACTTGTAGGGATTCACGCCGAGTGCAGCGCCGAAGCCGAGACCGCGCTTGAGGGCCGAGCGCACGTAGTCACCCTCGTTGGGGGGCGTCGGTGTGCCGATCAGCAGTTTGCGGCGGATCTCGAACTCGGCGAATTCGTCGGTGGTGGCAAGCTCCGGCAGCACTTCCGAGTTGCCCTTGGCCTGGGTGATTTCCACCAGCGATTCCCAGCGCAGGCGCGTACGCGCATATTGGGCATCGAAGGGGCGACCATCACTGTCGACCACGTCGAACATGAGACCGGCCGACAAATTGGAGTTGTGGGGCACCGCAATGAAGTCGACGCCGACGCGCCGCGACGTCGCATCGAGCCAGGCCCACAGGTCTTCCGGGCGATTGCTGTCGATGCCGTCGAGCGAATGGAACTGCCCGGCGCCGTAGGGATAGAACTGGCTACCCTGCTCCGGACTGGCCGAGCTGATGACGTTGCGATGCAGGTTCTTGCCGTCGATCATCGCGGTCCACTCCCAGCCGAGTAGCGTCGTGAAGGTGCCGGGCTGGTAGTGGCGGGCGGCCGCGTCGAGCTCGTCCTGCCAGGCCGACTGCCGCAGCGCCAGCGTGGTGACCTGCTGCATGAGCTCTGCCCGATCCGGCTGCGGCCGCGTGAAGCTCTGCAGTCCCGTCCAGAGTTTTTCCCGGGCCGCCGCGATCATGCGGCGACCGGCTTCGCTTTGTGCCAGCAGCGGGGAGCCACTTGTCACCTGCACGTCAATGCCGAGATTGTCGGAGTGGTCGGTCACGGCCAGGAAGTCGAGCGGTCGGTCGATCTGCACCTTGGTATCGAGCGTCTTGTGGTACACAGGAATGCCGCGCGCAAAGCGATAGGCGAGGTCGGGCGACATGAAGGTGTTGCCCACCCCATAGGCGTCCAGCGAATAGTTGGTGTGCAGGTGCAGATCGCCGAAGTAGAGATTGCGCTGCTGGGCGCAGGCACTGCCCGCCAGCAGCGGCAGCAGGGAGGCGACGACCAGTGATAGTAGGCGACACATGCAGTGCTCCTGACGGGTCAGGACCCGAGTACGAAGTCGAGCGCAGCGGTCACCGCGGTCACTTGGGCGGCATTGCACTCCGCCGGCGTCGTGCGCGGGCTGTCCGGGTAGACCTCGGTGGTGGTGGTGAAAGGCGCGTTGGTGGCCGCTACGCAGAGGCCGAGGCGGCGGCAGGGGTAGAGAATCACGCCCGGTGCCAGACAGGGCTCGCCCAGCAGCGTGCCATCCGCTTCGGTGGGCGCAATGGCGGTGACTGCCGCCACGGCTGCAATGATGGCCTGCTGGAAGGGTAGCTGCGGATTGCCGCTGTCGCCTACGAGGTAGAAGCCGTCGGGAATCCTCGCCGGCTCGAAGGGTTTGCCGTCGCGTGCGGCCAGAGCGGGACGAAATTCACTCTCGTCGCTGTCCGTGGTTTCGTGCAGGTCGATGTGCAGCAGGAAGCGCTCTACCGGCAGCGAGGCCAGCAGGTCCATGAGCAGGGAAGCTTCGTGAGCCGGGCTCGGTGTCCGGAAGGCGCGGTTGGGATCCACCGCCTCGGCATTCCAGCGGTGGATGCGTTCGTAGCCCCAGGGACTGACGCAGGGCACCACCAGCAGATTGACCCGCGCGCTGTAGTCGGCGGCGCGTTCCCGCAGAAACTGCAGCGCGCCGTGCACGCCGCTGGTTTCGTAGCCGTGTACCCCGCCGGTCACCAGCACGGTGGGACGCCCGGGCTGCCAGCCCGGCGAGCGTACGGCCACCAGTGGGTAACGATCGTCCCCGTACTGCAATCGACCGTAGGTCAGCGACTCGAAACCGGTCGGCAACGCCTCCAGCGGCTGCAGCACGTCTCTGCGGTGGCTGCGCAGGCGTTGCTGACGTGCCAGCCAGAGGGCACGCTCGGCAGCACCCCAGGGCAGTCCCGGGGTACCGATGGGATAGGGGGGCGGCGATCCGCCCCCGGACTGCGCCGGGCGGGTGCCGCTCACACGAGGGCTGGCGCGAAGATCGCCAGCATGCGGCTCCACGCTTTCTCGGCCTGTGCCTCGTCGTAAGAGCCGCCATCCGGCGGACACCAGCCATGCAGCGCCGGATACACCTCGACTTCCGCTGTCAGTCTGGCACTGGCGAACGCGGCCTTGAGCTTGTCCTTCACGCCGGGGTCCTGCTTGTCGTCGTTGTCGGCCACCGCCACCAGATAGCTGGCCTTCATCCGGGGCACCAGCAAGTGCGGGCTGTCCTCATTGCCGTTGGCGAGCCCGTTGCCGCCGTGGAAGATCGCGGCCGCGCCGATGCGCTCGGGCAGCGCCGCTGCCGTACGCATCACCATGGCCCCCCCCATGCAATAGCCGCTGGTACCGATCTTGCGTCGCTTGTCGACTACCGGCTGGGCATCCAGCCAGCTGACGAAAGCCTCGGCGTCCGTCACGTGAGTGGTCGCGTTGAGCGCCCGTGCCAGCGGCATGACCCGCGCCTGGAAGTCCGGGCTCTGGAACGTATCGCCGGGCTTGACCACCGGAGCCTTGGCTCCGCGGTAGAAGGGATTTACCACCAGTACGGCGTAGCCGCTTTCGGCGAGACGCTTGCCCATGGCGCGAAAGGCCGGGCGCAGGCCGAAGATGTCGGGCCACACCAGCACGGCAGCGCTGCTGCCCTGGCTCGGGTGCACGAAGTAGCAGTCAGCCTCGCCATCCGGTGTCTTGATCAGCACGTCGCTCTCGGTGACGGCCTGGGCCGAGGCTGCGCGGGGCAGCAGCACGCCCATGCCCAGTGCGGCGCCGAAGGCGCCAAACTGGCGACGGCTGAGGGACAGACGGCTGCGGAATTCCTCCGCAGCGTGTTCGGTATCGAAATCACACATGGCTGTGCTCCGGTGCCAGGGCAGCTGCTCAGGCCAACGAGGTCTTGAACATGTTCAGCATGGCCGTCCAGGCCTTCTCGGCGCCTGCCTGGTCATAGACCGGGAAATCCGGCACGGTCCAGCCATGCGCACAGCCGGTGTAGACCTCCACCACGGCGGTCTGGCCGTTGCTGGCGAAGGTCTGCTTGAGCGTTTCCTTCGACTGCGGGTCCTGCTTGTCGTCGTTGTCGGCGATGGCGATGAGGAAGCTGGCCTTGGACTTGGCGATCTGCAGGTGCGGACTGTCGGGGTTGGCCGTGGTCAGGCCGCCGCCATGGAAGCTGGCACCGGCGCCGATGCGATCCGAAGTCGCCGCCGTGCGCATGACGATCGGACCGCCCATGCAGTAACCGGTGGTACCGATCTTCTTGGTCTTGTCGACGGCGGCCTGCTGGTCGAGCCAGCCGATGAAGGCCTTGGCGTCGGTAAATTGCGTGTCGGGCGTGAGCGACTGCATGAGCGGAAACACCACGTCACGCACGGCCTGTAACTGCGAGCCCTCGGGCACCACGGGCGCCTTGGCCTTGCGGTAGAAGGGGTTCACCACCAGTACGGCATAGCCGTTTTCGGCAAGTCGCTTGCCCATGGCGCGGAACGCCGTGCGCAGGCCGAGAATGTCGGGCCACACGAGGACGGCGGCACTGGCCCCCTGACTGGGATGGACGAAGTAGCAGTCCGCCGTGCCGTCCGGTGTGCTGATGTTCACTTCACTTTCCGTGACGGCTTGCGCGTTGGCCACGGGTGGAAACATCGCCAGCAGGCTACTGAAGCTGAGGCCAGCCGAGATGGCCATGAAGTGGCGGCGGGTTACCGCCGAGCTGTTGGCGTGGTCTTCGAATTCCTGCGGGGTATCCTGGTCGCACATGTCAGAGTCCTCTGGGACGGGGGGATAGGTGGGCCGGCGTAGCGTATAGCCAGCATCAATTGCTTTCAATCGTGTGTGGGCGCTGGCACCGTTGCCGAGGGGCGGTGGTACACTCCGCCGTCGTTTTGAATCCCATGATGAGCCACCCCGGAGAGCCTGCCATGTCCCACGAGTCCGATAACCCTGTCGATCAAGGACGCCGCGGTTTTCTCGGCGTCGCCGCCGGCTTCGGCGCAGCGTCGCTGCTCGGTGCCGCCGCCGGTACGGCTGAGGCCCAGCCGCCCGCCGGGGGGCCACCGGCCGCGGCTGCACAGGCGGCCGCCGCGCCCGGGCCGCGCCTGTTCCGTGCGGAAGTCGAGATCCGTCACTGCGAAGTGGAAGGCAAGGTGCCCGACGACTTGAGCGGGGCCTTCTACCGTGTCGGTCCCGACCCGCAGTTTCCGTTGCGACAGGGCAACATTCCTTTCGACGGCGAAGGCCACGTCGGTATGTTCCGCATCAAGAACGGGCGTGTGGACTACAAGACCCGCTACGTGCGCAACCAGCGCTGGGAAGCCCAGGACAGGGCAGGCCGCATCCTGTTTCCCATGTACCGCAACCCAGCCATGGACGACCCCAGCGTCAAGGGGCTGAGCCGCAGTACGGCCAACACCCACATCATCAACCACCGCAACCTGCTGCTGGCGCTCAAGGAAGACAGCCCACCCAGCGCACTCGACCTGCTGACGCTCGACACCGTCGATCCGGTCTATAGCTTCGAGGGCCAGCTGAACAGCAAGACCTTCACCGCCCACCCCAAGATCGATTCGAGAACCGGCAACATGGTCGCTTTCGGCTACGAGTCCGAGGGCCATGGCAGCGACATCGTCACCGCCTTCGAAGTCACTCCGCAGGGCCGCAAGGTCTGGGAAGCCAAGGTCAAGGTGCCGTATGTCGGCATGCTGCACGACTTCGCGGTCACCGATAACTACATCGTGCTGTATGTGATCCCCATGGTCATGGACCAGAAGCAGATGGACGGAGGTGGCATCCACTGGGCCTGGAATCCGCAGGGGGTGACCTTCTTCGGCGCCTTCCGCCGCGGCGGTGACGGCAAGGACGCCAAGTGGGTGCAGGGGCCGCATCGTAGCGCCACCCACGTGATGGGAGCCTGGGACGATCAGGGCAAGATCTACGTCGATGTGGAGATGTCGGAGTCCAATCCGTTTCCGTTCATGCCGATGCAGGATGGTTCGCGCTGGGACCCCGTGCGCGGCACCAGTCACATTACGCGGCTGTCGGCCGATTTCTCCCGCGGTGCGCCCAAGGATTACGGCATCGAGCAGCTGGCGGCGTGGACCGGTGCGCTGCCACGGCAGGACGACCGCTACAACACCCAGCCCTACCGCTACGGCTTCCTCGGTTCGCGCGACCTCACTGCCGCCGACCCGCGCCAGGCCAACGCCTGCTATGTGCGCTTCGACCACGCCACCGGCAAGCAGGATTTCTGGAATGCAGGCCCGGGGGCGAGCCTCGCCGAGTGCTGCTTCGCACCCAGGTCGGCCACCGCGGCCGAAGGAGAAGGGTATCTGGTGGGCGTCGTCACGCGGCAGAATGAAGGCGGTCGCACCGATTTCGTGATCCTTGATGCACAGCGGCTGGCCGATGGTCCGCTGGCCACCGTCAAGTTGCCAGTGCGCAACCCCGGGCAGGTGCATGGCTGGTGGGTCCGCGAGGACCAGCTGCCACAGGCCTGAGCGAGGCAGCAGCCGCGCAGGAACGTGAGGGCGAGAGTGGGAAGCACGGGTGAAGGGCGTATGAAAGCGAGTGGCAGTGGTCGCCGTCGGGTGGCCGCGTTGGGGCTGGCTGCGCTGGCCGGCACGGCGGCTGGGCAGGGCGCCGAGTCCGGCGTGGACTGGTCTCTGCTGGATCGCTACTGCAGTGAATGTCACAACCTCGACGACCAGGCCGGAGGGGTCGCCTTCGATGTGCTGTCGCGCGAGGCGCTCGCGGCCGACGCGGCGGCTTGGGAGATGGCAATCCGCAAGATCCGCACCGGCATGATGCCGCCTGCCGGCAAGCCTCGGCCGCCGAAGAGCGAACTGGACGGCTTCATGCATGCGCTGGCGGCGCGTCTCGATGCCGAGGCGGCCACCCGGCCCAACCCAGGTCAGGGCGGCATGGGGCGTCTGAACCGGGCCGAATACCGGGCTGCTATCCGTGACTTGCTGGCCTTCGACGCCGGCAGCCTTGTGGCGCAGCTGCCAGCCGACGAGAGCGCCCACGGTTTCGACAACCTCGCCGAGGTACTGAGCGTGTCGCCAACCCTCATCGATGCCTATGCCGGCGCGGCCATGCGTATCGGCCGGGAGGCGGTCGGTGATCGCACACTCATTCCCACCCAGGTGAAGTATCCCGGTCCGGGTGGGGCGCAAACGCGACAGGTGGAGGGACTGCCGCTCGGTACGCGCGGTGGCATGCTCGTCACCCACACGTTTCCGCTCGACGCCGAGTACGAGATCGTGATCGGCACGCAAGGCGCCGGTGGCGTCTTCAATCCGCAGGCCTTCTGTTCCGGCGGACCCGACGTGGTGGTCACCCTCGACGGTGAGCCGCTCAGCGTGGAAAGTCCTGCCCGCTTCCAGCTGTTCGTACCGGCCGGGCCTCACACGCTCGGCGTCGCCTTGGCCGACGCGCGTCGCTGCGAGGGTGTCAACGAGTTGTACGACTTCTACAGTGTAGGTGGCGCGGTCACCGGTCTCGAGATCAACGGTCCCTTCGAAGTGGCCGGTGCCGGGGACACGCCCAGCCGCCGCGCCATTTTTTCCTGCTACCCGTCCGCCGCCGAGCAGGAGCGGCCCTGTGCCCGGCAGCTGCTGAGTCGGCTCGCCACCCGCGCCTATCGCCGCCCGGTGGCGGAAGAGTCGCAGGAGACCGCGACCCTGCTGCAGTTCTATGACCAAGGCCGGCAAGTGGCCGACTTCGAGACCGGGGTGCAGTACGCGCTCGCCCGCTTGCTGATCGACCCGCGCTTCCTCTTTCAGGCTGAAGCGGAGCCGGCGGGTTTGGCCGCCGGAACTCCCTATGCGATCAGCGATCTCGAACTCGCCACGCGGCTGTCGTTCTTCCTGTGGAGCAGCATCCCCGACCAGGAGCTGCTCGATCTCGCCGCTGCCGACCGACTGCACGAGCCAGACGTGCTGGCAGCGCAGACGCGTCGCCTGCTCGAGGATGCCAAGGCGACGGCACTCGTCGACAATTTTGCCGCGCAGTGGCTGCGGCTGCGCGAGTTGGACACGGCGCTGCCGCAGGATGCCGCCTTCAGCGGCACGCTGCGCCAGGCATTCCGGCGTGAGACCGAATTGCTGTTCACCGATGTGCTGACCCGTGATCTCGGGGTGCTGCGACTTTTTGACGCCGATTACACCTGGTTGAACGAGGATCTGGCGGCACACTACGGAATCGCCGGTGTTCGTGGTGATTACCTGCGGCGGGTACCGCTGCCGGCCGACAGCCCGCGCCGCGGCCTGCTCGGCCATGCCAGCATCCTGACCGCCACGTCGGTGGCCAACCGCACCTCGCCCGTGGTGCGAGGGGCCTGGGTGGTCGAGCACCTGCTGGGTGCGCCGGTACCGACGCCGCCGCCCGGTGTGGAGACCGATCTCACCCGCGA
>CANGUU010000076.1 GCA_947457195.1 Gammaproteobacteria bacterium
GCCCCGGCCAGCAGGCCCAACGCGCGGCGGCGCGCGGGCGCGTGGCAGGGGCTGTTCGCTGCCGCAGCAGCAGCAGTTTCGGACCGGGTTTCGATACGCGACATGGTGGGTGCTGTCCTCTCAGTCGGGGGTGGATCGGGGTGGAATGGGGCCCGGCGCAGTTTGGCGGTGCCATTGGTCAAGGTCACCATCATCGTATGCTTCTGCGGCGATTCCGCCTTCAGACGGGTGGCGACGGGATTGAAGATTTCGGGGTTGACGGCGCCGAGGTAGACCGACGCGACACGCAGCAAGCTCAGGTGCAGGTCCACGGGATCGCCGGGCTCTTAGCTACCTGGCGCACCCTCGCGACGCTGGTCGAGGCCAACAGCAGCAACCCGCTTGCCAGGCACCGCGCGTTCATTCGACGAGCGCCTGGTAGATCAGATTCTCCACCGTGTTGCGCAGGCCGGCATCGGTCGGCATTTTCTGCGCCATGATCACGTAGGTGAGATCTTCGGCCGGGTCGACGGTGAAAAAAGTACTGGCTGCGCCGGACCAGCCGAAAGCGCCGGCTGAACCCAGATGACCGTAGGCCAGGTCGTCGATGATCACCGACACGCCCAGTCCCCAACCCTGCGCGGCCGGACCGGCACCGTTGATGGACGGGATGCTGGCCGGTAGCCAGTTGCGCGCCATGAGTTCGACAGTCTTGCGACCGAGGATGCGCACGCCGTCCAGTTCGCCCTTGTTCAGCAGCATCTGCGCGAAGCGCAGGTAATCGCCGGTGGAACCGGACAGGCTCAGCGTGGCAAAGGCGTGATCGGTGTAGCGGGCATAGGCGTCGCCCTGCTGCGCCTGCAGGCCGCCGTCGGGATTGCTGGCGTACACGCGGGCAAAGCGCGGCGCCAGCGCCGGGGGTACCCCGAACACGGTGTCGTGCATACCGAGTGGCGTGAAGATCTCGCGCTGCAGGTAGTCGGCGTACGGCATGCCCGAAAAAAGCTCGACGAGGTAGGCCTGCACATCGTGGCCCAGCCCGTAGACCCACTGTTCACCGGGTTGGTAGCGCAGGGGGACCCCAGCGAGCTTGTGCATCTCGTCGCTGAGCGAGTCGAGCGCGCCCATGCTGAGCCCGTGCTCGCGGTAGAGCAGATCGACCGGGTGCTGACCGACCCCGGAGGCGAGCCCCAGCGTGTGACGGAAGGCATCGAGCACGGTGGGCTTGCGCTTCATGTCTTCCAGTAGTGGTTTTCCGTTGGCGTCCTGGCCGGCGTAGACCTTGAGGTCACGGAATTCCGGAATGTAGCGCTCGAGCGGATCGTCGAGCTGAAACTTGCCCTGCTCGTACAGACGCAGCAGCGCCACGCTGGCAACGGCCTTGGTCATTGAATACAGCCGGAACAGGTGATCGACGCGCAGGGCTTCCCGGGTGTCCAGGTCGGCGAAGCCGTAGGCCTTTTCGTACACCAGTTTGCCGTGACGGGCGACGGCCACCACCACACCGGCCACACGACCCTGCGCGATCTCCGCCTGTATGCCGGCATCGAGCACAGCCAGTCGCGCGGTCGACATCCCGACACTTTCCGGAGTCGCTGGCGGCAGCCGCGACTGCGCCATGGCAACGGTGCTGCCGAGCAGCGCTGAGACGATGAGCAGGGCCGTGGCGATTGTGTGCTGCATGGCGGTTGTTCCGTCCTGTTCTGGCGGGGTTGGCGGTGATGAACCTCAGAGTCCGGCGGCTTCGGCGATGCGGGCGGCCACGGCACAGGCCTCCGCCATCTTCAGGTAGCGGTTCACCGCATCCTGCCCGATCACGTAGGGATGCGCGCTGCCGGGCTTGCGCTGCGCGAGCAGCGGTAACTTGACCGTGCTGCCATCGTAGGCCGTGTGGTTGGACAGAATGACGTCGGCACCGGCAATGGCGGTCATGGCCTGAAAATGAACGGCGGACTGGGCGTAGTCGCGCAGGCGCAGGTCACGCGGGTCGCCCGGCGCATCACGGAAATTGAACAGCGTACCGCCCCAGATGGCGGCCACGTGCGCGGTGCCGTTGTCGTGCACGGGCAGCAGCGTGGAGAGCGTGCCGTGCGTATGGCCCGGCGTGAGGTAGGTCTTCACCGTGGCACCACCGAGTGTGAGTTCGAAGCCGTCGGTGGCCACGATGTCGCGGGTGGCCTTTTCCTTGGCATTGCTGCTCTCGTACAGCTGCCAGTCCACTTCCGACATCACCACCCTGGCCCCGAACTTCTGCAGGAAGGCGGCGCCTCCCGAGTGGTCGGCATGGGCATGGCTGATGATGACGTAGCGGATTTCAGCGGGATCGATGCCCAGCTTGCGCAGCCCGTCGATCACCTCGGCTTCCACCGAATAGTCGAAGATGGCATCCACCAGGATGATGCCCTCGCTGGTGCGCAGGGCCCACACGGAAAACGCCGTCTGCCCGAGAAAATAGAGATCGTCGAACACCTTGGCCGGTTCGGCATACCACTCGCGCGCCGGGTCGATGACAGGCAGCGCGGCCGGCACCTGATCGGTGACGGGGGCAGCACCGACGGCCGCGATGGACTGCTGGCAGAGTTGGCCGAACACGAAGGCGTGATCGCGACCAGCGAAGGCGCGTGCTGCCTCCACGTAGGTACGGACGGCGTCGCCCGGTGTCTGGGCACCCAGCAGCGCGGGCAGCAAGGCAGCAGTCAGGGCGGCGGAGCGACGGACGGCAGAACGTGCGGACATGCGGTGAACCCCCTCATGGTTGCAGGGCACAGCATCAGTGCCCTGTCATTGTGTGTGGTCCCGAGACTAGCCGCCCCGGGCGGTGGCTGCAATCGCGCCGCGGAAGACCGTCGAGCCAGACCCTGCCTCAGCGGTGGCGATCGAAGAAATCGAAGATGGCGGGCAGCACCTCTGACACCATGCCGCCATGGTCTCCGTCGGTCTCCAGATAATCGACATCAAAAGCCTGCTCGCGCAGAAAGGCGGCCATGGCGCGGCTGCCTTCCAGCGACGGCGTGGCTCCCCGGCCCTCTGTCATGAAAATGGGCAGCGGTCGCAGTCGCTCGAAAGGGTAGCTGCTGCGGTTCACGAAGGGTCCGGACAGCGGCGCAATGGCGCGCCAGCGCTCGGGGTAGCGGGCGGCCAGGTGCCAGACGCCACCGCTGCCCATCGAATGACCGGCGAGGAAGGTACGACGGCGATCGGCACCGTAGCGCTCGGTGACCAGTTCGAGCGCCGTGATCACCTCGAGTTCACTGAGCGCGAGCGTGCGCTGCCGGGCCTCGTCGACTGCCGCCGCCTGCTGGGTCGCCACCGCGTCCTGCCCAAACACGGCCGGCAAGCGCAGCGGGTTGCCGTAGGCACCGAGCGGCGTATGGCCGAGAGGCGATACCACGATGTAGCCGTGCGCCTCGGCCAGCTGCTGCAACTGACCGTCGCTGCGATCCATGTAGGAATTTTCGTCGGCACCGGCGCCGTGCAGCATCAGCACGATGGGCAACGCTTGACTGCCATCCCAGGTAGTCGGCACGTAATAGCGCAGCGGCAGGGTCTCGCCGGTGGCGGCAAACAGGTAGTCGATGTGCTGGCTGCCGGTCGGCGGCGTAGCCGCCCGCAAAACACGGGACGGCAAGCCGGTCCAGGCAGCGACTGCGAGGCCGAATTGCAGGCAGTGACGTCGTCGCATGGAAATTCCTCCGATGTTGTTTTGGCAGCCGTCGGGCCAGCCATTCAGGCGGGACTGCTCCCGGACCAACCCAGTTGCAGGGCCTCGATGGCCGCCGCGTCGTAGCCAAGCCAGCGCAGGATTTCGTCATTGTGCTCGCCGAGCCGCGGCGGCGGCGCATCCAGTCCCGGTCCATCCTGCTGCATGCAGAAGCCGGCATTCACCACATGCACCTGCTCGCGTTCAGGCAGCCCTTCGATGGTCAGCGGCAGCAGGGCCTGCCGGTCCGCGAGGTGGGGCAGCGAAGCGGCCTCGCCGACGTCACGCACCAGGCCGCAGGGTATGCCAGCCGCACTCATGCTGGCCTCCCAGTCGGCGGCGGGCCGCTTGGCGATCTCGGCACCCAACTCCTGCAGCATGGTGCTGGCCGATGCCCGACGCCGCTCCGGGTCGCTGAAGCGCGGGTCGACCAACCAGTCCTCGCGACCGAGCAGCCGCGCCAACAATACGAACTGATGCTGCTGCACCACGCCGAGGGAGATCTGGCGGCCGTCGGCCGCAGTGAACAGCGCCGACGTGGGCTGACCGCTGTAGCCGACGTTGCCGGTGCGCGTCAGTGCCTTGCCGGTGACGAGCCAGGGCACGACGGCCGACGTCATGAAGGCCATGGTGGCGTCCAGCATGGCGACATCGATGGTGTCACCGCCGCCGCCGCGTTGTCGTCGCATGAGAGCAGCGAGAATTGCGAAGGCCGCCGTCTGGCCGGTGAGCGTATCCACCACCGGGAACCCGACTCGCATCGGAGGTCCGTCCTGCTCGCCACCGAGACTCATCATGCCGCTCGTCGCCTGCACGATATTGTCGATCGCCGGCCAGTCACGCAGCGGACCGTTCTGGCCATAGCCGGAGACGGAGCAATAGACGATGTCCGGCACCAGGGCCCGCACGTCATCCACCCCGAGTCCCAGCCGCGCCATGACGCCCGGCCGGAAGTTTTCCAGCACGACGTCACAGCGCGCGACGACTCGCCGCGCCACGTCCAGCTGCGCCGGGTTCTTGAGGTCGAGCACCAGCGACTTCTTGCCGGCATTGACGCCGATGAAGGCCGGCGCCATGCCGTCGTAGCGGCGGTCGGTGCCATAGTGACGCATGGGATCACCGCGCCCCGGGGGCTCGATCTTGATCACTTCCGCCCCCAGCAGCCGCAGCAGATACGATGCGTAGGGGCCAGCCATGACGTGGCTGAAGTCTGCAATACGGATACCGGCCAAGGGTTGCATTCAGCGACTGCCTCCGGAACAGATGACGGAGCCATCGGGCTGCACGCTGCGGCGCGAGGCGGCAAACACCGTGGCACCATCGATGCCGTAACGCGACAGCGAGGCGGCGTTTTCCTCGGCAACCGACAGGTACAGGGCATCGAAGGCGCGTTGATCCTCGGCAGGCAACGTGGCGAACGTCACCCCTTCGGCGCGCGCCAGCGCCAGGCCATCATCGAGGGCCACGCTGTTCTTGTCGATGAGCGCGGCCTCCCAGACTGGCCTGCCCTCCTCGAGCACTTGCTGATGCGCGGGCGACAGGGCTGCAAAACGCGCCTGGCTCATGGCACGTGCCGGGTAGGCACCACGCGGGATGACCATCTGCAGGTAGTGGTCTGCCACGTCGGCGAAATGCAGGGCCCGGAACGTGTCGGTCGGAGCCACCACGCCGTCGAGCACCCCCTTGGCCAGTGCCGAGTAGACATCACCCATCGGCATGTTGACCGGGTCGGCACCGAGGGCCTCGAGGACGCCGAGCAGCTCGGTCGGTCCGCGAATACGCAGTCCCTGCAGGTCCGCCAGCGAGGCGAGAGGCCGCTCGGTAGTGATGATGCCGGGCAGACTGCCCCCCTGCACTGCCAGCACCTTGAGCCCCTGCAGTTCAACCGCGAACTGGGGGCTGCTGGCCTCCAGACAGCGGTAGAGCGCCAGCTGCTGCTGCATCGTGCTGGTGCCGCTGTAGAACCCCGACTGCAGGCGGATGAGATGGGTACCGCCTTTCACGTAGATGGGCGTGATGAGCCCGATGTCGGCCACGCCGTGCCGCAGCTCCAGCATGGAATGCTCGGACGACAACAGGCCTCCGGACCAGCTCGGCCGGATGCGCAGCGTGCCGCCGGAACGCGCTTCCACGAAGTCGATCCAGGCCTGGTCGGCCTGGCTGAAGGGATGCGCTGCCCCGTAGGGCGTTGCATACACGAGTTCGACGACGGCCTGCTGCGGGGCTTCCGAGCAGGCCACCAGCAGGGCCAGCAGGCCCATCCACCACAGTTTCATGCCAAGCCCGCCTCCCGCAGAAAACGTTCCACCAAGTCCACCATGGTCGCATGCTGCCAGCGTTTGGCATCCACCATGTCGGCGTCCAGCCGCAGCACCGGCACACCGGCATCCTCCAGCGACTGTGCGGTCAGGCGGGTGCCGGACTGCGACAGGCGATTGTCGGGCGGCAGCAGCACGACGGCAGCATCGATACCGCAGCGCTGCGCCTCACTCACCATCCAGCCATTCATCCACGGCGGCAAATGCAGCACCTCGTTCATGGAGCAGATGCGACTGGCCAAGGCCCCCATGACCTGTCCACGCAGCTCGCGGATGTACTGCGGGCCGGCGAATGGCATGTACATGGACCAGACGAAGACGGCACCGAGCCGCTCTTCCAGCGCCTGGTAGAAACCGGGATCGTGCCAGACGCCGGCGCCTATCCACATGAGGCGCAGCCGCTCATGGCGGGCCACACCCACGCCGCGCTGCACCCGCTCGGCCACTTCGTCGCGGAACTTGCGCGCATGCTGCACGGCCCAGTCCGACCCGCGGTGCCACTGCGGAATCATGGTGTTGGGCATCTGGTCGGCGATCGACACCGGACAGGGTCGCGCACTGCCCACCAGGCGGGCGGCCTCGGCAATGTAGCCTTCCTGCTCGTTGATGCGCTGCATGAGCGCCTCCAGCTTGCGCAGCTCGAAGCGCCGGCCGGTGCGGCGCTCCAGCAGCGCGATGAGATCCCCCATCTCTTCCACCATCAACGCGATGCGGTCCGGTTGATACACTGCTTCCCAGTCCCGGTTGGAGCGCTCGAACCAGTGGGGTTCCTTGTGGGGCCAGGCCGGCGCCTCCATCGGAAAGAATTCGGTCCCGAGCGCCTCCGCCCACTGCTCGAACACCTGTTGGATGCAGTCGCAGGTAAGCCGCGCCACCAGCGCCACCGGCTTGGGCAGTCCGCCCCAGGGCGCCGTGGCCGGGTCGTTGGCCAGCGTGCAGGCGAGACCGAGTGAACAGTACTTGCAGCTGTTGTCGGGATAGCCGCGCGCCACCATGGCATCGAAGTACTTCGACGACAGCTGCTTGGCAGAGATGTAGGCCGACCACCATTGGTTGCTGATGACCGGAATGTCCATGACGTGGAAGATTTCGTGCGGCGTGTCGGCCTGCGCCACCACGAAGGGCTCGCCGTTTTCCACCACACGGCGCTTGAGGTCGGCGCCGAAGGCCTTCTGGTAGGCCGTGGCCTCGGCGGTGCACGCCAGGTCCTTGCGACTGCGCTGTCCGGTATCGGCCGTCATTGAAACACCCCCTGCGCCTGCAGCGCGGCCACGCGTTCCGCCGAGAGACCGGCGAGCCTGCCGGCGATGTCGCCGTTGTGCTCACCGAGTGCCGGTGCGCGGAAAGGCTGCGTGGGCGTCAGGGAAAAATCGACGGGCGTGCGCACGTGACCGAAGGGACCCAGCGCCGGATGCGGCAGTTCCACCAGGGCGCCGCGCAAACGCAGCGTGTCGTCGTGTTCGAACAGGTCTTCGATGTCCTGCAGCAACCCGCAGGCGATGCCGGCAGCCTGCAGGCGCAGCATGAGCGCGCGATCCTGCTGCCGGGCCAGCCAGGCATCGAGGGATTCGCCCTCGCACAGCGCCAGCAAGCGCTGCCACTCCGCTGCGGTGCGCACGCTGATGGCGATCCAGCGATCCTCGCCGGCCGTCTTCCAGACCCCCTGACGAAAGAAGGCCGGGTCATCGTTGCCCTGCCGCTGCGGGCGGGGTCCCTGCTGCGTGGCCACGATGGCAGCATGCATCTGCTGCGCACAGATCTCGTACATGGCCGCATCGATATGCACGCCGCCGCCGGCTTCCGCCCGCTGCGCCAGTGCGGCAGCCACGGACGCCGCCATCACGAAGGGCACGATCACGTCACCGTAGGGCACAGACCCGGGAATCACCGGGTCGCGATCCGGCCAGCCGGTCAGGAAGGTGCGGCCCGACAGTGCTGCGCCCGTGCCATCCACGCCCCACTCCTGTGCCAGTGGCCCGGTTTGCCCGTAGACACTGCCGGATACCATCACGAGAGCGGGATTGCGCTGGCGCAGGGTCGCATAGTCGAGCCCGAGCTTGGCCATGGTGCCGGGCGAAAAATTCTCGACCACCACGTCGGCCCAGGCAATGAGTGGCTCCAGCAACTCCAGCGCCTCGGGCTTCTTCATGTCTAGCGACAGACTGTACTTGGACGTGTTGAGATGGGCGAACCACGGCTTGTCGTCGAAGCTGCCGGTGCTCGACGCCGACACCTGCACGTCGATGCGCGACAGACAGGGCCGCGTGCGGCTTTCCACCTTGATGACCTCGGCCCCGAGATCGCCGAGGATCTTGGTGGTGATGGAGCCGACCAGCGCCCAGGAAAAATCCAGCACTTTCACCCCCGACAGCGGTCCGGGGCGCTGACCGCGGGCCACGGGCTGCGGAGGGGCGTCAGTGCCAGCCGTCGTCGCCACGAAGCGGCCCGGCAGACGCAGACCCGCGCTGTCGCTCCAAAAACCGCGCGCCTGCAGGTGTGCATCCTCCAGCACGTCGGCGGGCTCGGCCACCGCGCAGGCGTTGATGCCGCGCCGTCTGCCCTCGCTGCGGATATCGGCCTTGCTGCGGGTCCGGAAAAAAGCCTCGATGGCCTGCTCCCAGCGCGCGCGGATGGCCGGATCGAGCGTGGACCGGTTGTAGCGCAACCAGTCGACACCACGCAGCGGATTGTCGGCACCGCACGCGTCCATCCAGTCGGAAAGGGCCTGATTGGCCGGCGCGCCGAAACGACCGGTCATCAGCGAGTGGAAGCACCAGCCGTCGCTGAGCGGCCAGATGCAGCGCACGGTGGCGCGCCCGTAGTTGAGGGCCCCGCCGACACGCTGCAGTTTGCGGCGATCGAACTGCCAGACCAGAATGCTGCTGACGTTGCGGTTGAACGCCACTTCCTGCACGGACACGTCGACGTGCTGGCCGACACCACTGCGTTGGCGCTCGAAGTGGGCCGCCATGGCACCGGCGGCAGCGACCATGTCCGCATGGAAGGTGCAGGCATCGAGCGCCTCTTTCACCGGCGGACGATCCGGCTCGCCGGTCAGCCGCAGGGTGCCACTCAACGCGGAGGCAACGAGCTCGCTGCCCTGCCAGAGCGCCGCCGGCCCGCGGCTGCCGAACGGGGAAACCGAGACGTGGATGAGGCCCGGGCAGCGGGCACGCACGGCCTCAGCGTCGA
>CANGUU010000077.1 GCA_947457195.1 Gammaproteobacteria bacterium
AACGCAGCATCGGCCCCGGTGCTGTTGCTCGACCTCGAAGGGCGCTGCTGGGAGAGCAGACTGCAGGCATCCGGCCAGGAAGTGCGCAAGGAACTGCCCGCAGCGGCCTGTGATTTCTGACGACCGTCTGCATCGCGGGGTCGGCCTGACTAGCCGAAACGGACAGTGACAGCAGCACCGCCCCATTCGTTGGTCTGGATGTTGGTGGCGCCAGCATAGGCACTGACGATCTCCACGACGACCGCCAGACCGATGCCCTGCCCGCTCTTGGCCGTGTCGGCACGCGCGCCTCGCTGCAGCACGAAGTGACGATCGCTGGCCGCCACACCGGGCCCGTCATCATCGATGGTCAGCAGCAGTCCCTTGCCTTGCTGTGCGGCGGTGACCCGTATACGTCGGTGGCCGTACTTGAAGGCGTTGTCCAGCAGATTGCCGGCGACCTCCAGCAGGTCGCTTTCTTCCCCGAAAAACTGCACGCCGGCCGCACAGCGCAGCTCCACCTGCATTTGCTTGTCGCGGTAAACCTTCTGCAGGGCAGCCGACAGCTTCTCCATGACCGGCAGCACGCTGACAGGCCGCGCCATCGGCAGCTGGCTGCCCTTCACGGCCCGCTTGAGCTGGTAGGAGACGATCTGATCCATGCGCTGCAACTGTTCGCGCATGTCCTGTCGCTGGTCCTCACTCAGCGCGGCCGCACCCTGTGCTTCCTGCAAGGCGGTGGAAAGCACGGCCAGCGGCGTCTTCAGGCTGTGGGCCAGATCGCCGAGCGTGGTACGAAAGCGATTCTGTCGCTCCCGCTCGCTCTTGATGAGCAGATTGAGGTTCTGTGTAACGCCCTCGAGCTCCTCCGGGTAGTGCCGCTGCAGTTCGTTCTGGGCACCGGTCTCGATCGCAGATACTTCACGCGCCAGCTGCTGCAGAGGCTGCAGTCCCCAGCGCAGCAGCAGATACTGGGCAATGCTCAGTAGCACGGTCAGTGCGCCGAACCAGACGTAGAGGTTGGTGCGGAAGGCAACGATTTCGGCCACGGAAGGCGCGTTGGTTTCCAGCACGAGAAAGAAGAAGGTTTCGTCCAGCGATTGCCAATAGGTACCGTAGGCAGCCCAGGCCAACACATCCCCCTCGATCGACAATTCGCCGTAACTGGTCTGGCCGGGGAGCTGCTGCATGTCGAGCAGCCCGGCGGCATCGACCACCAGATTGAGCGCCGAGGCGCTGCGCCAGAGCTCGCGGCCGGCGGCATCGTAGATGAAGCCGTAGAGTCCGGAATCGATCTGCGAAAAACGTGCCTCCTCCGGATCCGGCACGAAGAAGCCTCCTCGCTCCGGCTCGGCCACGCCCACCAGCGCGTAGACCTGCAACTGCAGGCGCTCTGCCACCGCGGCGGCCACGCTTTGCTTGAAGGCACGATCGAGCACGTAGCCCGCCACGCCGAGAAAGACCACCAGCAAGATCCCGAAGGCCAGCAAGAGACGCCGGCGCATGGAATAGCGGTCGTCAGCGGCCCTTGGCGGGAACATTGAAGCGGTAACCCTGACCGCGGATGGTGTCGATCGGCTTCAGCGTCTCGTCCGGATCGAGTTTCTGGCGCAGACGGCGGATGAAAACCTCGAGCACATTGCTGTCGCGATCGTGGTCCTGCTCGTAGAGGTGTTCGGTCAACTCGGTCTTGGATACCACCTTGCCGGGATGGAGCATGAGGTATTCCAGTACCTTGTACTCGAAGGCAGTCAACTCGACGTCCTTGCCCGCTACACGCAGTTTTTTCGCCGTGGTATCGAGGCTGAGGTGGGCAAACTCCAGCGTTGGCTTGGCAAAACCAGCCGCGCGACGCAGCAAGGCATTGAGGCGTGCCCGGATCTCCTCGGTCTGGAAGGGCTTGACGACATAGTCGTCCGCGCCGGCATCCAGACCAGCGACCTTGTCGGTCCAGTTGTCGCGGGCGGTGAGAATGAGGATGGGAAACAGCAGCCCGCGGGCGCGGATCGTCTTGATGAGGGAGATGCCATCCAGTTCGGGCAGACCGAGATCGATGATGGCTGCGTCGTAACCGTACTCGGTGGCGTGGAACAGTGCGGTCTTGCCATTGCTGGCGCTGTCGACGACAAAAGACTGATCCTCCAGCGCCTTGACCAGACGCGCCCGCAGCAGGTCCTCGTCCTCTACCACCAACAGTCTCATGGCCGGACTCCGCTGGAAGGACGCGTGGTGGGACGACGGGGGCTCATTCGGAGGGACGCAGGACCTGGCCGTTGTCGGCGTCGACGAAGACATTGAAAACCGTGCCCTCCTCGTCCATGCGCACACGCCATCGCCGTCCCTCGAGGCGAATGTTCAGTACCCGACCCGGATAGGCACCGCGTGCCAGATCGGAGGCTTCGCGCCGCGTGACTTGAGTGGTGTCTTCCTGCTCCTGCGGGGCCAGCAGCTCGTTTTGCACGCGCGGCGCGCTCTGCCCCCGCGGCAGGAATTGCTCGAGCTGTGCAAAAACCTGCGCGCTGGCCGGCTGGGACAGCCAGCAGGCGACAATCAAGGAGAGCATCGGCATCTTCATGGCGCAGCAGACTCTGGCATGGCAACGGGAAAGCGGTCAAAGCAGTGGCAACCGTTCGGTGGCTGGCATTGTAGCCAGCACACAAAGTCCAACCAACCTGTTTACCCCGGGTGCTCGGCGGCCATGCAAACGCTGCCTTACTGCCGGGGCCTGACTGTAGGCACGTTCGACTTAACGAGGACTGAACTGACACGGGCCCGCCGGCGCTCGGTCAGGCACCGATCTGGCGCAGCCAATCCTGCAGGTTGTAGTGGTTGCTCACCCGAGTGATCTGACCGCCGTTCAGCTCAAAAAAGGTTCCCACACGCAGACGGTAGGTCTGGCCGCGTGCAGGCGGCAGATCGCTGTCGGTGCTGAGGTAGGTACCAGTCAACAGGAATTCGGCTGCCGCCCGTTTTCCGTCGGCGCTGTAGAACAGACAGGGGGCGTGGACCTGTTCGCGATAGCAGCGCTCCATGTGCTGCAGGAAGTCCCGAAACAGCGCCTTGCCATGGCGCGGGGCGCCCTGACAGGGCTCATGGACCACATCGTCGCTCAGCAACGCCAGCATGCCGTCGTAATTGCCGGCGTTGAAACATTGGTAGTACTGCTCGAGAACACTGCTCATCGGTTTCCTTGCAAAACTGCTGGGGTCATAAGTGCTGAAAAGCGCAGCCTCTACTGGCCTGGTGGGGCCAGCGGTGGCGTGTCGCGGGCCACGATGGCCCGGTCGACCAGGTAGGCGCGTATCGAATCCGTCTCGGCCGGCGTCAACTTGCCGTCGAAAGAGGCCATACCTCTGTCCTGGCGGATACCACCGAGCACCACCTGATCGAAGGCCTGCTGGCTGTGCAGCAGCGGGGAACGACGCAGGTCAGGGAACATGCCGCGACTGGCGCCACCGTCGCCGTGGCATATGGCACAGGCACCGCCGTACAGCGTAGCGCCGGCAGCGACAAATTCCGGCGTGGCAAATTGCTCGGGCGGCGCGAACGGGGCCTGGGTAAACTCGGCATTGGGGGGCAGCGTCGCCGTGCCTCCCAGCTTGAACACCAGCAGACGCGCGTAGGTGGGGGCGTAATAGCCACCAGGAGACTGCCCGCCCACCACCTGAGCGAGGTACTGCTCCCCATCGAGGGCATAGGAAATGGAGCCTGCCGAGATGCCGGCCTGAATCCGGTAGGACCAGATCTGCTCACCATTGTCGGCACGGAATGCCAGCAGCTCCTGGGTCACCGGGTTGCCGGTGAAGAGGACATTGCCGGCCGTCACCTGCATGCCCACCGAAGCCCCGGTGGGACGCTCGGAACTCCAGACCTCTTGGGCCCGCACGGGGTCCCAGGCCAGCACCTTGGTGGATCCCCCACGCGGGATGGTATTGCCTGGTTCATCGTAGGCAGCATCCCCTCCGGTGAAGTTTACATTGAGGTTGAAGTTGCCCGGGCTACCGTTCGGATTGACCGTGTAGGCAATGCTGCTTTCACGCGCGGGGATATAGAGTAGGCCGGTCAGCGGACTGTAGGCCATCGGATGCCAGGAGTGGGCTCCCACGGGACCGGGCTGCGCGATGCGGGGTCCCTCCGCCAGCGTGTACCGGGCGCCATCGTTGATGACGGGACGCCCCGTGGCGAGGTCATAGCCGGTTGTCCAGTTGACCGGCACGAAATTGTCGGCGACCAGCAACTGACCCGTGGTTGCGTCCATCATGTAGTAGTACCCGCTCTTGGTGGCCTGCATGGCCACGTGACGGGTCGCACCATTGATCTCGATGTCGGCCAGCGTAATCTGCTGGACGGCATCGAAGTCCCACTCCTCCTCGGGGATTTCCTGGAAGTGCCAGCGGTACTCACCGGTATCGGCATCCACTGCCACTACCGACACGGTGAAGAGATTGTCGCCACCCTGCGGACTTCTGGCTTTGGCGTTCCAAGGCGCGCCGTTGCCTACGCCAAACAATACGAGATTGGTACGCGGATCATAGGTAATGGCATCCCAAGTGGAGCCACCGCCGCCCTTTTCCCACCAGTTGCCGCTCCAGGTCTTGGCGGCCATTTCCATCGCCGGCGATTCGAAGCCAGCTGCCGGGTTACCTGGCACCGTGTAGAAGCGCCAGGCCAGTGCACCGGTCTCGGCATCGTAGGCGCTCACGTAGCCCCGGTAGAGGTACTCGGCACCGGCGTTGCCGATGAACACCTTGCCATTGGCAACGCGGGGGGCACCAGTGATCGTGTAGAACTTGCTCTGGTCGGTGGTGACAGTACTCCAGACTTCCCGCCCGGTGGCTGCATCGAGGGCCACGAGGCGACCATCGTACACGCCCACATAGATTTTGCCGTTCCAGGCCGCCACGCCGCGATTGACCACGTCGCAGCAGCCGCGCGCACCGAACTCACCCGCCACCTTGGGGTCATACTCCCACAGCAGCGCCCCGGTGCGGGCATCGTAGGCATTCACCTTGCTCCAGGACTGGGAGACATACAGTACGCCGTCGATCATGAGTGGGGTAGATTCCTGACCACGGTTGGTGGAGAAATCGGCAAACCAGGCCAGACCGAGCTGACTTATGTTGTCGGGAGTGATCTGACTGAGCGCACTGAAGCGCTGCTCGTTGTAGCTGCCCCCGTAGGTCATCCACTGGTCAGGTTCGGCGGCGGCATTCAACAACCGGTCCCGAGTGACATTGGCGAAGGTCGTGGTGGCCACGGCAGCCGTTGGCTCCCCGGCGGGCGCAGGGGCCTCGCTGCCGCCACAACCGGCGAGCAGCAGGGCCAGCAGGCCAGAAAGTACATTGAGATTCTTGGGCATGGGGACTTTCTCCTGGTGCCGGCACCACTCAGCCAGCGTGGGTTTCGTCTGTGAGTATCAATCGGCACCGTGCATCATGCGGCGGATCAGCGGGGCCACCAGCAGCATGACAAGGGCGACGCCGAGTGAAATGTAACCCACCTGCGAGTAGACAGCGGCGAAGGTTGACTTGGCGGCGGCTACGTCGATCAACTGGCCCCCGATGGTTTCTGCCCCGGTCGCCTCGCCGATGACGCCTGCCAGGTAGTTGGCAAGACCGCTGTAGAGGAACCAGGCGCCCATCGTCATGCCGACCGCGCTGGCGGGTGCGAGTTTGGTGACAGCCGAAAGACCGACAGGCGACACCATGAGTTCCCCGATGGTGTGGATCCAGTAGATCAGGAAGATGAACATGACGGCCGTCATGCCGTCCGAGCCCGACGTGTTCATGCCGACCACCAGTGACAGGAAGCCCAGTCCCGCCATGGCGACTCCCAGCGAGAACTTGACCGGGGCTGACGGATTCAGGCCGCGCTTGGCCAGCGCAATCCACAGCCAGGCCATGAGCGGAGCGAAGATCACGATGTACATGGCATTCAGGGCCTGGAACACCGGCGATGGCACGGTAAAGCCAAGCAGGGTCCGGTCCACCAGACGGTCGGTGAACAGCGTAAGCGACGAGCCTGCCTGCTCGAACAGCGCCCAGAAAGGGATCTGCGCGAGAATGAAATAGACACTCGCCAGCATCCGGTCGCGGTCCTCGCCCTGGCACTTCAGGAAGGCGTACGCCACCAGTACCACCAGCAGGATTACACCGAGCATGCCCACATAGCCGTCATTGACCAGATGCGAATTCATCACCAGCAGAATGGAAACGGCCACGATGGCCAGCCCGGTGAGGTAGCAGAGATGTTCGATCGTCAGTGGACCGGCCACCTTGCTGCGCAGCTTGGCCGGATCCGGGGGTTCGGCCCGCCCCTCCAGCCAGTGCTGGAAGCGCAGGAACGTGAACAGCCCCAGCACCATGCCGATACCGGCTAGTCCGAAGCCGTACTTCCAGCCATAGGCGATGCCCAGCCAGCCACAGAGTATCGACGCGAGGAAGGCACCCAGATTGATCCCCATGTAGAAGATCGTGAAGCCCGAGTCGCGTCGCGTGTCGCCGAAGCCATACAGCGCACCGACGATGGTGGAAATGTTGGCCTTGAGAAAGCCAACCCCGGCGATGATGAGGGACAGTGAGAGGTACATGACGTTCTGGTAGAACGGATCCGGCTCGGTACGCAGCTCATAGGAATCGACCGCAATGGACGCCGGCAAGCCAACCGCCGCGGGATTCTCGACTAGCATCTGGGTCGCGCCGTCACTGAAGCGAATTCGGGATTCTCCGCTGGTAGAACGGACGATCTGGTTGGCATCTCCGCCTCGCCCGTCCAGCGTGAGCTGGTACTCCTGTCCCTGGTAGGTCATCAGCTGACGTGCCCCGCTGCCCTCGAACGCCATGCCGACATGACCGAGCACCAGCAGCAGGGCACCATAGGTCACGGCCTTGCGCGATCCGAGGTACTTGTCGGCGAGCGTGCCACCAATGATGGTCATGACATAGACCAGCGCCGTGTAGGCGCCATAAATGGCTGCCGAGCGCTCATCGGAGAACAGGAAGTGCTGCGTGAGATACAGGATGAGCAAACTGCGCATCCCGTAGTAGGAAAAGCGCTCCCACATCTCCGTCATGAACAGAATGAAGAGACCGCGAGGGTGGCCGAGGATGGTCTTGGAGCCAGTCGAATCAGCGACGGCAGGGTTGGAGGTTTGCATGCGGCACTCCGGGGTTGAACACCGTGGGAAATCAGGCTTGCGGCCGCGGGATACTAGTCAGGCGCGTGGGCGCAGGGCAAGGGCTAGCTCGAGCGGCCCGGATGGCGGCGACCGCTCGCTGGTCGACCAGGGCAGCGACGGCTCGCGGGCCACGCGTAGCCTTCAGCCACCCAGCCGCTCCAGCAACCAATAAGACGCTGGAACGCCGATGACATAGCTGGCCGCCCTGTCGGCTTGCCAGCGCAGCCGCTCCAGTGTGGCCGCCTGTAGATGGCGCAGGCCCCAGTCAGTCACCAGCAGGGCCAGCCCGCCCACCGCCAGAATGAAGGCCAGCTGACCCAGTTCTACGCCGATGTTGAAGAACAGCAGCGACAGTAGCACCTGGTTTTCGGCGAGGCCGATTTCTCCAAGCGCACTAGCGAAACCCAGTCCATGCAGCAGTCCAAAACTGAACGACACCAGCACCGGGTATTGGTAGGTGAGACTTGGGTAGTGACGCGGGCGGCTGATCTCGACGGCCAGAAACACGATGGACAAGGCGATCGTCGCCTCAACCGGTGCGATGGGTACTTGCAGCCAACCCAACGAGGACAGACTCAGGGTAATGGAGTGGGCCAGGGTGAAGCCGGTGACGGTGAGCAGGATGCGGCGCCAGGTCCGGGCAATCACCAGCAGACCGAGCACAAAGAGCAAATGATCGTAGCCAAACAGGATGTGCTCGATGCCCAGCAGCGAATACTCCCTTAGCACCTTGGTCGGCCCGTCTGCCTCTGGCACCTGCCAGCCCTGCGCGGTGGGTGGCAGGATCGCCAGCTGCGGAGCTCGATCGAGCCACTCGACGCGGTAGAAGGTGGCCAGCGAGGGATTGAATTGGGGAAAGCGCATGGAGAAATTCGTGCCGGCCAGACCCGTTGGACAGCGCCAGAGCGGCAAGGCACCTTCGTCGCCTGTCAGTCGCTCACAGCCTGCCGGCCACACGAGACTCGGAAAATTCTGGGGCTCAACGGTCGGCGGCACACGAAGCGAGGCCTGGAAGGTGCTCGGCAGGACCTCGATGATGGTTACCGCGACCGGTCGTGCATCGTGCGCCAGAACAAGGGACGGCAGCCCGAGGCAGGCCGCCAGCAGGCAGAGCAGCAGCCAGGTCGGTCGGCAGGCTGCCGCTTGCTCCGTCGATCTCATGGCGTCGGCTCCAAATCTACTACGACCTGGTAGCCGGCTATGACCTCCTGCTCGGCTTGCTGACGGTTGCGCACGATGGCTTCGTAGCGGTAGTCGTCGAGCACACGTTCGCGGATTTCAGCCAACGGCGGTGTAGTGGCTGGCTGGCGCGCGATCAGCATCACGAAGTGATAGCCGTAGCGCGATGCGAGAGGACCTTGCCACTCGGATTCGGACGGCTCGATCGCCTGCAGGCTGTCTACGAAGTCCGCGCCGAAATTGTTGACCACGAAGTCCTGTGTGCGCTCGACATAATTCTGCAGGAAGGGAAAGCGGTCTCCGAGTTGACTCGCTTCGTCGAAGCGGAGTCGGGCAACCCGTGACTGAGCGGCCCTGGCACGCTGCAGGGCTTCGTCCATGCCCCCGCGTCCGGCGTCGAAGAAAACGTGGGTGAATGAATACACCGGGGCGACTTCGTACTCGGCTATGCGCTCACGGTAGAAGCTGTCCATGGCTTCCTCGGTGGGCACTACCGCTTCTGCGAGTGTATTCTCGAGCAGAAACTCCACCTTCTGCACAAGACGCTGCTTGATGATGTAGTCCCCTTCCTCCATGCGCATCCGCAGTGCTTCGCGGTACAAGGCTTCCTCACGGACAAAGTTCTG
>CANGUU010000078.1 GCA_947457195.1 Gammaproteobacteria bacterium
GATCGACGACATCCGGTACCGGAACGAAGGTCTTGCGCAGCGCCTTGGGCAGCGCACGAATGAGGGCGATGCACTTGTCACGCAGCAGACCCGGCACCAGCCAGTCGAGTTCTTCGGCGCGCAGCTGCCGGAGCGCGGAGACAGGAACCGTTATCGCCGCGCCATCATCGGCCGCGCCCGGCGCAAAAGCATAGGTCAGGGGCACGGCCAGACTCGCCGTGCGCGCCTGTTCGGGAAATTGCGCCAGCTCCTCGGCCGCCAGTGTGGTGGTCTGCAGTTCGGCCTCGGTCAGCAACAATCCGGTGACCTTGGCCTGCGGCAGCGCAAAGTACCAGCGCTCCAGACTGGCCACATCGTGCACATTGGCCGGCAGTTTGCTGTCGTAGAACCGGGAGAGCGCAGTGTCGTCGACCAGGAGATCCCGGCGTCGCAGTCTCTCCTCGAGTTCACCGATCTTGTCGATAAGACGCAGGTTGGCCGCGTAGAAAGCAGCACGCGTTTTCAGCTGCCGGCCGACGAGGGCCTCTTCGATGAAAATCCTGCGGCTCTCGACCGGGTCGATTGGCCCGTAATTGATTCTGCGTCGCTCTACCAGCACGAGACCGAAAAGGAGCACTTTCTCGTACGCGCATACCTGGCCGCGACGCTGCTCCCAGTGCGGCTCCACATAGTCCCGCTTGGTCAGATGCCGCGCGAGTTTTTCGATCCAGTCGGGCTCGACGCGGGCATTCATGCGCGCGAACAACTGGCTGGTCTCGATCAACTCCGCCGATACCAGCCAGCGGTAGTTCTTGCGGTGAACCGCCGAACCCGGGAATACCGCGTACTTGCGACTGCGGGCCCCGAGATAGCCACCCTCCTCGAGTCTCTGCGCGACCTGGCTGATGAAGCCGGTCAGCAGCGACAGATGGATTTCCTCGTAGGTGGCCGGCTCCGGATTGAGGGGCAGTTTGAGTTCCGCGCAGAGCAACAGCAGTTGCCGGTGCACCTCCCGCCATTCGCGCATGCGCATGAAGGACAGGAATTGTTCCTGACAATACTTGCGTAGCCGATTGGCCCCGAGTGCTTGCCGCTGCTGCTCGAAGTTGTCCCAGAGATTCACAAAGGCGAGGAAATCGGATTCCGGGTGCTGATAGGCACGATGTCGCTCATCGGCAGCCTGTTGTCGCTCGGTCGGGCGCTCACGCGGGTCCTGGATACTGAGCGCACTGACGATAAGCAGGGTCTCGCGCAGGGCATGACGCTGTGCGGCTTCCAATACCACGCGAGACAGTTGCGGATCGAGTGGCAGGCGTGCCATCTGGCGGCCCAGTGTCGTGAGCTCTCCGTTACTGCTGACCGCCTGCAGTTCCTCGAGCAACCGAAAACCGTCGCGCACGGCGCGACCGTCGGGCGGCTCGATGAAGGGAAATTCCTCGATGTTGCCGAGTCTGAGCGCGAGCATCTGCAGAATCACGGCGGCCAGGTTGGTGCGCAGGATTTCCGGATCCGTGAAGGCGGGTCGACCGGCCAGGTCCTCTTCGCTGTAGAGCCGGATACAGACTCCTGGCGCCAGCCGTCCGCAGCGTCCCGCCCGCTGGTTGGCGCTGGCCCGTGAAATCGGCTCGATCGGCAGCCGCTGGATCTTGCTGCGTACGCTGTAGCGGCTCATGCGAACCCAGCCGCTGTCGATCACGTAGCCGATACCCGGTACGGTCAGCGAGGTTTCGGCGACGTTGGTGGTGAGCACGATGCGGCGACCGACATGGGACTCGAACACACGATTCTGTTCGCGCTGACTGAGTCGCGCATACAAGGGCAGGACCTCCAGGTGGGCATACTGGCGCTTGCGCAGGGCTTCGGCGCAGTCCCTGATTTCCTTCTCGCCGCTCAGGAAGACCAGTACATCCCGGTGGGAAGGCCGTTGCTGGCGCTCCAACTGCAGGAGGAAATCAAAAGCCGACACGACCTGCTCCGGCAACTCGGGGTCGCCACCCTCCTGCTCTGCCGCTGGCGGACGGTAATGCACGGTAACCGGGAAGGTGCGACCGGAGACCTCGATCACCGGCGCCCCCCCGAAATGGGCCGAAAACTTTTCCACTTCAATGGTGGCAGAGGTGATGATCACTTTGAGATCCCGCCGTCTCGCCAACAGACGCTTGAGATACCCGAGCAGGAAGTCGATGTTCAGCGATCGCTCATGCGCCTCGTCGATGATGAGGGTGTCGTAGCGATTGAGCCAGGGATCGTGCTGTGTTTCGGCCAGCAGGATGCCGTCGGTCATCACCTTGATGAGGGAGCGCTCGCTGCTGGTGTCGGTGAAGCGGACCTGATGACCCACGAGATCGCTTCGCTCACAGCCAAGTTCCACGGCAAGCCGCTCGGCGATGCTGCGTGCTGCCAACCGGCGCGGCTGCGTATGCCCGATCAGGCCGCAGATACCCCGCCCGAGATCGAGGCAGATCTTGGGTATCTGGGTGGTTTTCCCGGACCCCGTCTCCCCGGCGATGATCACCACGGGATGCGCGGCGATCGCCGTCTTGATCTCATCGACGCGAGCGCTCACCGGCAACCCGGGCGGATAGTGGACTGTTGGCCTGCTTTCTCGCCGGGCCTCCACCCGCCGGCAGGATTGCTCCACACGCTCAGCAAGCCGCTGCAGTGCGTCCAGCTTGTCAGCCTCCGGCGCCGCACCGGCGGGCTTGCCCAGTCGCTGCAGGGCCTGCCGCAATGGCCAGCGATCGGCGATCAGACAGTGCTCGAGACGGGCTTCAAGATCTTTCGGCGACATCAGATTCAAGGGACGGGCACGGCCAGCAAGACGCCGCGATGCCAGAGATGCAGGTCACTCGCAGCGAGGCCATTTTGCGGGGCCGGAAATGACGCGGCCGAGGCAAGGCCTCGGCCGGCGCTGACAGGCATTGCTGCGGGAACGTCAGATCGACTGTTCGCGGTGATAGGCCGTGTTATTCGGGGTGTGATCACCGGCCAACCAGCGCTTGAGTTCTGCATGCGCCTTGGGGGCCACTTCGTCGTTGATCTTGTCGACCTGCGGATGGTCGGTGCAGAACTCGACGATCATGTCGTCCGGATCCAGCACATAAAGCGAGTTACAGTAACCATGCTCGAGGAAGTAGTACTTCTCCTGCGGGTAGCCCACTGCCTTTATCTTCTCCAGTAATTCCAGCTGCAGGTCCTTTTCCACCTTGACCGCAATGTGGCGGAAACCGGAGATGGGCAGCGGCGGGCCGAACTCTGCCTGATCCGCCGGGTCTGCAAACTGGAAAAATGCCAACGCACTCTGGTCCTTGAGTCCGAAGAAGCAATGGCAGTACACCCGCTCCTTGCCGAAAAGTTCAGTTTTTTCACACCAGGTCGCGAGGAGCGGCAAACCGATGAGGTCTTCGTAGAAGGCGCGGGTCTTTTCGAGATCCTTGGCAACGTAGGCAGTGTGATGCAGGCGCAAGGGGAGTTTTTGAGCGGCGTTCATGTTCTCGTCTCCTGGAGTCTCACGGGGATATGCGGCTATTTGGGCCCGACAACGCTGTCGGCATCGTAGTGGCTCAGCGGCGCCACTTCAACCGTGCCGCCAGGTCATGCCGGCCGGCAAAAAGGCCTCACAGCCCGCAGCCGTAGGCGCTGGCGACCAGCCATGCTATAAGGCCGCGCCCTTTTCCGGCGACGACGCCCAGGTGCTTGTTGCATGAACACCCGACCGACAGTCCTGCTGCTGCCCGGCATGCTTTGCGATGAAGCCGTCTGGCAGCACCAGATAGACGCACTGGCGCCGCACGTGGCGCTGCAAGTCCCGGTGTTCCGGGGCTTCCGCTCGTTTGCCGCCATGGCCGATCACGTGCTGACGCAGGCGCCCGCGCGCTTCTCGCTCGTGTCCCATTCCATGGGAGGACGCGTGGCGATGGAGCTCCTGAGACGCATACCGGAGCGAATCGAGCAATTCGTCATCATGGATGCCGGAGTACACCCGGTGGCGGCAGGTGAGTACGCGCGCAATCGCCAGTTGCTCGCCCTGGCTGGCAGTGGCGGACTGTCCGCCGTGGCAGAGCAGTGGATCCCCTTTATGCTGCATCCACGGCGGCATGCGGACACGGCGCTGTGTGAACGGATTCGTCGGATGGTGCTGCGCAACAGCGTAGAGGACCTGCGGGGCCAGCTGGAGGCGGCCGAGCAAAGACCCGACCAGACTGCCTACCTCGCCGGCATCCATCACACGGTGCGCATCGTCTGCGGAGAACAGGACAACTGGAACCCGCTACCGCTGCAGCAGCAGCTCAAGGCGACACTGGCCGCTGCCGAGCTGGTGGTCATCCCGGATTGCGGTCACATGGCACCGATGGAAGCACCGGAACACGTCAGCCAGCTGCTGCTCGACTGGCTAACCTGATCCGCAAGAAAAAAGCGGCGCCCGGGCGCCGCTCTTCATCACGCAGGCAGGGCACGCGGGGTCTCTCCCTGCCCTGCCGCCTCCCGTGACGCGAACGTCAGGGAACGATATTGCTGCTGCGATCCACCGACTCGGCACCAGCGCCTACCATCAACTCCGTGGCGTAGTTGGCCTGCTGGCAAACGTATTCGAAGAGTTCCTCGCCCTGGTTCCAACGCAGGTTGAAGCCCCCGTCGAAGGTCTTGGTGTAGGTCGCCGGATCGTCGATGGTAATGCGGTACTCCATGGTGTTCTTGTTGGTGCGCGTAAAACGTTCGATCGTATGCAACTGATCGGTATGCGGCATGCCACGTCGGTCCAGCCAGAACTGTTCGGTGAATCCAACACTGTCGACGACCAGCGTATTGCCCTCCCAACGGCCCACCGAGTGCCCGTAGTAGGTGTGTTGCCAGTCCTGCGGGTGCTCCCGACCGTCCATGTAGATGATGCGGAACGTGTGCGGACCCCCGATGTCGAAAATGATGATCTGCTGCAGGTCCTGCAACTCGACGAATTCCACTCCGTAGGGCGTCAGGAACTGACGCGCCGTGCCAGACGCCTTGCAGCGCGTGTGCGGCTCGAGTTCCCGCGTCTGCCGGTAATCGTAAAGTGCCTTCGACCAGGGCTGAAAAGGAATCTGCTCGTAGGGTGTGATCGGATCGAGAATGCCAAAGACGGGGGTCCATACCCCTTTGTCAGTGGGATCGGCACCCTGCAGCAGGACGCGCCCTACGGCATTGACGGGGGCGGGTCCGGCTGGCGGCGGCTCGCGCCGCGGCTGGGCAAGGGTGGATCCCGAGACGGCTATCGCCAGCGCGGTCAGCATTACCTGAATGTGTTTGATCATGACAATTCCCTGGATTCGTTGTCAGAGTGCTCAACTCTATTGGTCAAGGACGGTTGTCCTGACAGAAGAAAATCGGCACTTCCTGGTCTGGCACCCACTGCATGGTCCAGCTGGCTTTCCAGGGCCGCGTGTAGGCGCCGGAATCCTCGATCTCGACCTCATACTGCAGGGTGTTCATATCCGTCCGCGTGAAGCGTTCATTCAACACCAGGCCGCCCGTGTGCGGGAGCCCGCCATTGGTGAGCCAGAAATCTTCGTTGAAGCCACGGGTATTCACCACCAGCGTGTCGCCCTCCCATTTGCCTTGGGCCCTGCCGTAATACAGCGGGTTGTCATCGTCGCCGGTCACGCTGCCTACCTGGGCGCGACCGTCCATGTAGATGATGCGGTAGTTGCGGTTGCCACTGCCAATCATTACAAAAATGCGTTGGTTGGCTTTGTCTTCCACGAATTTGAAGCCGAGGTCGGACTGATATTGCCGGGGACCGCCCGGCGGTTTGCAGTTGATGAACATCGGGTCGTCACGCAGATTGCGCTCTTGACGATGCCGATACAGCGCGAGTGCCCATGGCTGCAGGGGCGCCACCTTGCTGGCATCCGCCAGGTTGGCGAGCTGACCGTAGCTATCGACATCGACCTCAACGCCGTCTTCCACCAACGCATGTTCGCTCGGGAAACCCCAGTAGCCTGACGCGGCGCCGAGCAGGATCATTCCATCGGATCCGCGGGGCGCTGGCGCCTTTTGCGCGGGTACGGCGGGCGCGAGATCCTTGAGGGTGAAAACCGGGCGGCCAGCCACAGTCATGGACTCCGACCAGATCTGGCGGGAACCGTCACGGGCACGGATGCCCTTCACGTCGATCCTGTCACCCGGTTTCACCGAAGCAGCCGACCACCCGCTGCCACGAAGGACCAACGGGCTTTCCAGCTCGACCGCCCAGTTGGTGACCGTGGAGCCGTCGCTGACATTCACGAACACGTGCGCTCGTGGATTTTTCCAATCGACGTAGGTCACGATGCCCGCAATCGACATTTCGCTGGCCGGGTCGAACTTCGCGTGGACTGCCGGTTGTGCAAGCAGCGGGGCTGATACCAGACCCAGCGCTGCCACCAGAACCGACACACCGATCGCGGACTTGAACTTAGTTCTCTGCATGAGGATTCCCATCCCGAATTGGCTTCTGGACCGGCACATTACTGACGGACGATTTCGAGCGCACCACCGGCACCCTCGGGACCCTTCCAGGTGCCAACGACCATGCGCGCCGGCAACTCGAGCTTTTCGATCTTGCCATCCAACTGATAGCCGCCGGCCTCGATGTGCACGCTCCAGTCATCGGGATTGAGCGTGGCTTTGCTGATGGTCAGATTGTCGGTACCGGGATTCACGATGCCGCTGATGTTTTGGCCGTCCCAGTCGAGGACCAGCAACACGAAGTCGCCCAGCTTCTGGTTACCCTTCCACTCACCGATCCAGGAGCCCTTCATGGGGTGGCCTTCCTGAGCGGCAACGCCGAAAGACAGAACGAGACCTGCGGCTGCCAGTACGCTCTTACGAATGATTGACTTCATTGTGCTGATTCCCCTTCTGTTGACCAGATTCTGCTACGGTGCTGGTAGTTTACGGTTGATGGATTGGTTAGTGGGTTAGCTGGCGGGTGAGTTGTGGGACTGCTGTGATCTGCGCCTGGTCGATTCCCCTTCCTGATCGGTATGTCACCCCTCGCATCGCCCATCTTTCTCCCTGATTGAGCGCACGTCGAGAGGCGCAAAAAACGCTGGACCTTGTAGCAAGCAAGATTGTAAAAAATATGCAGTGAGTCAAGTGCCTCACGGCACCCTGATGGTGCCAAGCGCCGACTACTGGCTATCATCCGACCGCCACCTCGTGAGCTAACCGAAGATCAGTTGCCCATGCCCTGCCCTGCCAACGCGTGGTGTCCTGACGCCAGCGCCCTGCCTCTCCACCAACATGTCGTGCGCAGCCTCCCCGCCACCCTCATCCTGCGGCCCGCTGTCGCCGCACTGTTGCTGCTACCCGCCGTGTTGCTGGCGCAGTCGCCGCTGCCGGACATCCGCATCATGGACGTCGACGTGTTTCCTGAGAGCATTACCTCTACGCAGGCCGGCAGGGTGTACGCTGGCAGCACCAAGGGCATCGTTTACAGGGCAGAACCGGGAGCCGCCGAAGCCCATCCGTGGATTCGACCCGATGAGCGCAATGGCATTTTGTCCATCCTCGGTGTGTTGGCGGACGAACCCCGCAACACGTTCTGGCTCTGCTCCGCACCGAATTTCTTCGGGCCGGAGCCCCCGACCGGCACCACGGCGCTGAAGGCCTTCGTGCTCGACAGCGGAGCCTTCAAGGGCAGCTACGATTTTCCGGCACCGGCCGGGACCTGCAACGACATCACGATCGCTGCGGACGGTAGTGCCTATGCTTCCGATACCGGTAACGGCAGGCTGTTCAGGCTGGCACCGGGCGCCTCAGCACTCGAACTGATGGGCAGTGACCCCGCTCTCGTTGGCATCGATGGTCTGGCCTTCAGCGCCTCGGGAACGCTGTATGCGAACAACGTCAGGTCCCAGAAGCTGTTTCGGCTGGAATTGGATCGTAGCGGACACCTGGAAGCGGTGAGTGAGTTGCGTGTGTCGGAACCGCTCGGTGGTCCGGATGCCCTGCGCCTGGTTGCGGGTAACCGATTTCTGCAAGCCGAGAGCAGCGCAGGTCGCCTCAGTGTGTTGCACATCGAGGGCGACAGCGTGAGCATGCAGGTACTGCGTGCTGATCTGGGATCTGCCCCGGGCGCTACGGTGGTGGGCAATACGGCGTACGTGACCAAGACCAGCATCCAGTATTTGCTGGACCCCGCGCTGCGCGGGCAGCAAGCGCCACCGGCTATGCTGTATGCCGTACCACTGTCTGCCGCCGACTGACGACCGCGCGGCTCTGCAGCGGCTTGCCAGGCTTGATATTGTGAAGAGGACTACCCCATGCCGAAAATCACGTTCTTGCCGCTCCTGTTGCTGAGCACTCTCCTCGGTGGCCCCGGTACCGTGCAGGCACAGGCGCCAGGTCAGCCCAGTGCCATCATCAAGACGAGTTGCGACCGCGACTGCCTGCTCGAGTTCACCCGTAACTACCTGCGCGCGCTGGCCAACCATGATCCTGACAGTGCACGCCTGTCAGCCACTGTGGTGTTTTCCGAGAACAACGTCACGATGCCAGTCGGCAACGACGGCCTCTGGGGAACCCTCTCCAGCGTCAGGGACGGAGCACTGGAAGTGGCCGATGCCCGTACCGGCAATGCCGCCTGGTTCGGTATCGTCGAGGAGCACGGCAATCCTGCCTATCTCGCCCTGCGCCTGAAGGTGGAGAACCGGTTGGTCACCGAAATCGAGACCATCGTCAATCGGCTGCCCGACATGCCAAAGCCCTTCGGGGATCCGGATCAGGTGCTCCACGATGCAAGCTGGGACGATCTGCTGGCCCAAGAGGAACTCCGCCCGCGCGAGCGACTGGTCGCAGTAGCCGACGGTTACTTCAGCACGGTGGAACTCAATGACGGGCAGATATTCACGGACTTTACCGATGACTGCGGACGCCTCGAAAACGGCATAAGCACCACCAGCAACGGCGGCTCGGCCAGCATCGCGCAGGGCTGTGAGCAGCAATTCGAGCTGGGGATATAC
>CANGUU010000079.1 GCA_947457195.1 Gammaproteobacteria bacterium
ATCAAGGAACGTGTCTACCAGCAGGCCGTGACGTTCTTCTCCACCAACGAGACCGTCTTCACCGCGCTGTCGGCGGCCTTCACGTCTCTGCAGGGGCTGCACGAGGGCACGCAGACGCTGAACGCCATGAAGCAGGGCATCAACCAGGGACTGGAGTCGATTGCCGACCTCGGCACCCAGATCCAGCTCGAGGGACTCAAGGCCGGTTACGGTCCGGGACTGGCCGTGGATTCGGTCCGCAAGCTGGTCGACTCGGTGAACGAGTTCCAGCTGCGCTCCTACGATACCATCCATGAGCTGCGTCAGCTGGCCACCCGCAATGCCGCCGAGATCACCGAGGCTGTCGAGGCCGGCAAGAAGCATCTCAACGAGCTGATCGTCCGGCGCGCCGCTGGCTGACACCCTCCCCACCCAGGCTGCCCGCATGAGCACCGCCGACCCGCGCGCCTTCGAAGAAAAGCTGCTGACCATCGACGTCATCGATGGTCTGCGGCGTGAGCAGGAGCGGCTGGACCGCGCGCTGGGCGATGCCGGGCGTCTGCAGGAGCTGCGCGCGGAAATCCAGGCGTACTACGCGGCAGCCGGCCTGAGCGTCTCCGAGGCACTCATCGACCAGGCCATCGCCGAGCGACAGGCCCAGCGGCTCGCATTCAAGGCGGCATCTCTCGGACCCTTCGGTCACCTGGTGGCCAGTGCCTACGTGCTGCGCAAGCGGATCGTGGCAGCGCTGCTCCTGGTAGCGACCACCGGTCTGGCGGGCTGGTTGGCCGATCAGCAGTTCGCGCGCTGGCAGCAGCAGCGTGAGCTGCAGGCCTACCGCGCCGACTTGCTGGCACAGCTGGAAGATCTGCAGCAGGACGCGGCCCTGCTCTCCACGCTGCCGCGCACGCTGCCCACCCTTCAGTCAGCGGCGATCCCGGCACTGCCCGACTGGGTCGCGGCATTGCAGGGCGATTATGCGCAAACCATGCTAGCGCTCGAGGACGCCCGTCAGTGTCTTGTCATCAGTCTCCCCACCGACCTCGCGCTCGGCTGGAGTGGCGAACTGGCTTTGCGCCGCTGCCACGCAGGCATCGCTCCTACGCTCAGCGCGATCGGTCGCGCCCAACAACTCGGCAACGAACACCAGGCACTGACCCAGGCCGCCACGCGCTACACGCAGTGGCAACAGCGCCTCGCCAGTGACAGCCGCCTGCAGGACTGGCACTCGATCACCGTGGCCAACGAGCGTTTGCAGACGGCAATCCTGCCCGGCAGCAGTCGCCTGGCCTTCGTCGACGCCATGAACGATGCCACGCTGGGTCTGGATGAACTATCGCGCTCGCTCACCGGTCATGCTGACGCGCTGGCCTGCCTCGAAGGTGCGGTGACCAGGGCCACCGATGTCAATGATCTGCGCAGCCTACGGGCGTTGCTGGAGGCCGGCCGAGGCTATCGGCAGGCGCCTGCCGTGGCCGGCATCGAGACCTGGGCGGCTCATGCCGGTGATACCTGTACTTTCTTCGGTCAGGACATTGCCCTGCAGATCCTCAATGAGCGAGGTGAAGACACGGGTGTGTGGCGTTACTACGGCGAAGACCGCAGCGCGCGCAGCAACTATCTGATCGTCGATGCCGTCGGCAGCGACGGCGCCGCGGTGGACGTGCCGTTCGACAGCATCGAGGACAATATGGCCTACAAGCAGAGCCGTTTTGGCGTTTTGGTCAGCGCGGCCCTTTTCGAGAGCATGCGACTCGACAAGGCCGATGACGGTCTGCTGCGCTCAACGCTACTGGGCCGCAAGCCGGCCAACCAGCTGACGTGGCAGCTTGGCGACGGCGCCGAAGCGCGCTTCATTGCAGAGTGGTGAGCCGCGTGGACAGCCGCAACCTGCAACAGCAACTCAAGTCCCTGCAGGACGAGCAGCAGCACTTGCAGCGCGAGCAAACGCGGCTTGAGCAGCAGCGCGCTACCACCGAACAGCAGGTTGCCGACCTGCTGCAGCAGATCAGGGCAGTGGTCACAGCGGCTGTCCGGCTGGGTGAAAAATTTGACTGGACCAGCCTCGACGAGCACATGCAACTGCGCTTTGGGCAGCTCGATCAGCACCAGCAGGTTTTGCTGGATCGGCTGCGCGCCGAGGAGGCCGCGGCGGCTGCGGATCAGCAGCAGTTGCCACTGGCGTTGGCCGCGCATGGCGAAGCCAGTGCGGCACTGGCCAGTCTGGATGCCAGCGTGGAAACCCTGCTGGAGCAAAGACCGGAAGTGCAGGAGTCCATGCGGACGCTCGGCGAGATCGAACTGCTGACTGAGCGCCTGCGCCAGCAGCAGGCCGAGTCTGCAGAAGACGCAGCGGACAAGCGCCGCGCCTACGAGGAGGACCGCTACTTTGCCTACCTGTACCAGCGAGGCTTCGGCGAAAGTCACTATGTCGCTTCCAGCCTGACAAAGCGCTTCGATCGTTGGCTCGCGGCACGCTGTCACTACCAGACCAATGCCGCCCAGTATGCCGTGCTGCTTGCCATACCAGCGCGTCTTCAGACCACGCTCGACGAGGCGACGGCAGAGCTGGGTAGTCTCGAAGACTGGATCAACGCGCAGCGCGAGGAGCTCGGCGTGGAGCAGGGACGCCCGGCACTCGCACGGCGTGTGGAAATGGCCGCGGGCGAGCTCGCCGGGCGCAAGGCAGTCATGGTGGAACATGCGCGTCGTATCGCGGCAACGCAGCAGGAAATCCAGCGACTGACGAGTGGTGACCACCCACTTCACACGGCCATCGCTGCCATGGTGGCCGACAAGGTGCAGGGTCAGGAGCTGGCGCGTTTCGTTGCCGCCACCCTGAGTCAGGAAGACGACAGGCTGCTGCCGGAGCTGGAGCGCGCACAACTGCTGCTGTGCCAGCTGCAGGCAGGTCTCGCTACCAATGGAGCCATGCAGCAGCTCAAGCGCAACGAGCTCGAGGCACTCGAGCATGAACTGCAGCGAACACTGCGCTTGGAAGAAGCGGCCCTGCGGGCGCTCGGCCGGCGCCGTCGACCGGGTTCAGGTCCTTGGGACGGCGGTTGGGGCGGCAGTGGTCTCGGTGGCGGTCGCCGCGGCGGCTTTGGCGGGGGAGGCTTTGGGGGTGGAGGGTTCGGGAGCGGCGGCGGCTTCGGTGGCGGAGGGTTCAAGCGCGGCGGGGGCTTCTGAATCGGCGGATCCTGTCACAGCGGCCGGTCGCGCCAGACCCCGCCGCCCTGCCTCCCCTAGGGCCGACCTGCGGGTGAACCGGTCGATCCACCCGAGCTGAAGGTGGAGTTTTCGATGGCGCGCCGGAAGAAGTCTTCCTGACTCTGCCGCCGATTCAGTTCGCGTTGGTCGATCACCGCCCACTCGGCAGGGGTATGGCACACACTGCGGCGCATCTTGCTGCCAGAGACAGTAGCCACCGTGCGGCACTCGCGCTCTGCTGGGACTGCGGCCTCGGTTGCCGCCGGTGCAGCACCTTCGACCGCTGCCGTGGCAGCACCGGCCGCGGCGTTGCTATCAGCAGCCTCGACCGGCGTTGCAGACCGCTCGCTGGCACAGCTCGCGACCCCTACGAGCGATGTCGCCAGCAGGATCTTCGTAGAGCGCTGGTGGATCGAGTAGCGCTGCAGCATGGGTTCTCCTCCCTCGGATTTTGGTTTCTTGTGTGGACGCTTGGCTCAGCCACGCTCAAGCAAGGCACGCAGTTCGATGATGGTGGCATTGGCGCGCGACAGATAGTTGGCCAGAACCAGGGAGTGGTTGGCAAACAGGCCAAACGAGGACCCGTTCAACACGACAGGGCTGCCCAAGGGCGCTTGCGCCTCCTCCAGCTCGCGGATGACCTGTTGCAGGTTCACTCGGGCGTTCTTGTCGTCCAGCACGGCAGCGAAGTCATGTTCGATGGCATGCAGGAACAGGGTGAGTGCAAAGGCGGCACCTCGGGCTTCGTAGAACACGTCATCGATTTCCAGCCATGGCGTCTGCACTTCGGTTTCTGGCTCGAGCGGCAGGTTCTGCTCGGCACTGGCGTCGCGACCGAGGTCGGTATTCACCCGTACCTGCCCCACACTGGCCGACAGGCGCTGCGACAAACTGCCAAGCCGCGTTTCCACCGCCCCGAGATAGTCCGCGAGATTGTCGGCACGGGCGTAGAACTGGGCGTCCTGGGTATCGGCATCCTGCAGGCGGCTGCGGTAGCGCTTGAGGGTGTCGACAGCCTCCGCATAAGCGCGCTCGGACGAGGGGAACAGCCAGCTGTCATTGGTCACCGACAACTGCGGCTCTGCTTCGGACAGATCGCTATCTTCCACCGATTGGGTCAGGGAGCGAGAAAAGCCGTTGCGCAGCGAGCGGGCCAGATCCCGGCTTTGCACCAGCGCACCGAATTCCCAGCTGGGAATGTTGTCCATGAGCGACCCCGGAGGCAGCAGGTCGTTCGACAGGTATCCGCCACGCTTGTCGAGCAGGTGCTCCACTACCTGGATCAGCGCATCGGTGGTCAACGTTCCGACGACGACCCGTTCCCCACGGACTTCGGCTGCGGCGTTGGTTGCAGCCACGCTGTCGTAGACAGGAATTTCCTTGTCCCACCACCACATGGTCACCAACAACAGCAGCGGCAGACCCAGCAGAGCGGGCAGCAACAGAGGCCGCAAGAGGCGGAGTGCCAGCGGAGCGGCGGCTCCGGGGCGTGGATCGGGAGCAGAGGCGGGCATGACGGACCTCGACGGAGCGCGGGAGGGTGCCGGGGATTCTACTGCAGTCGGCAGGCATTGACGTCCATGCCTGCACTGCAGTCGCCGCGACGCCGGAAGCCCCACCTTCCCGGCGGTGGCACGGGCAAAAATACATCGACTTATTCGAGGCTTTTTTCTGGTAAAAACGAGTCTTGCTCACCGGCATGCCCCCACGAAATCCCGTATCTTACTGAGGTGGCAGCCAGAATTCGTTTGTAGGCCATGAGTTTTCAACATTCGTCATTATCGATTCATCGGTAGATAAACTGCGCCGGTGTTTCCGGGGGGAGGAGCTTACCGCATGTCGAACCTGCAAAATTTGCGCAAGGATATTCCAGCATCCATTGTGGTGTTCCTGGTCGCGGTACCGCTGTGCCTCGGCATTGCATTGGCTTCCGGCGCACCACTCTTCTCCGGGCTGATCGCCGGCATCGTCGGCGGCATCGTCGTCGGCTGGATCAGCGGCTCCCACACCAGCGTGAGCGGCCCGGCGGCCGGATTGTCGGCTGTGGTGCTGGCCGAGATCACCACGCTCGGCGCCTTCGACCTGTTCCTCACGGCCGTGGTGCTGGCCGGCGTGATCCAGTTGGCATTGGGCGTGTTCAAGGCAGGCTTCATTTCGGACTACGTGCCAACCAACGTCGTCAAGGGCCTGCTGGCGGCGATTGGCTTGATCCTCATCCTCAAGCAACTGCCACACGCCTTGGGCGTGGACGCCGATGCCTTCGGTGAGTTTTCCTTCAACCAGGCCGATGGCGAGAACACCTTCACGGAGATCGCCGCCGCCTTCACCAACTTTGCACCCGCTGCCGTGATCATCTCGGTGCTGTCGCTTGGCGTGCTGGTCTTCTGGGACAAGTCCGCCAAGCTGCGCCGGCTGCCGCTGCCGTCTGCGCTGGTGGTGGTCATTCTTGGCATCGTGCTCAACGAATTCCTGTTCTCGGATGCCAGCGGCCTGCGCCTGGCCGCCAGTCACCTGGTGAATATTCCGGTATCCGATGCCGGTGGTATGGCAGGTTTTTTCCAAAACCTCAGTTTCCCGGATTTCAGCGGCCTTAGCTCTCAGGCGGTCTACATGGCCGCGGTCACGATCGCGATCGTTGCCACCGTCGAATCCCTCGTGAACATCGAGGCCGTCGACAAGCTGGATTCCCTGAAGCGTCATACCCCCCCGAACCGCGAGCTGCTCGCCCAGGGCACCGGCAACATCATTTCCGGCCTGCTGGGTGGTTTGCCGGTCACCTCAGTGATCGTGCGCAGCTCGGCCAATATCAACGCCGGGGCCGTCAGCAAGCAGTCCGCCATCATCCATGGCTTCCTCTTGCTGGCCTTCGTGATGGCGGCGCCGCGTCTGCTCAATATGATCCCCCTGGCATCGCTGGCGGCCATCCTGCTGGTGACCGGGTATAAACTGGCCAGCATCAAGCTGTTCAAGGATTTTTACGCCAAGGGCATGAACCAGTTCATTCCCTTCGTCACCACGCTGGTCGCCATCGTCTTCACCGACCTGCTGGTCGGTACGCTGCTTGGCCTCGTCTGCTCGGTGTTCTTCCTGCTCAAGGCGAACCATGCCAACTCTTTCCAGGAGCGTCATGAAATCCACCCGCAGGGTGAAGTCATCCGTCTCAAGCTTTCCGAGGAGGTCTCGTTCCTCAATCGCGGCGCACTGCTCGATCGGCTGTCCTCGCTGCCCAACAACAGCAACGTGGTACTCGATGCCAGCGACACGCAGTTCATCGACCACGATGTGTTGGAGATCATCCGCGAGTTCGATGCAGCGGCCGCCAAAACCAGGCAAATCACGCTGACGCTCGTGGGCTTCAAGGACCGCTACACGCTGCAGGACAAGGTGGAATGGGTCAATGTACTGACCAAGGATGCGCAGCAGAAGCTCACAGCGGACGAAGTGCTCAAGCACCTGCGCGACGGTAACCAGCGCTTTGCCAATGGCAATCCTCTCACCCGCGACCTGATCCTGCAGGCCAGTAACACTACCAAGGCCCAGTATCCGATGGCGGCCGTGCTGAGCTGTATCGACAGCCGTACGTCGGCAGAAATCATCTTCGACGTCGGTTTGGGAGATCTTTTCAGCATCCGCATCGCCGGCAACATCGCCAACGAGGACATCATCGGCAGCATGGAGTTCGCCACGCTGGTGGCCGGTGCCAAGCTGATCGTGGTGCTGGGGCACACGGGCTGCGGCGCCGTCAAGGCTGCCTGTGACCACGTGGAACTGGGCAATCTGACTGGCCTGTTGCGCAAGGTACAGCCTGCCATCGCCCGCGAGACCATCACCGTCACGGAACGCAATTCCCGGAACGACGACTTCGTCTACAACGTCACGCAACTGAACGTCCTGGAAACCATGAAGTTCATCGAGAGCAAGAGCGAGATCATCGCGCGTCTCGTCGCCGACGGCAGTATCAAGATCGTCGGGGGTCTTTACGACCTCGAAAGTTGTCGCGTCGATTTCATCGAAGCCTCCCAGACTGCCCGCATCACCATGCCCGGCAAGATCGCGGTCTGATTCCGGTTTGACCCTCCCTCGGCAGGCCCTCGGGCCTGCCTTTTTTTTGAATCAAACATCCAGCACCTGAGTGCCTGCCGCCGTGCCGGTCCTTGGCGTAGACTTGCGGCACCCGGTTCGCCTCTGATGCTGCCCCATGCGCCCGCTGACTACCCTCTTGTTGCTGCTTGCCTCGCTGCCCGGTGCTGCTCTCGCCGCCGAGATCGGCCCCGAGGCCCTTGCCGGGCTTTACCATGGAGAAGTGTTCAACAACGTCGACATGGACGCTGTGACCACCACTTTCCGCTTCGAAGCAGATGGGCGCCTCACCGGCGCCTACGAGGTGGATGAGGAAGAAGGGGCCTTCAAGGGACGCATTTCGAATGTCCGTTTCGAAGGCCCGTACACCATCAGCTTCGAGTGGACCGACAAGTTTGGCGAGGGCTTTGCCACGGTTGAGTTTGCCCGCGATTTCGCCAGCTTCACCGGCGAGTGGACCGACAAGTTGGGCCAGACCGGCGGGCAGCCGTGGACCGGACGCAAGCAAGCCTCGGCACCCTAGCCTCCGGATACCGCAAGTGGCTGCCAGCAGTACCTGTCCCGCAGCGCTCAGCGCCAGCCAAAACCAGCCACCTTGTGGTGCAGCAACTCTTCATCGAACAGCAGCGTGGCCGGCGCACCGGCCACCATGCCCGCGCAGACATGCAGGGGCAGCAAATGTTCGGCGCGCGGGTGGGCAAACCGGGCGAACGGGGCCTGCTCCCAGTTCGCCAACTGTTGCAGACGCTGTTCCGGTGTCAGATCCGCACTACTGAGCGTGTGCAGGAGCCAACTGTGGAAGCGATCGCTGGCCTCACGCAGCCGCGGCTGCGGACCGGCCCACACGGCCTCCAGATTGTGGAAGGACATGCCGGAGCCGATCACGACGACGTTGCGGCGGCGCAGCGGCTGCAGGGCCTTGCCAAGGGCGATATGGGCATCGGCATGCAGCCCCTTCAGCAGCGACAGCTGTACACAGGGGATGTCTGCCGCCGGATTGAGCAACAGCATCGGCACGAACGTGCCGTGGTCGAAACCACGCGCAGTTTCGGTCAGGCAGCGCAGTCCCTGTGCCTGCAGACAAGCAGCCACCGTGGCAGCGAGGGCCGGGTCTCCGGCCGCCGGGTAGCGATACTCGTAGGTCTGCGGCGGAAAGCCGTAGTAGTCGAACAACATGGGATGCTCTTCGCCGCCGTAGACGGCCGGCAATGCGCTTTCCCAATGCGCGCTCACCACGACGTAGGCCTCCGGTGCCGGATAGCTGGCCGGCAACGCCCGCAGGAAGCGGATCAGCCCTGCGTGGGCGGGATCGCCGAGCAGCGGCAACGGACCGCCGCCGTGCGGCAGGTAAAGAACGGGAGCAAGTGCAGCCATGCGAACGGTGACCTCGAGAAGCAAGACGACACGCTAACAGACAGCGCGCTGCGTGGTACACAGACCAGACCCCTGGAGCCAACCCTCTTCGGTAGACGCGTCGGCAAACGCGCCGGGCGGCGCTTATACTCGCCGCAGGTGGCTCAGTTCGCGGCTGGGCCTTGCTGCTCGCTCCTGCTGTTCTGTATCCGTTTCGGAGTCCCCGTGATGCACAAGTCCGTACTGCTGTCCCTCTGCACCGTGTTGCTGCTGCAGCCCCAGTCGAC
>CANGUU010000080.1 GCA_947457195.1 Gammaproteobacteria bacterium
ATCAAGCGCACTGCCAGCAAAACTTGCGGCCCAGCACGGTGCGGGCTGCAAGCGCTCAACAGAGCTTGCGCGCCAGCGAGAGGGCGAAGTAGGTGAGGATGGCATCGGCACCGGCCCGCTTGATCGCCAGCGTCGATTCCAGCATGACCTTGTCCGCATCGAGCCAGCCGCGCTCGAACGCTGCCATGTGCATGGCATATTCGCCGCTCACCTGGTAGACGAACGTGGGCACGCCGAACTCGTCCTTCACCGCCTTTACGATGTCGAGGTAGGGCAGGCCGGGCTTCACCATCACCATATCGGCGCCCTCGGCCAGATCCAGCGCCACTTCCTGCAGCGCTTCGCGCGTGTTGGCAGGATCCATCTGGTAGTTTTCCTTGGTGCTCTTGCCGAGGGACCCGGCCGAACCGACGGCATCGCGGAAGGGCCCGTAGTAGGCGGAGGCGTACTTGGCGGAGTAGGCCAGAATGCGGGTGTGCAGGTAGCCGTCCTGCTCCAGCGCTGTACGGATCGCGCCGATGCGACCATCCATCATGTCACTGGGCGCCACGATGTCCGCACCCGCTGCTGCATGCGAAAGCGCCTGCAATACCAGCGTATCGACCGTGGCATCGTTCATCACATAGCCCTGTTCGTCGATGATGCCGTCCTGCCCGTGCGTCGTGAAAGGGTCGAGAGCCACGTCGGTGATGACGCCAAGTTGCGGGCATGCATCCTTCACGGCCCGTATGGCGCGCTGCGCCAGGCCATCGGGATTGAAGGCCTCCCGGCCATCGAGACTCTTGGCGCCGGGGGCCGTCACCGGAAAAAGGGCAATGGCGGGTATCCCCAGCGCGGCGATGCCGGGAGCTTCCCGCGCCAGCACATCGAGGCTCCATCGCTCGATGCCGGGCATGGACGGCACGCTCTGGCGTTGCTGTTGACCTTCCACCACGAACACGGGATAGATCAGGTCATCGGGCGTCAGCACCGTTTCTCTCATGAGGCGGCGGCTGAAATCGTCGCGGCGCATGCGTCGCATGCGAGTCTGGGGAAAACGACGCAGGTAGGCGGAGGAGGACAAGCGAGACTCCGGAGGCAGGGACTCAAGCTCGGCATTGTAGAGGGGCAGCCCGGAATTCCAAATCGTCGCTCTCCGCTGCGGTCCGGGCTGTCGGCGGCATGCGCTGGGTCAAGTCGCCAATGGCGAGGCGCGCTACAGTGGCACGCCGTGCTGGCAGCCACCCTGTGACAGGCAGTGACTCCAGCGGCGGGCCCAGCCTGGCAACAGATTCATTGGGGATCCATGGAAAAAAAACACCAGTTCAACGTGGCCTACCTGCTGGTCGCCCTCTGGGCGATCGTGTTGCTGCAGTATTGGCTGGGTCCACGCTCCCGTCAGGTAGACATCAGCTACAGCCAGTTCGAAACCTATCTACAGGACGGGCGTATTGCGTCGGTGGCGGTGGACGACACCTACATCCACGGTCTTTTCAAGCAGCCCATCGATGGCAAGACCCGCTTCGTGACGCCAAGGATGGAAGTGGCGTTTGCCGAGAAACTCGCGGCTTACGAGGTCGACTACACGGGAGTGGTGCAGAGCACACTGCTTCAGGAAGTCCTGTCGTGGACCGTGCCGACCCTGGTGTTCCTGCTCGGCTGGATGTTCGTGTTCCGCAAATTTGCCGATCGCCAGGGCATGGGTGGTCTCATGAGCATTGGCAAGAGCCGCGCTCGCGTGCTGCTGGAAAAATCGACCGGGGTCACTTTCGCCGACGTGGCCGGTGTCGACGAGGCCAAGCAGGAATTAGTGGAGATCGTGCAGTTCCTGCAGCAGCCCGAGCGTTTTCGACGGCTGGGTGCGCGCATCCCGAAAGGGGTGCTGCTGGTGGGTCCGCCCGGCACCGGCAAAACCCTGTTGGCCCGCGCCGTGGCCGGCGAGGCAGGCGTACCCTTTTTCTCGATCAACGGCTCCGAGTTCATCGAGATGTTCGTCGGCGTCGGTGCGGCGCGAGTGCGTGACCTCTTCGAGCAGGCCAAGCAGCACGCACCGGCGATCATCTTCATCGATGAGCTCGATGCTCTCGGCCGTGCCCGGGGTCTGGGGCTGGTTGCTGGCGGCCACGACGAACGCGAGCAGACTCTCAATCAGCTGCTGTCGGAGCTGGATGGCTTCAACTCCGCGGTCGGCGTGATGATTCTGGCGGCCACCAATCGCCCAGAGATTCTCGATCCGGCCCTGCTGCGGGCCGGCCGCTTCGATCGGCAGGTGCTGGTCGACCGGCCGGACAAACGGGGTCGCCAGCAGATCCTGCAGGTGCACGCCAAGCGGGTACCGCTGGCAGCCGGCGTGGACCTCGACAAGGTCGCGGCACTGACCACCGGCTTCACCGGGGCCGACCTTGCCAACCTCGTCAACGAGGCTGCCATCATCGCCACCCGACGCGAGGGAGCCGATGTGCAGTTCGGCGACTTCGTTGCGGCGATCGAGCGCATTGTGGCGGGTCTGGAGAAACGCAACCGGCTGATCAACCCGCACGAAAAAAGCGTCGTCGCGCATCACGAACTCGGGCATGCGCTGGTCGGAATGCTGCTGAACCCGGACCAGCCCATCCAGAAAGTCTCGGTGATTCCGCGTGGCATCGGCGCTCTCGGCTACACCATCCAGCGCCCCTCCGAGGACCGCTACCTGCTGGGCAGCCAGGAGTTGCGTGACCGCCTGGCCGTGCTGCTGGCGGGTCGTGCGGCCGAGCGTCTGGTTTTTGGCGAAGTAACGACCGGAGCAGCCGACGACCTTGCCAAGGCAACCGACATTGCCCGAGCCATGGTGCTGCGCTACGGCATGGTGCCGGAGGTCGGTCTGCAGACGCTGGAACCCCGCCAACCGCTGTTCCTGGAGCAGAGCGGACTGGTGACACCGCCCGAGCTCGGTGCTGCACTGGCCGAACGCGTCACGCAGGCCATCAATTCGCTGCTCGACAAGGCCCTGCTGCGCGCCACGCAATTTCTGCAGCAGAACGAGGCCCTGCTGCGCGAGGCGGCAACTCGCCTGGTCCAGCTCGAAACCCTCGACGAAGAGCAGTTGCTGCCCTTCCGCCAGCGGTTGGTGGCCACTGAACCGACAGCCGTCGTCGGCCACGACTCGTCGGGTTGTCCTCCGTCAAGCAGCCCTGCATCGGCCTCGGATACGCTGACAGCTTATTCGGCAGGAGTCCCCCGGAATGAATCTCCATCAACACAAGAAAGCCCTGCTGGCCACCAAGGCTGAGCTCGAAGCGCGTCTGACAGCGACCCACCGTCACCTGCAGGGCAGGAGCGAGTCGGTCAGCCCGAACTTCCATGAGCAGATCGTAGAAACCAGTAACGATGCACTGATCCAGGCTCTCGATCAGGAAGGGCGCCACGAGTTGCAGTTGGTGCTGCGTGCACTGGAGCGTCTCGACGCCGGGCATTACGGTGCCTGTGTCCGCTGCGGTAAACCGATCGCCGAAGCCAGGTTGCAGGCGTTGCCCTATGCCGAGTGCTGCATCGGCTGCGCGTGAACGATGGCGCTGGCCTCAGCCCGGCAGCAGCACGATCTTGAGTTCGAGCAGCATTAGGACCCACGGCAGCAGGCTGAGCGCCACCAGGGCGGAAAAGCCGAGGTACTGACCCAGCACGACCTGCCAGACCGGCAGACGCGGCGCATACTGTCCGAAGAAATACACCAGCAGAAGCAGGTCATCGAAATCGGTTGCCACGAAGGCGATGACTGCCGTCAGGGCAGCATCTACGAGGGGTTCAGGGGCTCTGCGGCAGGGCCGGATCGTTGACGTGGTAGACGCGGGCTTCGTCGCCACGCCTGTTGGCGAAGCACGCCAGCAACTGCAAGTTCGCCAGATCGGCGAGCTGCTGGCGTCCGGCGTCATCGCCGGCCTTCAGGACCACCACCAGCGGCGAGTTGAGCGGGACCAGACGCAGCGTGTCGGCAAGCGTTGCCGGAGGCTGGTCGAAGTCCGGCATCCGACCGCTCTCGAAGGCGACGAAGCGGTTGTTCGTCAGCAGCGTCTGCCCAGGCGGCAGATTGCTGCGCGTCCACGCTACGGCCTGCTGCAGGTAGTCCTGCGAGTGTCCGAAGCTGAACAGGCTGTCTACGGCCAGCAGCGCCAGCACCAGACCACCGGCCAGGCGCCAGCGGCGCGGGTGCATGGTTTGCTGCAGGGCGAGGTCGGCCTGCTGCAGCAGCGTCGGTAACCACACAAGCAGCAGCAGGCAAAGCAGCGTGGCATAGCGCTGCGTCAGGAAGTGCATCAGGCAGAGAAAGACGAAAAGGCTGAGCGCGGAGACCTGCCAGTAGGCGGCCCATACACCCTGCAGGCGGCCGCGCAGCCACCCGCGCCAGAGACCCACGGCCAGCAACAGTGTCAACGGGGTACCCAGCGCTTCGATGAGATTGGCCGCGAATACCACCAGGTGATTGAGCGCGAGCAGCACCACACCATAGGCGAAATCGGCAGACCTTGGGAAATTGCCTGCGCTGTAGAGCAGCGTGATGACTGCCTCGGCCTCCGCGGCAAATGTCGCCGGCAGATCACCGAGCGGTGGCAGGTAGAAACGGTAGGCATACTGGAGGCGGGCCGGCAGGTCTGCACCGGTGAGCTGTGCCAGCAGCAAGAGCAGGCTGGCCATGAGCACGAGCACGACGTAGGGTTGGGCGCGCGCCCGCCAGTCCGCTCCACGCCAGGTCCCGAGCGGCGTGAAGGCAGCCAGCAGCAGGGCTTCCAGTCGGAACAGGGTCGCGGCCAGAAGGGCGAGGCACCAACCGCAAGCCAGCCACCAGCCAGGCTGCCGGCGCTGGCGCTCGAGCTGACAGAGGCTGAGCAACGTGAAGGCCCAGAAGCCGAAGTCACGCACCACGTAAAACCGCATTTCGTTCAGCAGGGGGAACAGCAGTATGCCCGCCGCCAGCAGTCTCGTGCGGGGAGCAGGCTGCAGCAGCGCTGCGCAGTCGACGAAGGCCAGCACGAGCAGAGCCAGCAGAGCGGCATTGAGCACGTGCGCAGCCGCCTTGACACCACCCGGCAAGCCGGCATCCAGCACGCCGATCAGGACCGAGTAGCCGTACCAGCCATAGCGGTCGAACACCGCGGCCAGTCCTTCTTCGCGGAACAACAGCGCCGCACGCAGATAACCGTAGGCATCGTCGTTGAGAACAGGGTTCTGCAGCAGCACGACGGCCGACCACAGCAGGCTCACGAGCACGACCAGCAGGCGCAGGGCCTGCTGGTCTTCCACGAGGCGTTGCCACTTTGCCACGACGTTCATCCCTCCAGTCGTGTGGGACGCGGAGCCGGTAGCAAGCCACGCTGCACGGCCTGTGCACTTTGCTGTAGGTATTCCTGCTGACACTGAGCCTGTTGGGCAGGGCCGAAACCGGCCTGCTCCATCAAGCGGTTGAGGTCACGAAGTCGCGGGCCCGACTTTACCTCGCGCACGGAATCCAGCAGCAGAGGATCGAGGATGGCCAGACGGTTGTTGTGCACCAGCAGGTTACCGTCCTGCGCCTGCCGGAAATGGAAGCCTGCTGTGTGGAGGCGCGCGAGAAACTGGGCAGCCCTGGCAGGCGACAGCGACGAGTCTGCCGTGAGCGGCTCGCCGTGCGGCACGTGGCAGGTGGCACCCGAACGCTGCTGCCCTGTGAACAGAAACACACTGTCGAGCGTGACGGTGGGGACACCGGCGCTGCGCAGTTGCTTGCTGTAGCGATCGAGGACGCGCAGGGGGTGACCCCGGCCCCGCAGTCGACCCGGCATGCCGGCATAAGTCCATAATTCCAGACCGCCCTGCAGCAGCAGTCGGTCGGATCGTGCTGTGGGCTGGCTGCCCTCGGTCAATCGGCGGTACAGAGTGTCATCCAGTCGTCGCTGCCGGGTCGACACGAAAACATAAGGGCTTTGGGACTTGCCACCGCGCTGGGTCTTGAAGCGCTTGTGCATCCACAGATACTGGGCCGGCTCCATGCGGATGCAGGCCTCTACCATCTGGTTCACCACGTTGGCATCGCTGACTTCGTCGCCCGACGGAAACGGCGGCGGCAGCGGCAGAAACTCCAGCACATATTTGTGTTTTTCGCTCAGGCGATGGTGGCGCAGCATGAGCACGGGCGAGTTGTTGAAGGTGGCGAAGCGCGTGGTCGCGGTGATGGTTGCAGCCGGGCAGCCGAAAAACAGCGCAAAAACCGCAGAGTGCGGACCGTAATCCTGATCGGGCGCATACCAGAGGATCTTGCCCTGCTTCAGGTGCCGCAGGGCTCCCCGCACATCGTGCCGGTCGAATACCCCGTTGCAGTTGCGCAAACGGCCTCGCAGCATGAGCGCATCGAACAGCGGATTGCGATGCGGTCGGTAGGTCACCCCGAACGGATAGGGAACGCCCAGCAGGTTGGCGGTGAAATCCAGTGTGGTGAAGTGAGCGCCCAGCAACAGCACGCCGCGTCCCTCAGCCAGCGCCGCGTCCATGTGCTCGGTGCCGCTCAGGATTACGAGATCACGGAAGTGGCTCGGGGGCCGCATCCAGCCGGTAGCGGTCTCGATCAGGCCGATGCCGTTCTCCACGAAGCACTTGCGCACCAAAGCTGCCTGTGCGGCCTTGTCCAACTCCGGAAAACAAAGGCGGATGTTGACTTCCGTGATGTAGCGTCGCTCCCGGGCCACCAGCCAGGTCAGCCGACCCAGCAGGGCCCCGACAGCCATGCGCAGGGAGAATGGCAACCAGGCCGTGACGAACAGCAGCGCCAGCGCCATCCAGGTGGGCCAGTACCTTGGCGCCAGAAAGCGGGAAAAAGGGGGCGGAGTTTGCTTGGCCACGAGCGGCTGACTGACTCGAAAAACGAGGAAGAATTGACAGCCGGAGATTGTAGCAGAAGCCCTTCGGCCCGCCGTTGGCCGAGGGGCCTGTGCTACCATTCCGCCGGTTTTTTACGCTGGAATCTGCCATGAAACTCGACACTCCACGCTTCGACAAGGCCCGTGTGCTGGTGGTCGGAGATGTCATGCTGGATCGCTATTGGCAGGGTGCCACCACACGGATTTCGCCTGAAGCACCGGTGGCCGTGGTGAAAGTGCAAGGCAGCAAGGACAGTCCCGGCGGCGCAGGCAACGTTGCGCTCAACCTCGCGGCGCTGGGCGCCGCAGCGTCGTTGGCCGGACTGGTGGGGGAGGATGCCAATGGCCGTGAACTGGAAGCCAGTCTCGGTGCTGCCGGAGTACTCTGCGACTTCCACCGCGTGGCCGACAAACCCACCATCACCAAGCTACGGGTGATCAGTCGGCACCAGCAGCTGATTCGTCTCGATTTCGAGGAGCCGTTCACAACCGACGACGCTGCACCACTCACAGCGCGGCTGCGGGCGCTGCTGCCGCAGGTCGATGCCGTCATCCTGTCGGATTACCGCAAGGGCGCCCTCCATCATGTGCGCGATCTCATCGCGATTGCCCGCGCGCTCCACAAGCCAGTGTTGGTCGATCCGAAGGGGGCAGACTTCAACATCTACCGGGGCGCCAGCGTGCTCAAGCCCAATCTGCACGAGTTCGAGGCCATCGTCGGACGCTGTCACGGCGAAGAGGAACTCGTTGGCCGCGGCCGCAGCCTGCTGCAAGAGCTCGAGTTGCAGGCGCTGCTCATCACACGCGGTGAGCATGGCATGACCCTGATTCCAGCCGAGGGCCACGAGCAGCACTTCCCCGCCCGCTCGCGGGATGTATTCGATGTGACGGGAGCCGGCGATACCGTGATCGCCGTACTTGCTGCCTCGCTCGCCGCCGGCGTCGCCCTGCCCGAATCCGTCGCCCTTGCCAACATCGCGGCTGGCCTTGCGGTGGCCAAGCTGGGAACGGCAGCCATCAGCGGAGCAGAACTGCGTCGCGAGGTTCAGCGCGACGGAGGCTCCGACCGCGGCATACTGACACGCGAGCAACTTCTGCTTGCCGTAGCCGATGCGCGCGCTCACGGCGAGCGGATCGTCTTTACCAATGGTTGCTTCGACATTATCCACGCGGGCCATGTTGGCTATCTCAAGGAGGCCCGCAAACTGGGAGATCGGCTGGTCGTGGCCATCAACGACGATGCGTCCGTGACCCGCCTCAAAGGCAAGGGCAGGCCCATCAACCCGGTCGATCGCCGCATGGCCGTGCTGGCCGGGCTCGAGTCCGTCGACTGGGTGGTGTCGTTCGCCCAGGACACCCCGGAGCGGCTGTTGCAGGACATCCGCCCCGAGGTGCTGGTGAAGGGGGGGGACTACGGTATTGCCGAGGTCGTAGGGTCCGACTTTGTGCATTCCTACGGCGGAGAGGTGCTGGTGCTGTCCTTTCTCGACGACTGTTCGACGTCGGCCATCGTCACCAGGATCCGTCAGCAGAGCGCCTGATGCCGGCGCGCTGCCTCAGCCCAGAACCTGCAGGGCCTTGGCCACGTTGCTGCGCAGGTGTGTGGTGCGGAGTGTGCCGAAGATCAGCGCATGAATGCCGGGAGTTTGCAGGTTGAGTTGCAGGCTCTCCAGCACCAGGTCGCGTGCCTCAGCGCTGCCGGAGTCGATGTGGCCGCTCATCAGCGCCTTCTTTACCAGAATGCCCTTGCCGAGTGCGCTGGCCTGTTCCACGACGGCCGTATCCTGCTGCTGCAGGTTGAAGGTCACCATCACAACGTCGAGCAGCTCGGCTGCCAGGCAACCGCCGGCTATCGTCTTGCTGGACATGCCGATGGCCCGTATCAGGCCGCGCTGCTGGCAAGTCCGCAACTCCTCCACGCAATCACTGTGCAGCAGTATGTCCACATCATTGCCGTCGGAATGGATCAGGACCAGGTCGAGATAATCGGTGCGCAGGCGTCGCAG
>CANGUU010000081.1 GCA_947457195.1 Gammaproteobacteria bacterium
CGCTGCGAGGCGACCGTCGGTGGCAGAATCTGCCCCAGATTTAGCGGCACGAGGTTGCCGGCGGCATCGAACTGGAGCGGCACCGCGGTGCGGCTCAGCCCCGAGATGGCCTCGTTGGTGCCCGCCGGCGTCGGCACGGTTGGCCAGCCAGAAGTCAGGCCGAAGGTCCCGGCGAACGCCAGCGGATTCAGACCGCCGAGCACGGGAGTCAGGCCATTACCGGCATTGTTTACGGCGTAGTCGAAGGGTGTGGAGCCGCGAATGCCGGTGAAGGTGTTGCAGGCAGCCACGTTGACGGTCTGCGCGGCGATACAACTGCGCGGAAACAGGAACGTCGCTGAGTTGCCGGCGTCGATCTGGCGCAGGTCGAGACGGCCGCCGACCGGCAGCGCGTTGTTGATCAACCCTTCCTGGAAAATCGTGTTGGCTACTTTGTCGGTATTGCTGACGCTATAGGGGTTGTTGAGGGTACCAATGTTGTTGGACCACCCGCGGCGCGGGCCTTGATAAATCGGGTCCAGTTCGGCGTATTCGGCACCGAGCACGAGGTGACCGCGACCTTCAAACAGGTCATCCCCCCACGCGCCGGACACACGCTTCTGGCGACCATCGGCTTCATCGGTCTGACCAAACTGGGCAATGACTTCGGCGCCCTGGAATTGACGGTCGAGCTGCACGTTGACGACACCGGCGATCGCGTCTGGACCATAAACCGCGCCAGAGCCGACCGTCTGCACTTCCGTCCGCTTGATCAGCGACGGGTTGATGATGGTGAGGTCGACCTGGGCCCCGGTGGCGTTGCCCGGCACGAATACCGTGCCCTGGTTGGAGGACACGAACCGACGGCCATCCAGCAGGGTCAGCGTCCGCTGGGAACCGAGGTTGAGCAGGTTGACGAACGCATTGTTGTCGCCGAACTGGGTGTTGTTACCCTGGTTGTTGACACCGACACTGACGAACGGCAGCTGCTCGAGGCCTTCGATGGCGTTCACGAAGCCACGCAAGTCGATCTGTTCGGCGTCGATACCGATCACCGCAATGTTTTGCAGCGGCGTGTCACGGCGGATACGCGACCCGGTGACTACCAATTCATCGACGATGGCCTGCTCCCCCTGCTGCGCCAGAACGGGGTTGACGCTGCCCACACCCGCCAGCAGCACCAGGGCTGAGGCGGCGCGAACCGCGAGTTGCAGGGACTTGGGTTTTGCCATGAAGCGACGATCGTGTTGCATAGCGTGGTTCCCCTCGGTTTTTTTGATGATGGCGTAATCTTTCGGCATGCGGATCGCCTTGCGAACTGACGCTGACCGTGCTGCGTAGCCAGCCTGCAGATGCCCCGCAGTATCCTTACTACGGCGATGGGCGCCGGCGTCGTCGACGGCACTCCACGATCCGGTGACACGGGGCAAGCGGTCGGGTTGATCGCGGACGCCCGGGCAGCCAGCGCAAGAGTTCCTTACAATTTTTTTACTTCTTTTTCACATTGCCATGCTCCTACGCGGGGTCACCGGAAAACAGATCAACGACCCCACAGGAGAAATTTCCTTATCGGGGGTAGGGACACAGCGCGCCCTGCGGAGGCCAGGGATGAGGCAGCCGACCGGTCCTGCCCGGGCGGGTGTCGGAAGGCGGGCTCACGCGGGGGACGCCTCTTTTCTGCCCTCAGCCGCTTTTCTCCTGACGACAGCCAGGCGTCATGGCGCGTATGTGTCGTAGGTCTGGCCTGACACTGTCGTTTTCGCGGGTGCTTGCCTCGTCTGTAATCGACGCCACGCCATGAGGCGTAACAGCAGAGGTAGCCACCATGTCTAAGCGAACGCAACGTCAGGCGGGACCAGTCCACACCGAGTCACCTGTTCAGGGAGCAGCCCGCCTGCAACTGTCTCTCAAAAGCGGCATCGAGGCCTGGTTCGATGTCGACGACATCACCATACACGTCTGGGGTTCGAGCTGGACCGGGCGTGAGGTCATCACGGTTTGCCAGGGCGGCCATGAGCACGTTGCGTCCAGCAAGCGCAGTTGGCGTCTCCGTTCACCGCACGCCTTCGAGCACGACGGCAAGCACTACCGTGTGGTGCTTGGCGTGGGGTTGGGTGGGGTCACGGTGGAGCTGTACCGCGACGGGGTGCTGATCGACTCGGATCAGATCAATACCAGTGGCTTCCGCATCAATCCGGCGACCGGCAAGCTGGACTGGAAATACGCACTCAAGAGCCTCGCCCTGCCGCTGCTCGCCGGCCTCGTGGTCGGTAGCGGCTTCGGTTATCTGGCAGGGGTGGCCTTGAGATGAACAGCGGGATCGACACACTGGACGGAAGTGACTGATGGTGGTCTCGAGTGAGAAGGTACGCGAGGCACGCCTGGCACGCGGCTGGACGCAGCAGCAGCTTGCCGAGATCGCCAACCTGAGCTTGCGCACCGTACAACGGGTAGAGAATCTGTCAGTCGCCTCGCACGAGACGGTCTCGGCGCTGAGTGCCGTGCTGGAGATTCCGCGCGCCGAACTCATCAGCCTGCACCCAGCCCAGCCTGGGCCTGTCATGGCCGGACGCCGCAGCGGGCTGCTGTTGGCCGCCACCGCGCTGTTGGGGGCCGTGCTGGGTGCAGGTATCACGGTCCTCGTCATGCGCGGACTTAGCGACGGCTGAGGCCCTCACAGAGGCATCCCACTGTACGGTGGTTCCTGAGCCCTGAGTCTGGGGTCTCCGCCCCGGTGTAATGACCCAGCCCTTTCCGCACAGGTCAGGCCACTGCAGCATCCGGGTCGACGGGTTAACTCATTCCCACTCAATCGTCGCCGGTGGCTTCGAGGAAATGTCGTAGCTGACGCGCGAGACCTCGCGGACCTCGTTGATGATGCGGTTGGAGACTGTTTCCAGCAGTGTGTAAGGCAGGTGCGCCCAACGGGCAGTCATGAAGTCGATGGTCTCGACCGCCCGCAGCGCGATGACCCACGCATAGCGACGGCCATCGCCCACCACGCCAACCGACTTTACCGGCAGGAATACGGCAAAGGCCTGACTGGTCTTGTCGTACCAGCCGCTCCGGTGCAGTTCCTCGATGAAGATGGCGTCGGCGCGGCGCAGCACGTCGGCGTATTCCTTCCTGACCTCGCCGAGAATGCGCACGCCAAGTCCCGGTCCGGGGAACGGGTGACGATAGACCATGTGCGGGGGCAGTCCGAGGGCAACACCGATGCGGCGCACCTCATCCTTGAACAACTCGCGCAGCGGTTCCACGAGCCCCATCTTCATGTTGTCCGGCAGTCCGCCGACGTTGTGGTGCGACTTGATGACGTGGGCGGTACCGTGCTTGGCCTTGGCAGACTCGATCACGTCGGGGTAGATGGTGCCCTGCGCCAGCCATTTGACGTTACCGAGTTTGGCTGCCTCGGCGTCGAACACGTCGATGAAGGTGCTGCCGATGATCTTGCGCTTCTGCTCGGGGTCGGCCACGCCGGCCAGCTTGGCAAGGAACATGTCTTCGGCATTGGCACGGATCACCTTCACGCCCATGTTGCGGGCGAAGATGTCCATCACCTGATCACCTTCGTGCAGCCGCAGCAACCCATTGTCGACGAAGACGCAAGTCAACTGGTCGCCGATGGCACGGTGCAGCAGAGCGGCCACCACCGACGAATCGACGCCGCCGGAAAGTCCGAGCAGCACCTGATCGCTGCCGACCTGGCGGCGTACGCTGTCAATGGCATCCTCGATGATGTTGGCCGGCGTCCATAAGCGCGCGCAGCCACAGAGTTCGTGTACAAAGCGGTTCAGCAACTGCTGGCCGGCCCGGGTATGCGTAACTTCCGGGTGGAACTGCAGGGCGTGGATGCGGCCATCCAGGCTCATCATGGCAGCGATCGGCGCGCTGTCGGTGGCCGCGGTACACACGAAATCCGGTGGCAGACGGGTGACTTTGTCACCGTGACTCATCCAGACATCCTGATAGCGCCGCTCGGCTTCCACTATTTCGTGCTCGAGCCCGTACAGCAGCGAATCGACACCGAGCACTTCCACGCGCGCATGGCCGAATTCGCTGGTGTGCGATCCCTCGACCTTGCCGCCCAACTGCTCGGCCAGCGTCTGCATGCCGTAGCAGATGCCGAGTATCGGCAAGCCGCTGTGCAGGATGAAGTCCGGGACCCGCGGCGAGTCGCTGAGATTGGCACTCTCGGGGCTGCCGCTGAGGATCACGCCCTTGGGCGCGAAGGCAGTAAAGTCATCGATCGGGCAAGACCAGTGATGGATTTCGCAGTAGACACCCGCTTCACGCACGCGGCGGGCAATCAGCTGGGTGTACTGCGAACCGAAATCGAGGATGAGGATTTTCTGCTGGTGGATGTTCATCAGCCAACCCGGTAATTGGGCGCTTCCTTGGTGATGGTCACATCGTGGACGTGACTTTCGCTGACGCCAGCGGCCGTGATCTTCACGAATTGCGGTTTGCTGCGCATCTCGTCGATACCGGCACAGCCGGTGAGCCCCATGCTGGAGCGCAGTCCGCCCATCAACTGGAACACGATGGCAGACAGCGGCCCCTTGTAGGGCACGCGGCCCTCGATGCCCTCCGGTACCAGCTTGCCCGCCCCGCTCTCGAGGCTCTGGAAGTAACGATCACTGGAACCCTTGGCCATGGCCCCCAGCGAGCCCATACCACGATAGGCCTTGTAGCTGCGGCCCTGGTACAGCTCCACCTCGCCCGGTGCCTCTTCCGTGCCGGCAAACAGGCTGCCGATCATGACGGCGTGAGAACCGGCAGCGATGGCCTTGGCGATGTCCCCGGAAAAGCGGATGCCCCCATCGGAAATCAACGTGACTTCCGTACCCTTGAGTGCTGCAGCCACGTTGGAAACCGCCGTTACCTGTGGCACCCCCACGCCCGTGACGATGCGCGTGGTGCAGATCGAGCCGGGACCGATGCCGATCTTGACCGAGTCGACGCCAGCCTCGACCAGCGCGAGGGCACCGGCCGCCGTGGCCACGTTGCCGCCGATGAGGGCCACGGACGGAAAACTGTCCTTGATCTGGCGGATGCGCCGCAGCACCTCCTGCGAGTGGCCATGCGAGGTATCGACCACGACCACGTCCACGCCGGCCGCCACCAGCGCCTTCACGCGCTCCTCGGTATCCGGACCCGTGCCCACCGCCGCACCCACGCGCAGGTGACCCATCGAATCCTTGCAGGCATTCGGATGATCCTCTGCCTTGCGAATGTCCTTCAGCGTGACCAGGCCGCGCAGCTCGAAATCGCCATTGACCACAAGCACCTTTTCGATGCGGTGCTTGTGCATGAGCTGCTTGATGTCTTCGAGGCTCGCGCCCTCCCGCACCGTCACCAGCCGTTCCTTCGGGGTCATGATGGTGGCTACGGTGGCATTCAGATCGCGCTCGAAGCGCACATCGCGCGAAGTGACGATGCCGACCAACTCCCGCTTGCCATGGCCTTCAAGGACCACCGGCATGCCGGAGATACGGTTCTCGCGGGTGAGTTCGATGAGCTTGCGCACGGTGGTATCCGGCGCAATGCACAGCGGATCGGTGACGACCCCGCTCTCATACTTCTTCACGGCACGCACTTCGCGTGCCTGCGCTTCGATGCCCAGGTTCTTGTGGATGATGCCGATCCCCCCTTCCTGCGCCATGGCGATGGCCAGCCGTGACTCGGTGACCGTGTCCATCGCTGAGGAAATCAGCGGGATATTCAGCGTAATCGACTTGGTGAGGCGGGTCTTGAGATCGACCTTGTTCGGCAGGACGAGAGAGTGTGCGGGAACCAGCAGAACGTCATCGAACGTGAGGGCTTCCTCGAGCATGCGCAGCATCGTGATCACCTGAAACCGTGTTTCGGGAAAATCGGCGCATTTTAGACCAGCCCGCGCGAGCCGGTAAACCGGAAAATACCCTATGTCGTGGCTGCCCTGCGCGCAAGACCCTAGGGATCGGGGTCGGCAGCGGCTGTGCTATCTTGCCCGCATGTCGAAGCTCCCACGCAAGCCGGACGACAACGTCCTCAGTGTCAGCCAGTTGAACCGCCTGGCCAAGCAGTTGCTGGAAGACCACTTCCCCGCCATCCATGTGCAGGGCGAGATTTCCAATCTCAGCCAGCCTGCGTCGGGCCACTGGTACTTTACGCTGAAGGACCAGCAGGCACAGGTCCGCTGCGCCATGTTCCGCAATCGCAACCTGTTCGTGCGCTGCCGACCGCGCGATGGCATGCAGGTGGTGGTGAAGGCACGGCTCAGCCTTTACGAAGGTCGCGGGGATTACCAGCTTCTGCTGGACACTCTGGAAGACGCCGGTGCAGGCGCGCTGCGACTGGCCTTCGAACGGCTGTTCCAGAAGCTACAGGCGGAAGGACTGTTTGCGGAAGGGCGCAAGAAACCGCTGCCGGCCTGGCCGCGCCACGTTGCCGTCATCACGTCCCCGACCGGGGCTGCTGTGCGCGATGTCATCAGTGTCTTTCGTCGGCGCTTCCCCGCCACGCGGCTGACGGTGATTCCCGTGAGCGTGCAGGGTCAGGCGGCCGCCGGGGAAATGGTGCAGGCACTTGCCCTCGTCAACCGCCGAGAAGGCGTGTTGCAGGACGTCGACACCATTTTGCTGGCGCGTGGTGGTGGCTCGCTCGAGGACCTGTGGAGCTTCAACGACGAAGGACTCGCGCGCGCCATCGCCGCTTCCGCGCTGCCCACGGTCAGCGCCGTCGGCCACGAAGTGGACTTCACAATCGCCGATTTCGCCGCCGATGTGCGCGCTGCCACGCCCTCGGCCGCCGCCGAGTTGCTGAGTCCGCAGCAGCAGGCGCTGCTGCGCAGGCTCGGCGAGCTGCGTGAGCGCCAGCGGCTGTTCATCCAGCAGACGCTGCGCGCGGCGCAGGCCGGGCTGGCTGCGCTCGGTAAGCGCCTGCGTCACCCGGGGCGCCGCTTGCAGGAGCAAGCGCAGCGCCTCGATCAACTGGAAGCCCGACTCGAGCGCGGAGTGCGGCGCCGTCTGGCCGGGCAACAGCAGCACGTGACCTCACTGCGCAAGCGTCTCGCCCTGCAGAGTCCCCGGCACCTGCTGCCGCTGCGGCAACAAGGATTGCTGGCACTACAGCGGCGCGCGAGCCAGGCACTGCGTACCCAGCTCTCGCTGCAGCGGCAGCGCCTGGCAACACAGAGTCAGGCGCTGCAGGCCATCAGCCCGTTGGCCACCCTCGCCCGGGGCTACAGTCTCACCACCGACACCGAGGGCCATGTGCTGACCTCGGTCGCGGGCATCAGTCCCGGTGCTACAATCGAAACGCGTTTGGCGACCGGGTCACTGCGCAGCACCGTAGTATCTGTCACTCCCGGCGACACCGTCTCCGTCAGTTCCTGATGCCGCCGTCCGGCGGCACTCTCCCACCAAGGGCCGCAGGGCCAAGCAGGTAGTCGTGAAAACATCCCCCGAAATGCAGATCATTCGTGGCGTCAAGATTTATCCGCCCTCGCACAAGCGCGTGCAGAAACTGCTGAGCGACGCCTCTGCACCCGAGATCCATGGTGACAAAGTATGGTTCTCCACCTACTTCATCATGGACTATCTCGACGCGAACCCACCCGAGCCAAAAACCCGTGTGCTGGATATCGGCTGCGGCTGGGGTGCCCTCGGCATCTACTGCGTGAAAAAATTCCAGGCCAAGGTCACTGGCGTCGACGCCGACAAGTTCGTATTTCCCCTGCTCGATCTGCATGCCCAGCTGAACAACGTCAATATCGCCAAGAAAGTCAGCAAGTATGAGGATCTCAAGCCGGAATTCCTGGCCAAGCAGGACATCATCCTCGGTGGCGATATCTGTTTCTGGGACGAACTCGTGGAGCCGCTGTTCAAGCTGATCAGCTCCGCCCTCGAGGCGGGCGTGAGCCACATCATCATCGCCGATCCGGGGCGGCCGCCGTTTCTCACGCTCGCGCGCCGCTGCAAGAAGCTGTTCAAGGCCAAGGTGAGGAAAGTGCAGGTAAGCAAGCCTCGCAAGCACGAGGGCTATCTGCTGATCATCGACAACGCCGCCGCCTGAGTGCGGCGCCCGGCGGCGCCGGCCAGGCCCCACCCGCTCAGCGCTCGAGCGTGACGAAGCGCCGCAGCAGGGCGGTGGCCGCGTCGGTGCTTTGCACTGCCGCCATCAGCGCCTCCGGATCCTGACCTTCGCTGCGCAGGGCCTCGCTGCGCAGCCGCAGGTAATGCCACATGGCCTCTGGTGTGAATTCCGGGTGGAACTGCAGGCCCCAGACACGCGGGGCAAAGCGCACGGCGTGGTGGGCCTCGAAGGAGGACCAGGCCAGCACGTCAGCCCCCGGCGGCAGGCCCAGCACGCTCTGCATGTGCGTCACGTGCGCGGGAAAACGTGCCGGCATGTCGGCAAAGAGCTCATCTTGCTGCGCTGCCGGCGCCTTGTGGATCCAGGCGGTACCCATCTCGCGCCCGCCCGGGTGGTAGTCGACGTGGCCGCCGAGCGCATGGGCCAGCAACTGATGACCGTAGCAGATGCCGAGTATCGGCACGGCGGCTTGCATCGCCTGCTGCAACCAGTCGGCAGTGTACTCGCTCCAGGGCTCGCGACGGGTGA
>CANGUU010000082.1 GCA_947457195.1 Gammaproteobacteria bacterium
GGGATTGAGGAGGGAGTCGTTGCCACCGAGAAAGTCCGTCAGCGTCTCGAGGCCGAGACGCAGCGCGCGCACCGACCCGAACACGGCCTCGGTGCTACCCGGATTCAGGACAAACAGACTGTGGACGGCGGTCCTGAACTTGTCCTGCGAGACAACCCCGTGAATGGCCAGCTGGTGTACCAGATAGCTGCACTGCGCGATCGCTGCCAGGGCCAGTACCTGCTGCTGCTCACGATTCATGGGGTTCCTTGCGCTCGAAAGACTGGATTACCGCCCCACCAAGGCAACGATCTCCCTGGTAAAGCACCACGTGCTGGCCTGGGGTGATGGCTCGCTGCGGCACCTCGAAACTCACCCGCCAGCCACTGCCCCCCGCCTGCTCTACCCGACAGGCCTGGTCCGGTTGCCGGTAGCGCGTCTTGGCGCTGGCGGACAGCGGCAAGGTCGGCGGGGGCGTATTGATCCAGTCCACGTCACTGGCCCGCAAACCGTGCGACAGCAGGAGTGGATGCGCATTGCCCTGCGCAACCCGCAGCACGTTGCGCAGCAGGTCCTTCTCCACCACGTACCAGGGAGCCTCATCAGCACCACGCATCCCGCCGATGCCAAGTCCCGCGCGCTGGCCGAGGGTATGGTACATGAGGCCCTCATGGCGCCCGATCGGCCTGCCATCGACCGTTTCTATCGTTCCCGGTTGGGCTGGCAGATAAGTCTGCAGGAAATCCTTGAAGCGACGCTCACCGATGAAGCAGATACCCGTGCTGTCTTTCTTGTCCTGGGTCGCCAGCCCGTGACGGGCGGCGATGCGCCTTACCTCGCTCTTTGGCAGATCCCCGACGGGAAACAGCGTTCGGGCAAGCTGGGCTTCCTTCACGGCGCACAGGAAATAGCTCTGATCCTTGGCGGCATCGCGTCCCTTGAGCAGCCAGGTCTGGCTGCCGTGGCGGGCAGTGCGGACATAGTGGCCGGTGGCGATCAGATCTGCACCCAGACGCGTGGCGTAATCCAGGAAGGCTTTGAACTTGATCTCGCGGTTACAGAGGATGTCCGGGTTGGGTGTACGACCGGCGCCGTATTCGCTCAGGAAATTTTCGAAAACGTTGTCCCAGTATTCCGCCGCGAAGTTCGCGGTGTGCAGCCGTATACCCAAGGTGGCGCACACCGCTTGCGCATCAGCAAGGTCCGCTTTGGCCGTGCAGTACTCCGTGCCATCGTCTTCGTCCCAGTTCTTCATGAAGAGCCCCGATACGCGGTAACCCGCGTCCCGCAGCAGCAGCGCCGACACCGAAGAATCCACGCCGCCGGACATGCCGACGATGACGTTGGTGCTGGCGTTGCTCATTGCTGCTCGTGCTGGATCACACCCAACGGATAGCGACGGCCTGCCAGATAGTCCCTCAGGCAGCGCAGCACGATCGGGCTGCGCGCCGGAAACCCGGGTGCCAGGATGGTATCCGCAGGCAGCCAGTGCATGGCAATGATGGGCGTATCCAGAGGGCGCTCGGGGAAGTGGGCGAGTGGCTGGGCAACGAAGCAGTGCCTTATGTAGGTGACGCCATTCGGTGCCTCGTAGTGGTAGACGCCCAACAAATCGGTGAGCGTCACCTGCCAACCGGTTTCCTCCAGGGTCTCCCGCACAGCCGCGTCGAACAGGGACTCCCCGGCATCGAGGTGGCCGGCCGGCTGGTTGAATACCACGCGGTCGCCGTCGCGCTCCTCCACCATGAGAAAGTGGTCGTCACGCAGTACGACGGTGGCAACAGAGGCGTGGGGCAGCCAGAGCATGGGGGATCGAGACCGGCAGACGAGGCGCGGCATGCTACCGCAAGCGTGCCCTTTCATAAACGATGCAGGCCGGCGGATAATACCGGCTCCCTCTCCGGTAGTACTCCATGACCCAGCTCACTCATCTCGATGCGAACGGCCAGGCCCACATGGTCGATGTCGGCAGCAAGGCTACTACCGTACGCAGTGCGACGGCCGAGGCCTGGATCGAGATGCAGCCGGAGACCCTGCAGCTGATCACCGAGGGCAAGCACAAGAAAGGCGATGTGCTCGCGGTCGCCCGCATCGCTGGTATTCAGGCGGCCAAGAAATGCGCGGATCTTATTCCCTTATGCCATCCACTCTTGCTGACGAGCATCAAGGTGGATTTGCAGCCTATGCCCGCGCAGAGCGCAGTGCACGTGCTTGCGACCTGCGGGCTCAGTGGGCAGACCGGTGTGGAAATGGAGGCCCTGACGGCGGCCGCCGTGGCGGCGCTGACCCTGTATGACATGTGCAAGGCCGTTGATCGTGGCATGGTCATTTCGCGTGTCCGACTGCTCGACAAGCAGGGCGGCAAGTCGGGGCACTGGCAGCGCTCGGCTTCGGCGGAATCCGCTCCATGATCGACGTGCGCTACTTTGCCAGTCTCCGGGAAACACTCGGGCTGTCCCACGAGCGGGTAGCCGTACCCTTGCCGGCCACCGTGGCCGGGCTCGTTCATACCCTCGCCGAGGCCCATGGCGGGCGTTGGCAGGAGGCGCTGCGGGCGGGCCGGGTATTGGTGGCCGTCAATCAGCAGGTGGCGGGCTTTGCCACTCCCGTGCAGGACGGCGATGAAGTCGCCTTCTTTCCCCCGGTGACAGGGGGCTGAGCATGCAGTTACGCATCAGTGTCCAGCACGCCGATTTCTCGCTGCAGGAGGAAACTACCGCGCTGCGGCGCCTGTCGAGCAATCTTGGCGCACTGGTGACCTTCAGTGGACTGGTGAGGGAACTGCACGACGCGGGAGCGATCAAGGGGCTGTTCCTGGAACACTATCCGGGCATGACCGAAAGCAGCCTCGAGGCCATTGCCCTGGAGGCTGGTCGGCGCTGGCCTCTGACCGGCGTCACCATCATCCATCGTATCGGCGAACTCCGTCCGGGCGACCAGATCGTATTCGTGGCCACGGCCAGCGCTCACCGCGCAGCAGCATTCAGCGCCTGCGAGTTCATCATGGACTACCTCAAAACGCGGGCTCCGTTCTGGAAGAAGTGCCTCGATGCAGACGGCGAGTTCTGGGTCGCTGCCAAGGAATCCGATCAGGCCGCCAGCGAACGCTGGTAGCCGCGCCGTTCAGCCGCGCGGATCGTCCAGCCGGCGGTACTGCCCGGGCAGCAGATCGTCCAGCGTCCACGGGCCTATTTGCCAGCGAACCAAGCGAAGCGTAGGCAAACCCACGGCCGCCGTCATGCGGCGCACCTGCCGGTTACGACCCTCCCGTATGCAGAGCGACAGCCAGGCGTCGGGGACTGTCTTGCGAAAGCGTACAGGCGGCTCTCGCGACCACAGTCGTGGCGGCTCGATCGCCATGGCCTCCGCCGGCCTGGTCCGGCCATCGTTGAGTTCGACCCCCGCACGGAGCCGCTGCAGTGCCGTTTCCGTGATCGTGCCTTCGACTTGCACCCAGTAGGTTTTTTGCAGCTTGTGGCGCGGATCGCTGATGCGATGCTGCAGCACGCCATCGTCGGTGAGCAGCAGCAGCCCCTCGGAATCCGCATCGAGCCTGCCAGCGGGGTACACGCCGGGGATGTCGATGAACTCCTGCAGGGTGCGGTGCTTGCCGTCTGCGCTGAATTGCGACAGCACCCCGTAGGGTTTGTTGAACAGGATCAGCACGGACGGCTTTGCTGCAGCTTTTCCTGGCGGCAAACGCCCCGGGCCAGGGTGGCGCTGGAGCGTCGCTGGCGCTGTTGTGCCGGCCGTGGCAGGGGACTCAGTCGTCGAAATTGCTGCCCATCGGCAGGCCGCCAGCATCGGCGGCGCTGCTCCGCACGGGCATGATATTGGCGGCATGCAGACCCTTGGGACCCTCGATGATGTCGAAGGAGACGGCCTGACCCGCTTTGAGCGTCTTGTAGCCCTCCATCGTGATCGCCGAGTAGTGGGCGAACAGATCGCCGCCACCGCCATCCGGGAGGATGAAACCAAAGCCCTTGGCATTGTTGAACCATTTGACCTGACCCGTGCTCATACTGCTGTTCTCCCTCAAGAATGATGCTGACAGGCTCATGGGCGCTGTCTTTCATTGGGCCGCTGTGCGTTGTGGTTTTCGCGGCGCAGCACCTATAGCGCTAAACAATAAAGGTGTCAATTCCAGCGCTTTTTCTGGGGAAAAGGCTGCGCGGCGAGGTGCAGTGCGGGCCGCGCGGCAGGCTGTTTGGCCTATGCTATAGTCAGACCGTTCCTCCCGGAGCAGCGGTAAATTCCCGAAAGGACAGTCAGACCATGATCCACGCTTCACGCCCCTCCGTTCTCCTCACGGCCTCCCAGGGGTCGAATGACCCTGGCGACGATGCCCCGCAACGTGGACACGGTGCACGTGAGGCGCTTGCCCCGGATGAACTCAAGCTCAAACCGCCGCCGCTCTACCGCGTCATCCTCCTCAACGACGACTACACGCCAATGGAATTCGTTGTGGAAGTTTTGCGGATCTACTTTGGCATGAACACGGAAACGGCGACCCGTGTGATGCTCAAGGTTCACACGGAAGGCAAGGGCGTCTGTGGTGTGTACTCCAAAGAGATTGCCGAAACCAAGGCGCTGCAGGTCAATCAGCATGCGCGTGCCTCGGAGCATCCGCTCCTCTGCGACATAGAAGTGGACGACTGACGTTGGTTTTGCAGCCTGCGCCCCCATATCGCTGAGGCAGGCAGTTTCCAGACAGGTGGTGTTTATGTTCAGCAAAGAGTTCGAAGGCGCGCTCAATCGCGAGGTGGAGTGGGCCCGCAGCAAGCGGCACGAGTTCATTACGGTCGAGCATTTGCTGTTGGCCTTGCTTGATGAATCCGCTGCCCGGGAAATCCTGCTGGCCTGCGGCGTGGAGATCGAAAAGATGCGCGCCGACCTGCAGCAGTACCTGTTGGCCCAGATGCCACAGCTGCCCGCGCAGGTCGACCAGCAAGACGTCACGCAGACCCTCGGATTCCAGCGCGTCATCCAGCGTGCCGTCTTCCACGTGCAATCCACCGGCAAGCGCGAGGTCTCGGGTGCCAATGTGCTGGTGGCCGTGTTTGGCGAAAAGGACAGCCATGCGGTGTTCCTGTTGAAGAAGTACGGTGTGAGTCGTGGCGACGTGGTGAACTTCATCACCCATGGCAATGTGCGGGGTCCAGGTCCCAGCGAGGAGCAGGACGCGGGTGATATCGGTGGCGGTGAGGCGACCAAGGAAAAGTCACAAAATGCGCTCGACAGCTTCGCCACCAATCTCAATGAAGAGGCGAAGGGCGGTCGCATCGATCCGCTGATCGGTCGCGAGGAGGAGCTCACCCGGTTGATCCAGGTGCTGTCACGACGGCGCAAGAACAACCCGCTCTTCGTGGGTGAGTCCGGCGTCGGCAAGACGGCGATCGCCGAAGGTCTGGCCCGCCGCATCGTCGACGGTCAGGTACCTGAGATCCTGAAGGACAGCGTGGTCTATTCACTCGACATGGGCGCGCTGCTGGCCGGTACCAAATACCGGGGCGATTTCGAGAAGCGCTTCAAGGCCCTGTTGGCCGATCTTGGCAAGAGAGAACATGCCATCCTGTTCATCGATGAAATCCACACCATCATCGGTGCCGGAGCCGCCTCTGGTGGGGTGATGGATGCCTCCAACTTGCTCAAGCCCATCCTGACGTCGGGCAAACTGCGTTGCATCGGCTCGACCACCTATCAGGAATACCGCGGCATTTTCGAGAAGGACCGCGCCCTGTCGCGTCGCTTCCAGAAGATCGATGTCACGGAGCCGGATGTAGAAACGACTTACCAGATATTGCGTGGACTGAAATCACGCTATGAAGAACACCATGACCTTCGCTACACGGACAAGGCCCTGCGCGCCGCTGCCGAACTGGCTTCACGGTACATCAATGATCGATACATGCCGGACAAGGCCATCGACGTGATTGACGAGGCCGGTGCCTACCAGCGCCTTCAGGCGGCCAGCAAGCGCAAAAAGATCATTCAGGTGGCTGACATCGAACGCGTAGTGGCCCAAATCGCCCGCATTCCGCCCAAAAACATCTCCGCCTCTGACAAGATGACGCTGAAAGACCTCGAAAAAAACCTCAAGCTGGTGGTGTTCGGGCAGGACGAAGCCATCGAGGCGCTGGCATCGTCAATCAAGCTTTCGCGTGCCGGGCTCAAGGAAGGCGAGAAGCCGATCGGCTCGTACCTGTTTGCCGGCCCGACGGGGGTGGGCAAGACCGAGGTCAGCCGGCAGTTGGCCAAGCTGATGGGCATCGAACTGATCCGTTTCGACATGTCTGAATACATGGAGCGACACACGGTGTCGCGGTTGATCGGGGCCCCTCCAGGCTACGTGGGCTTCGATCAGGGGGGCTTGCTCACCGAGGCCATCGCCAAGAATCCGCACTGCGTGCTGCTGCTCGACGAAATCGAGAAGGCCCACCCGGACGTGTTCAACTTGCTGCTGCAGGTCATGGATCACGGCACCCTGACCGACAACAACGGCCGCAAGGCGGATTTCCGCAACGTCATCGTGATCATGACCACCAACGCCGGTGCGCAGGAGATGAGCCGGACGTCGATTGGCTTTGCCGCCCAGGACAATACCACCGATGGCATGGAAGCGATTCGCCGGCTGTTTTCACCCGAATTCCGCAACCGGCTGGATGCGATCATACAGTTCCGCGCTCTCGACACGGCGATCATCCGCACCGTCGTCGACAAGTTTCTGGTCGCGCTGCAAGTACAACTCGACGACAAGAAAGTGGTTCTGCATGTCGACGAAGAGGCGGTGGATTGGTTCGTGTCACATGGCTACGACAAGGCCATGGGCGCGCGCCCCATGCTGCGGCTTATTCAGAACAAGATAAAGCGCCCGCTGGCAGAAGACATCTTGTTCGGTGCCTTGGTACAGGGCGGCGACGTTTACGTCGGGGTCAGCAGCGACGACATCAAGCTCGACGTCAGGGGGGCGAGCCACACGCCGGTGGTGCGTGAGGATGACGAAAACCTGCGAGAAGAAAGTTTCGACGCCTGACGCGCCGGGACAGCCGATTCTTTTGAGGTGCTCGCAGCGCGAATGAAAGCGCGCTGCGTACTACGCTCAGCGCGCGCGGAAAGTGATACGGCCTTTGGTCAGGTCGTAAGGCGTCATTTCCACCTTGACCTTGTCGCCGGTGAGAATACGTATGTAGTTTTTGCGCATCTTGCCGGAAATATGCGCGGTCACGATGTGGCCGTTGTCGAGTTTGACGCGAAACATCGTATTGGGAAGTGTATCGATGACTTCCCCTTCCATCTCGATTTGATCTTCTTTCGACATTCAGTTTTTCTGCCCGGTTTGCGAGAGTGCTCCGCTTCGGCACCGCGCCGAAGGCCGGGCATTGTGCCTGAAAGCCTGCACCTCGGTAAATGACTAACGCTCCGCGGGCAGGTCAGGGAGAGTGTCACTGAACAGCACCCAGCGTTGGTGCACCAGTACCTCGAGCGGCCGGTACTGGATCTTGTAGCGCATCTTGCGACTGTCACGAATCCAGTAACCCAGATAGAGGTAGCTGAGCCCCAGGCGCTGCGTCTCGGCAATCTGCCACAGGATGCCAAAGGTACCCAGAGAGCGTTTTTCTTGGAGGGGGTCGTAGAAGGTATAGACGGCCGACAGCCCTGTTTCCAGTTGATCACATACCAGCACTCCCAGCAGCCGTCCGCCGGCTCGCAGTGTGAAATACCGGGTTCCCTCACATTGCCGCAGCAGGAAGCCCTGATACTGCTCCCGGCTCGGTGGATACATATCGCCATCCCCATGGCGGACAGTGATGTAGTGGCGATAGAGCAGGAAGTACTCGTCGTCTGCTATGGATTCCACGGGCTCCACGTGCACATCGGCGTTACGCTTCAGCACGCGCTCGAAGCGGCGGTTGGGCTGGAACTGCTGCACCAGTACCCGGCAGGACAGGCATTGCTGGCAGTGCTGGCAGTTGGGGCGGTACACGTGGCCACCGCTGCGACGAAAGCCGATCTCGGAGAGCCGGGTGTTGTGGCCTTTGCCAACCTGGAAGTCGGGATCGATGAAGAGCGTGCGCGCTTCCTGATCGGGCAGATAGCTGCACCGGTGGGGCTGGGTCGTGAAGAGCCGGATGTCTTTCAGCGATGTCATGGGTCACTGCTGTGGTTCAGCACGGCGGCATTGTAGGGCCACGGAGCCGGTCTGAGAATCTCAGCGGGTGCGGGTAACTGCGCAAGGAACTGGCTGCGCGGCAGCAATTCTGCCCCCAGACTCTGCAAATGGGCACTGGCGATCTGACAGTCCAGCAGCCGATAGCCACTGCACGGCAGCATCCGGCAGAGCGAGACGAGTGCGACCTTCGAGGCATCGGAGACGAGGCTGAACATCGACTCCCCAAAAAAGACACCGGGCAGCGCCACGCCGTAGAGGCCGCCGACGAGCGTGTCATCACGCCATACCTCAACGGAGTGGGCGTAACCCAGACGGTGCAAGTGCTCGTACGCAGCCCGCATGTCGGGTAGCAACCA
>CANGUU010000083.1 GCA_947457195.1 Gammaproteobacteria bacterium
GATCGCACCGTGCCGCTGATCGAGAGCATCGACTGGCTCACGGCCGAGGATCGCTTCAAGATCTTCGAAGGCAACGCCAAGCGGGTCTTCAATCTCACCATCTGACTGCGCACGCCGGCCTGCCAGGGGCCGGCAGCGGGAGCAACGGGCCATGGCCACCATCAGCTTGGGGATGTGCACCACGCACGGTCCCATCCTCAATACCACGCCCGAGCAGTGGATGCTGCGGGTGCCGGTCGACAAGAAGAATCGGCACTGGTTCCGCAACCGGGAGTACTCGTTCGAGGAACTGGTGGCCCTGCGCGCCCACGAGGACTTTGCCTCCCAGATTACGCTCGAGGAGCGGACGCGCCGGCACGCCCAATGCCAGCGTGGGGTGGCGCGGCTGGCCGAGGTCTGGCAGCAGGAGCAGCCCGATGTGGCGGTCATCCTCGGCAACGATCAGCGCGAGCTGGTACTGGAAAGCCTGCAGCCGATGTTCACCGTCTATCACGGCGAAACGTTCTGGCAGAAACCGCTCGACGAAGACCGTGCCTCGCGACTGTCGCCGGGCATACGCGAGACCGAGTGGGCGTATCGGCCGGAAGAGCCTGTGGTGTGGCCCGGGCTACCCGAGCTGGCCGAGCTGGTGATCGCAAGAGGCCTCGACGCGGGCTTCGATTTCGCCACCAGCAAAAGCTGGCCGGACATGGGTCACCATCATCACATCGGCACGCCGCATGCCTTCAGTTGGATCATACGCCGCGTGATGAACGACAAGCCGGTGCCCATCCTGCCGGTGATCACCAATACCTTTTTTCCACCCAACCAGCCGACGTCACGGCGCTGTTTCCAGATGGGGCAGTTCGTTGCCGGCGTGATCCGCGAGTGGAAGCGTGATGCCAAAGTCGCTGTGTTCGGTTCCGGCGGCCTGACGCATTTCACGATCGACGAGGCCTTCGACTCTGCCCTGTATCGGGCCATGCTGGTCGGCGACGAGCAGTTTCTCTGTAACGTACCGCAGACGACACTCATGCAGGGGACCTCGGAGATACGCAACTGGATTGCCGCTGCCGGTGCCCTGGCGGGCAGTGGACTGCGCGGCGAGGCCATCGACTACATCCCCTGTTACCGCACGCTCGCAGGCACCGGAACTGCGCAGGGCTTCATGGTGTGGCGCCAGTAGTTTCCCCGTGAATTCCGCGGCGAATGCTTTCATTTTGTTTGCATCGACCCGCGCGCCGACCCCCGAAATCGCTGTGCTAGTATCCTGAACGTCAGCCACCTGCCGAGCATCCAAAACAACAATCAGCGCGGCGCAGCATCGAGGGGATTTCCATGAGCAAGACAGCAACGCAAGAGACCCGGCGTGAACTGATGGCCAACTGGCAGGTGCTGGTCGTGGCCTTCCTGCTGGTGTTTTTCTCGTTTGGCGTACCGAATTTTTCGCTGCCCTACATGTACAAGCCGGCCATGGACGAATTCGGCTGGAGCAATACCGAAGTAAACCTGCTGTCCACGGCCAAGTTCCTCATCGGAGCCGTGGCGGCGCTCGGCATGGGCATCCTGATCGACAAGATCGGCGGGAAGCTGGCCGTGCTCATTGGCGCACTGGCCGGGGGTTGTGCCATGGCCCTGTTCCTGATCGCGACCACGCTGCCCATCTACTATCTGGCCGGTGCACTGCTCGGCGTGTCGGCCTCGTCCATCGTCTCGGCCATGAAGGTGGTGGTGTCGCGGCTTTTCGAGATCAATCCCGGTCTTGCGCTTGGCATCGTGCTCGGCGCCACCAGTCTTGGACAAACCGTCATGCCGTTCGTGTGGACGCCGTTGCTGGAGGCCGGCATCAACTGGCGCAGCATCGCCGGTGTGCTCAGCCTTGGCTCGCTGCTCGTTTCTGCGCCGCTGTGGCTGATCTTCATGTCTCGTGCCGGAGCCACCCAGGACATCATCAATTCCAGTACCCAGCGAGCGGCCGGCGCACCGACCATGTGGGGCCGCGCGAGGGAAATAAGCCGAGAGAAGGGATTCTGGTTCATCATGCTCGGCATTTTCCTGGTGTCGGGCGTGGACCAGGCCATGACGCAGAACACGGTGACCTACCTGCGCAATGACAAAGGCTTCAATCTCAACGACATCGTCTGGTACGCCTCGTTCACCGGCATTCTCGCCGTCATTTCCAAGCCGGTGGCCGGCTGGGTTTACGACAACTTTTCCATCAGCGGCATCCGCTTTTTCTATTTCCTGCTGGCACTGTCGGTACTGTTGGCGCTGCCGGTCTCCGGCGGTTTCACGTTGTTCCTGTTCGTCACCGTACTCGGCGTTGCCCATGGCGGTCTCATCGTCGAAGCACCAGTGCTGACCAAGCACTACCTTGGCCCCCGCAACCTCGGCATGACCATCGGCATCGTGTCCGTGGCGGTCAATCTCGGCTTTGCGGCAGGTCCACCGCTGCTTGGCGCCTTCGTCGACCACTACGGCAACTACACGATGGGGTTCATTGCCTACACGGTGATTGCCCTCATCGGCTTTGCACTCATGCTGCCGATCCGTCCCCGGTTCTGGACGCCGCCCAGCAATCGTCGCCAGCAGGATGCCGAGGCCATGTCCGGCAAGCTGCAGCCGGCAGCCGCCTGAGCGTGCGGCGGCTATCGCCGCTGCCTCACGACCCTGTTACATCCCGCATGAACCACAGGAGAACCTTCGCAACATGAGGAAGATCGACATCTTCAACCACATCTGGCCGGCGCGCTTCTACGACAGGCTGCGCGACGTGACCGGCAAGATGACCGACATCACACGTCGCTCCGAAGCCGTGCCGATGATGACCGACCTCGACGAGCGCTTCCGTGTCATGGATCGCTTCGAAGACTATTCGCAGATCCTTTCGCTGGCCTCTCCTCCCCTGGAGATCGTTGCCACCCCCGAGCAACAGGTACTGCTGGCCCGCATCGGTAGCGAGGACATGGCGGAGCTGTGCCAGAAGTACCCGCACCGCTTTCCCGGGTACATTGCGACCGTACCGATGGGTAATCCCGAACAGGTGTTGGCGGAGACGCGGTTCGCCGTCGAGCAACTCGGGGCCGCTGGCATCCAGGTGTTTTCGAACGTCAAAGGCAAGCCGCTGGACCATCCGGATTTCCTGCCGGTGTTCGACTACATGGCGGCCATCGATCGCCCGCTGTGGATCCATCCGGCACGTGGCGCGTCCTTCGCCGACTACCAGACCGAGCAGCGTTCCCTGTACGAAATCTGGTGGACCTTCGGCTGGCCCTACGACACCTCGGCAGCCATGGCGCGACTGGTGTTCTCCAAACTGTTCGACCGCCATCCGCACATCAAGATCATCACGCACCACGGTGGCGGGATGATTCCGTTCTTCGAGGGGCGCGTGGGTCCGGGTTGGGACCAGCTCGGTTCGCGCACGTCGCACACGGATTACTCGGTGCTGCTGAAGGAACTCAAGAGGCGGCCACTCGACTACTTCAAGCTGTTCTACGCCGACACGGCCGTGTTCGGCTCGAAAGCCGCCACCCTCTGCAGCCTGGCCTTCTTCGGTGCCGATCACGTGGTGTTCGCCACCGATGCGCCTTTCGATCCGGAGAAGGGCCCGATGTACATCCGCGAAACCATCAAGATCCTCGACGCGCTCGAGATCAGCGAGGAGGATCGCGCGAAGATCTACTACAGGAACGCCCAGCGCCTGCTCAAACTGCCCGCCTGAAGCGCGTGGAGCCGGTGGACGCGGCCGCTGCCTACACCATGTCCGGGTAGGGGTTCGGCAGGTCGAGGGCGACGGGCTGCGCGTAGCCGCGCAGGCTGAGGCGGTCACCGTCGAAATGCAGATCGTTCCCGCCGCGGACCTCGTGGTCGTAGCGGTACAGCGGTGCGATGGGCTCCCGCTGCGTGCGGGCTTCGTAGTCTGCCGCCGTCCGTTGCACGGCCTCGTTGCGTTGCTGCCAGTGCCGCAGGGCCTCGGCCCCGTGTTTCCTGGCGAGCAGGCGACGGGTCACCGTCGGTGACACGATCGACGCCGAGGCATTGTTGCCCCCGAAGCCCTTCGAATTCAGCAGGGCCGCGTCCAGCTGCTGCGGATCCACCTCCCGATGCGCCAGCAGGAAGTCGAGGTTGTCGCGCGTCACATCGTCGGCCAGTTCCCGTGTGGTGAGGATGCCGGGGATGACACCGTGGGCCCACACCCCCAGCGTCATGGCCAGTTGGTCACCGCCCGCGCAGGCAATCGAGTGACCGAGGTAGGCCTTGGTGGCCGTGATGGGCCAGTCGCGGATACCGAAGTGGCGCGCCACGTCGGCAAAGATCGCTGACTCGGTCGTGCGGTTCTGTGGCGTGCCGGTGCCGTGCGCCTGCACGAAACTGCGCTGCTGCAGGCTTTCGCTGCCGAGCAGGGCGCGGGTGGCAGCGGCGGCCTTGGCGAAGGTCAGATAATTGCCTACACCGGGGCTGGCGATGGACTTCTTGTAGCCGTCGGCATTCACGAATACATCGTTGACGGCGCCGTACACGGTCGCGCCCAGTTCCAGCGCCAGCGCGTCGTCGAACAACACAAAAAACTGGGCGGATTCCGCCAGGGTGAAGCCGATGTTGTTGCCGAAGGGCCGACAGGCGCGTCGATGGTCGGGACTGCCGAGGCCGAGCGCACGGTCGAGTTCCAGCAGGCCCGCGTCGTCAGCCAGGGCACCCATGTTGGCGAAGGCTTCGATGATGTCGGGCGTGATCGGTGCCTCGCTGGCGCCGACAATGGCGATGCGGACGTGACCGCGCCGGATGTCGTGCAGGGCCTGGTGCAGATTGTAGAGAAACGAGGCACAGGCACCGAGGTTGGTGCCGGTATTACCGACATTGCCGAGCATGTAGGCATTGAGAAAGCCCGCCGGCATGTCACCGAAACCGAGCGGCAGCTGCTTGGAGGTGATCTTGCGACCGAGCAGACGCGCCTTCAGCAGACCGCCGTAGCCGTCGTAGTCAAGCTGGTTCATGCTGCTGCCCGCATACACCGCGACCTGATCCGGCGCCACCCGCTGCTGCAGGGTGTCCCAGTCGAGACCCAGCGAGAACAGAGCATCGGAAGCGCCGTACAACGCCATCTGCAGTCCTCGCGGATGGCTACGGGCCGGGTAGAGGGTTTCCGGCGCAAAGCCGGTCGGCAGTTGCCCGGCGCTGTTCACCGGGCTGGCAAAGCTGTCCTTCACCATGACCTCGAGGGCACCGGTGACTTCGACGGTGCAGGTCTTGCCGTCGTTGGACAGCAGTCGCCAGTTGGCAGGCAGCACGGTCGGCAGGCGGCGTGTGGCGAGGCTGAAGCGCTGGGTGCCGCTGCCGTCGGCGGCATCGAGGGCCACGGCGGTGTGCATCGGCAGCGCCGCCGGCGAGAACAGAGTGTCTTCGAGCTTGCGGATCAGGGTGCCGTCGAGCAGGCGCTGGCGCTCGGTCGCCAGCAGTGCCACAGGGTCCGTCACCATGCCGGCGGCGTCGAGCCAGTGCTCACCGGTGAAGCGCAGGCGGTTGGTCAGCACGGCCAGGTTCTGCAGGGTTCGCTGCTGCTCCGCGACTGGCAGTTGGTCGAAAATCAGGCGGCGAAAGCCGTAATGGAAGGCGCTGCGACCGGCCGGACTGATGCCGCCGAAGCCGACGATGACGGGTAAGTGCGACATGCTGTGCTCCTGAACTTGTGGCGCATCATAGCCTGCGATCTGGCCAAAGACCCTGAAATTCAAGCCAATTGGCCCTGCATCTTGGCCAGTCTGCTGCCGCGCACGCGGCCGCTCCATGGCATGATGTCCCTACTTGGAGTTTCGCCATGCTGATCGACATCTACCGTCAACTGGGCATACCTGCCGACTACGCCGACCGCTGCGGCATGCCCCCGCAGGCCGAGTGCGCGCAGTTGGTCGACGCTGGGCTGGACATGTTCGGCCGACCGGTGTTGCTGGAGCGCGCCACACGGCAGGCTTGGCGGCAGTTGCAGTCGGCCGCTGCCGCCGACGGCGAGACGCTGTTGCTGGTATCGGGTTATCGCAGCCACGACTACCAGCGCCAGCTGATCCAGCGCAAGCTGGATCGAGGACAGTCCATCGCTGACATTCTGCGGGTCAATGCGGCACCCGGCTTCAGCGAGCACCACAGCGGCCGTGCCCTCGATCTCGCCTGCCCCGACCAGCCGCCGCTCGAGGAGGCCTTCGAGGACACCAGCAGCTTTCGCTGGCTGCTGGCGCATGCGGCGCGTTACGGCTTCCGCCTGTCCTTTCCCCGCCACAACACGCAGGGCGTTGCCTACGAGCCCTGGCACTGGTTTTTCGAGGGGCCGGGTGTAGGCGCAGCGGCTGCCGAGCGTGCGTAAAAAAACGCCACACGGCGTTTGACTCGGCAATGCCCGGGCGTAGTATCGGGTGTGGGCGGGCCGCTGACTTCGGATCGTGGACCAGGCCGTAGCGGCGGCGACCCTCCCGCCATCACGAGTCAGAGTACTGGAGGTGTAAGCATGATCGGCAATACACAAGTGCTGTTCCGTGGTATCGAGCATTCGCAGGCCGTGGAAGACGCCGTCCACAAGCGGCTGGGAAAACTGGAACGTTTCAGCGATCGCATACAAAGCCTCAAAGTCATTCTCGAGGCGCCGCACAACAACCATCACAAGGGGCGGGTCTACCACGTTGGTATCGAGGCGCTGATCCCCAACCACGACATCGTGGTGGCGCACGACCACCATGACAACCACGCCCACGAAGACATCTATGTCGCCATCCGCGACGCCTTCAACGCCGTCGAGCGCCGCCTGAAGTCGGTCAACGACAAGCACCGCACCCAGCATCGCCAGGGCCCGCGCATCGGCGAAGCCCTGCGCACCAGCGAAACCGCCTGAAGACGACGGGCCGCTCCCTCCGGGGCGGCCCTGGGTTCGAGTCAGCGCGCTGACGTGGTCACCGACACTTCAAAAAGCTTCCTGCGCACCATGTGCCGATAGGCCGTGGGCGACAGCGACATCTGACGGCGAAACTGCAGGGCGAAGTGATTGCTGTCGTGGAAGCCGCACTGGAAGGCCACTTCGGCCACCGCGAGGTTGCTGCTGCGCAGCAAGTCACGCGCCACATCCAGTCTTACCTGCTGCAGGTACTGCATGGGACTGCGTCCGGCGGCCGCCTGAAAGCGTCGGCTCAGGGTGCGTACGCTCAAACCGAAACGCTGGGCGATGCCAGGCAGGTCCAGCTTCTGCTGATAGACATGGTGCAGCCACTGCTGGATTTCGGCGATCACTTCGTCCTGATGCACATGCTGCGGTGGCAGATTCAGCAGACCCGTACTGTAGGAACGCTTCAGTTCGTGGGTGAAGTGTCGCGACACGTCATTGGCGATGTCCTGTCCGTAGTGCTGTTCGATGAAGTGCAGCATCACGTCGCGCACCGAATTCACACTGCCGGCACAGTAAAGGTTGCCGGCTCGGGTGATGAAGCGGTCACGCTGCAGCAGCACCCTCGGATACTCGCTGGCAAACTGGTCGAAGTAGTACCAGTGTGTGGTGGCGACCTTGCTGTCGAGCAGACCTGCTTCCGCCAGAAAATAACTGCCGGTACCGACGGCGCAGATCGGCGTAGCGGAACGCTGGCGCAGCCACTGCAGCAGCTCCGGGTTCTGGCGCACACTGCCGAGCGGGTTGCCCCACAGGGCCGGCAGCAGGATGAGATCGGTATCGCCGACATCGGCCAGCGTGGAGTGGCAGACGAGTTCGAGGCCGGCGGTGAGCTGCAGATTGCCACCGGCCGGGTTCACCAGTTGTAGCTGGAGCTGTGGCCGCCCATGTCCGTGTATCCGGCGCATCAGATCGGCGGCATTGAGCATCTCCATGGGGATGGTCAGGCTGGTGCCGAGGACCTTGCGATAGCCAAGGATGGTGACGTGACGCATGTCAGGCCGAGTCCGACGGACTGACGTAGCGGATGTCGACGATCACGTAGTGACGCTCACCCGAGGGGGTCAGGATGCTGATCTCGCTGTCGCATGGTTTGCCGAGCAGTGCCCGGCCCAGCACCGAATCCACGCTGATGTGGCCAAGCGCAGGATCAAGTTCGTCCGGGCCAACCAGCCGCACGCAGAGCGGCGTGCCCCGATCGTCCTCGAGATCGACCCAGGCACCGAAATAGGCCTTGCCCATATCGCCAGGCGGCTCGCGCACGACCTTGAGCACCTCGAGACGCTTGCGCAGAAAGCGCACCCTGCTGTCGATTTCGCGCAGACGCTTCTTGCCGTACGTGTATTCGGCGTTTTCCGAGCGATCGCCCTGCGCAGCGGCTTCCGCCACGGACTGGGTCACGCGCGGGCGCTCGTCGCGCCACAGGAAGTCCAGTTCGCTGCGCAGGCGTTGCTCGCCTTCGCGGGTGATGTAGGGGGCCATGGGCGGAGACGGTGGTCGGTAACGGGACATACGCAATCGACGGGTATTGGGCGTTTCAGCAGGCATTGTCGACATTGCGCGTGCAAAGGCAATGCGGC
>CANGUU010000084.1 GCA_947457195.1 Gammaproteobacteria bacterium
CGCCGCCCGCCGGCTGCCGCAGCGCCGCCAGCGGCTTCACCAGGGCCGCCACCAGCGCGAACCACGGCAGCCACAGGTAGCGATCCGGCGCCTGCAGGCCGGGGTAAGCCACCAAAGGCAGCAGCGGCAGCAGCACCAGCGCTGCCCCCACGCCGAGCGTGAGCACGTACGCAGGCTGGGCCCGGAGGTAGAGAAGCAGCGGAAGCAGCGCCGCCACGACAACGAGCGGCGTGGCGGCACCGAACAGAAGCACGGGTAGGCGGGCGAGCGCGGCCAGCACCTGCCGCAGGTAGGCCAGCTCCAGCCAGCGGCTACTGTCGGCATAGCCGCCAGCCAGACTGGGCAGCATGGCGCGCCGCCACAGCACGTAGGCGGCGGCCACCAGCAGGAAGGGCAGCAGCCGTTGCAGTGCCGGCCGCCAGGCCTGCCAGCCGCGCTGCTGCAGGTCCAGCCCTTCGACCCAGGCCAGCCACAGCAGCAGCGGCACGTAGATTTCCTTGGCGCTGCAGGCCAGTGCGTAGGCAGCGGCGGCCGCCAGCAACCACGGCAGCGACGCCCGCTCGCGGGCGCGGCGGTAGGAGAGCCAGGCCAGCAGGCTGAGCCACAGCCCCTCGAGGTAGTGGCGCGTCATGAGCTCGGCGGCGAGGTGGGCGGTGGGCAGCCCGGCCGCAAACAGCAGGGTCAGCAGCAGCGCCAACCGGTCGCCGCAGCCACGCCGCCAGCACAGCCACAACGTGGTGAGCAGGCCGGCCAGCGCGCCCAGCTGATGCAGGCGGAACAGCATGGGCGACTCGATACCGCCGACGGCCGCGTCGAGTGCGAACGACAGCGACAGCCACGGCGTGAGGTTGGCGGTGGACAGCCGCTGCCAGGCGGCCGGTTCGAAGAAGATGGCCGGCAGCGCTTCGCTGAGTGCATGGGCAAGGATGGCTGTATCGTCGCCGCGCCAGTAGGCATCGAGCGTATGGCTGAACTGCAGCAGCACGGCGAGGACCAGCAGGGCCGCAATGCCGAGTGCCCCGCGCGCCGCAGCCAGTCGCTTCACGGCAGGCGCCAGCGGTGCGGCAGCGAAAACACCCCGAGTTCGAGCCCCTCCTGCTCCACGTTGAACTCGGCCGCCTGCTGCACGCGCTCGTACACCATCAGACCCTGCTCGCAGAGCAGGTAGACGTCGAGACAGTAATAGCCCTTCAAGAGCGGCACGTTGGGCACCACCAGCGTGGCCACGCCTTGCTGGCGTTCGTCGAGCGTGATGACGATGCCGTCGTGCCGGGACCCTGCGCTGGTGACGAGGCGCCCGTCGCCGCCGATCCACACCAGACCCAGCGTGGGCACCGGCATGGCCGGCGACGCCTGGAAACGCAGGGTGATTTCGAGCGTACTGCGGTTACTGAGCACGCGGTGGGCGCGCGCCAGATGACCATCCACCCGCACTTCTACCGCCAGCATGCGCGGCGCTACTGCCCCCGGCAGCGTCGGTGCCGCCTCGGCTGCCAGCCCGGGTGGATGATGCAGCTCCTCCACCCCGCTTTCGCTCTGAACGAATTCGCCGTAGGCGGTGATGACGCTGGCCGGGCTGCCTTCCTGCCGCAGGCGGCCGGCGTCCAGCCACAGCACGCGGTCGCACAGTGCTTCCACCTGGTACAGCGAATGCGAGCAGAAAAAGATGGTTTTGCCGGCCTGCCGGAATTCCATGATGCGTTCGAAAGAGCGGCGGGCGAACACGCCGTCGCCCACCGACAGCGCCTCGTCGATGATGAGGATGTCGGGGTTGACGTGGGTGGCGATGGCGAAGGCCAGCCGCATCACCATGCCGCTGGAATAGGTCTTTACCGGCTGGTGGATGAAGTCGCCGATGCCGGCGAAGCCGGTGATCGCCTCGTAGGCCGCCTCCGCCTCACCGCGGCTGAGGCCCTGGATGGCACAGCTGAGAAACACGTTGTCGTGCCCGGTCATTTCCGGGTGGAAGTTGGCGCCGAGTTCCAGGATGGCCGACACGCGGCCCTTGATGTCTACGCTGCCGCTCGACGCCTGCAGTGTGCCGGCCAGCAGCTTGAGTAGCGTGCTCTTGCCGGCGCCGTTCTTACCGATGACGCCGATCACCTCGCCGCGCGCCACCTCGAGGTCGAGAGGCTGCAGCGCGTGGAAGGCGTGGTGGCGCGGCTTGCCGCTCAGCACCTCCAGCACGCGGTCGAGGTCACGCGCGTAGCTGCGGTAGCACTTGCCGACACCCTGCAGGCGGATCGCCAATTCACGCATCAGAGTATCTCCCGCGCGTGCAGCGTGGTGCGCCGATACAGCAACCAGCAGGGGCCGAGCAGCAGCAGCCAGAGCCCGGCGAGACGCGCCACGCCGGCGAGGACCACGGGGTTGCCGCCGAGGAAGGCATGCACCAGTGCCATCCAGTCCGCCATGGGATTCAGCCACAGTAGCGCACGCCCGCCCGCCGGCAGCATGTCGGGGAAGTAGAGGATGGGCGTGAGGTAGAGCAGCAGGGTGAGCAGGAAGGGCAGCGCCTGACCGAAGTCGCGTACGAAGAGACCTACCACGGCGCACAGCAGCACCAGCGGCAGCGTCCACAGCACCAGCGCCGGCACCAGCAGCAGCGTCTTCAGGGCGGCAACGGCACCGAGCAACCAGGCGGCGGTGAGCGCCAGCACCAGCGTATACACCACGGTCGGCAGTACCAGGATGACCACCGGCAGGATGTGCAGTGGAAACGGCGAGCGCGCGTAGAGCGCCCCGAATTCACGAAAGAGACCGGTGGCGCGCGCCAGCAGTTCGCTGAAACACAGCCAGGGCAGGATGCCGAGCAGCAGGTACTGCGCGTAGCCCGGCCCGCGCACGTTCTGCATGTCGTAGACCACGGCGAACAGGAACCAGAAACCCAGCACCTGCAGCGCTGGCTGCAGCAGCGGCCACAGGCGGCCGAGCAGCGTGCCGCTGGTGCGGTTGACGATCTCCCGCTGCACGAGCATGCGCAGCAGGGCTGAGTGACCGCGCAGCGCGTTGACCGGCAGCCACAGGGCTTCGGCGTAGAGCATGGCGAAACGCCGCAGAGGGTTCATGGCAGCGCGTCCTCGCCGCGGTCAGCGGGCTCCGGCAGGGGCAGGATCTGGTAGGGATTGATCTTCAGCACGCGGGGTCGGTCGGTTGGCGAAAAGACGTGAATGATCTCGGCGTAGGCTGTGCTTGGCAACGGCAACGTGGCCGCGCCCGCATCGGCGCGGCGTTCTGCCGACGCGGGCGGCGGGTTGCGCTCGGCACGCCGGTCGGCCTCGTCGGCGGCGCTGCGCTGGCTGCCGTCGGCACGCTCGCGCTCGGCGGCTGGCAGCGCACGCACCAGCAGCGAGTAGTAGTCGGTCTGCTTGCGGCTGTTCAGCCAGGGGCGGAGCTCCGCCATGTTTTCGGCCGGCACCACCTGCGCCACGTCGCCGTTGCCGAGGAATTCCTTCTCGGCCCGGTAGCGCAGGATGTCGGCAATGAGGGTGTCGTCGAGCCCTGGCAGCAGGCGCATGGCGTCCACCGTGGCCAGATTGAGGTTGATCAGGTCATCGTCGCCGTAAACGGTGAAGGCGGCATCGAGATTGACGTCGGCGAAGACCTCGGCAAAGCCGCGCACATGCAGCAGCTCCTCCACGCTTTCCAGCGCGCCGTTGCGCGGCAGGTAGGGCTGCGGTAGCGACTGGTAGTAGTCCAGCTCGGCGCCGTTGGCTGACGCGCCGTCGTTGAGGTCCAGCCAGTCGTTCCAGGCCTCCATCAGGTCGTCGATCTGCCGCTGATCGGCGTTACGCGGGCCGCCGAGCTTCCGTTCGAGCAGCGCCCGCAGCTTGGGGCGCGACAGGCTCTGCAGGTTGATTTTGCCCGCGTGGTCGTAGAGACGGACTTCGATGCCTTCTTGCTGCGGGTAGTAGAGCTCCAGCGGGCTGCCGTCGAAACGGTAGAGCGGCGTGCGCCCGAGCGCTGCCAGGCTGTCGCTGAAGCTGTCGAAGCGCTCGGTTTCTTCGGAGGGCGGCGGCATGCGCTGCAGCAGCACGTCCATTTCAGCCTGATTGACGGCAGATTCCAGTGCCGCCCAGTTCGCCACTTCCTGCTGCTGTGCGCGCGCCACCTGCGCCGACAAGCGGCTCTGCGACGCGAGCACGGCCACCAGAATGGTCATGAGGGTGATGGTCCACAGGGTCACGATCATCACCGATCCCCGGGCTGGCAGGCTGCTGCAGGCGCGGGACCGGGACGAGCGGCGGGAAGCGCGCGGCGCGCGCGCACCAACGGCGGGCTTCATGGCGGCAGCAACACGGGTTCCACCGCCATGCTGCGCCAGGCCCGCAGCGGCGCCACCACGGTGAGTGGTTCGGCGCCGGGTTCGCGCGGGGTGAGGATAACCTCCACGGCGAGGGGCAGGCTCTGGCGCGCGCTGCCGTCCCAGCGGTCGAGCCAGTCCTTACTGTCGATGTCGCGCTGCACGAGGTAGCGGAATTCGGCACTGTAGCCGGGCAACAGCGGCGCCGGGTCGAGGTCGTCGAGGCGCGCGTCGGGGTCGTCGCCGAAGGCTGGCGTGAGCTGCAATTGCAGTCCCTGCTCGGGGTCCGAGCGCAGGCGCCAGGCCGTCATCACCGGTTGCCGCTGCGGCGATACGGTCGACACGAAGCTGAGCGAGTCGGCCTCACCGCGAAAGTACACGCGCTGCGCCAGCTGCTCGCGGTCGATGTAGGTGTGCGGAAAGGCCGCCTGCAGGGCGCGGTCGAGCTGCAGCACGGCCAGCGCCTCGTCGAGCCCGGTTTCCAGCCCGCCGGTTTCGTTGCGCCAGTCGTCCACCACGCTGTAGAGACCGGCGCTCAGCATGCCGAGCAGCAGCGCGGTGAGCGTCATGGCAATGACGATCTCCAGCAGCGTGAACCCGCGCTGGTGCTTCATGGCCGGCCCCCGCGCTCGGCTGGCAGCAGCGACCCTGACCAGGGCGGGAGGCGGTAATTGCGCGACATCAGCGCTGACCCCCGCGCAGGTCCGGCATGGGCTGCGATGTGGCCGGCGGGGCGAAGGCGTCACCGCTGGCGGTCTGTCCGGGCTGCGCCTGGCGGATCCAGTAGCTGCCGTGGTACAGCACCACGCCGCTGGCATCGGTGATCTCGAAGCCGCGCAGCGCGGCGGCGATGGCGATGGTTTCCCGTACCGGCACCTCCAGCGGCTGATCGGTCTGCAGCTGCAGGTCCGCGCTGTCGCGGTCCAGAAATACCTCGCCTTGCGCGTCGTTCAGCTGCACCAGATTCAGCAGGCTGCGCGCCTGCAGCGAGCGCAACAGCACGTCTTCGGCGGTCCAGGCCAGGCGCTTGTTACCGGCGATCACACCGAACAGCGCGCCGAGCGCCATGCCGGTGATGGTGAGCGCTACCATGACTTCGAGCAGCGTGAAGCCGGCGCTGCGCCCGGCGCCGTGGCGAGGCCTGCGGCGGCTGTGCCGCGCAGTCAGCTCAGAACGCGTCATCGAGTGCCTCCCGGTCGAGTTCCTCGCCCGCGTAGGCCACGGCGATGCGCCCGGTGATGGGGTCCACGCGCAGGCGTGCGCGCCGCGCGCCCTGCGTGAAGGTGAGCACGCCACCGGTGCTGCCGCCCTGCGGAAAGAACGTGAGGGTGAGCGCACTCTCGTCACGGGCGGGCTGATTGAGGTCGTCGCCGTAGGCCAGCGCGATGCTCTCGCTGATCCAGTCGGTGGGCTGGCGGGCCGACTGCAGGGCTTGCCGGCGCACGGCATAGTCGGCGGCGCGGCGATCGAGGGCGTAGAAGCGCACGACACGCGGTTGCGCTTCCACGATCGCCACGCGGCGCGCATGGCGCAGCATGGCCACGGCCTGCCGCACCTCGGCGTTGAATTCGCTGCCGCCCCGGTTGACGAGGTTGGGAATCACAAGGCCCACGCCGATCACCAGCAAGGCCAGTACCACCAGCAACTCCAGCAAGGTGAAGCCCTGTTGGGCCGGCCACGGCCGGCTGGCGCGTCGGGGCGTGTCAGCGGCCAATGTCAGCGTCGTCATCCTCGCCACCTTCCACACCGTCCTGGCCGTAGGACAGCAGGACGAAGTCGTTGTCGGCGGGCTGGTAGACGTAGTCGTTGCCCCACGGGTCCTTCGGCACGCCGCCGCGCAGGTAGGGGCCGTTCCAGGTGCTGCGCCCGCTGTCGTTTTCGACCAGGCCGTCGAGGCTCTGCGGGTAGCGGCCCACGTCGAGACGATAGGTGTCGAGGGCCTGCGCGAGACTGTCGATCTGCGTGGCGGCCGACGCGCGTTGGCCGCGACCGAGGTTGCCGAGGATGGAGGGACCGACCAGGGCCGCCAGCATACCGAGGATGGCCAGTACCACCAGCAGTTCGATCATCGTGAAGCCGGACATTCGTTTCATCGGGGGTTTGCTCCTTGAGTTTGCGCGACCGCCGCCGGCCGCTCTATCTGGCGCACCGCTCACAGCCCCGCCTGCTCCAGCAACTTGCTGACTTCGGCGAAGCTGCTGCGCAGTTGCTGCTGGATGGCGGCGTCGCGCTGGTCGCCGTAGATGATCTGCGGGCGCAGGATCACGAACAGTTCGCGGCGCGCATTGTTGAGCTGGTTGTAGGAAAAAGCGCGGCCGAGCAGCGGAATCGACTGCAGCAGCGGCACACCGGACTGCCGGTCGGAGTCCTCTTCCTGGATGAGGCCGCCGAGTGTGATGGTTTCCTGGTCGAGCACCACCGCCGTGGTGGTGATCTCCTGGTTCACGAAGGTAGGATTTTCGCCGACGCCCTCCGAGGCGTTGTCCTGCACCGAACTCAGCCGCTGGAAGATTTCCATGTTGATGTAGCCGTCTTCGTTGATCTGCGGCGTGATCTTCAGCTCGATACCCACGTCGCGGTAGGCGATGTTCTGGGTGACGAAGCCGCCGGCCCCGGTTGCGGTGGAGCCGTTGTTCACCGGCACGGCCTGGCCGACGATGATCTCGCCTTCCTGGTTATTGGCAGCCAGCAGCGTAGGCCGCGCCAGCAGCCGCACTTCGTTGTCCTGCGCGATGGCATTGAGCGTGGCGTCGATCACGGCCGCGCCGTCCTGGAAGGTGCGGGTGAGCACCAGACCCGAGCCGGCGGTGGCGAGCCCGGTACGGGGGTCGAGGAGGCCGTTCGGCAGAAAGCGGCTGGTGAGGCGGGCAGGACCGCCGGCGGCGTTGCCGGAAACCCGCGTCCAGTCGATGCCGAACTGGTTGCTGTCGCTCAGCGTGACCTGGCCGATCACGGCATTGATCAGCACCTGCAGCGGCACCGAGTCCAGGGCATTGATGGTAGTGAGCAGTTGGCGGTATTCGCGCGGCGTGGCCCGCACCAGCAGGTTGTTGGTGTCTTCGTCGGCCACGATGGTGACGGTGATGTTGGCCGACACCGCCGCGTCGGAGCCCGTGGCATCCGCGGCCGGCGCCGGCACAGCGGGCTGTTGCGCGAACGGGGCGGGGGCAGGCGCGGCATCGGGCACGGCCAACTGCAGGGTACTGTCGGTGGCTACGGCGTCGCTGCGGGCGGCGCGGGCACCGTCATCTTCGTCTTGCGCGCCGAACACCTGGGTAAGGGTTTCCGCCAGTTTCAGCGCGTCGAGATTCTTGACCTTGTAGACGAACAGCTGCTCGACCTGCTCCTGGCTGGCCGCATCGAGAATGCCGACCCAGCGGCTGACCTCGTCGAAGCCGCGCGCCGCGGGTGCCACCACCAGCACGGCATTGATGCGGTCCAGGCCCAGCACCTGGTAGGAACTCTGCTCGCCTTCAATCAGCTTCAGCACCTCGGTGAGCTCCTCGGCCACCTGCGCGGCCGGCGAGTTCTGCAGCTGGTACACGTGAATGCCCTGATTGAGGAAGGGGTCGTCGTCCACCACCTGCAGCAGGGCGTTGATGCGCTCCAGCTGCTGGGGCGTGCCGGAAATGCCGATCAGGTTGGCCGGGCCGAGGCGAATGACCTGGCCTGCGGGCTGCAGCAGTGGCGCCAGCAGCGGCTCTACGGCATCGACGGCGATAAAGCGCAGCGGCGTCACCTGCAATACCTCGGACGACACGGCAGCGTCGAGCGAACCCGGCAGCACGATTTCCACCGGCACGCTGGAAGCATTGCGGGAAAAACGCCAGACGTTGCCGGCCTGGTCGATAGTGACACCCCCGTTGCGGCACAGCAGGCGCAGCAGCGGCCAGAGGTCCTCGTACCGCAGCGGATTGTTGGCCGAGGTGCGGACGCTGACTTTGAAGTCGATGGCGGGGTCGATCACCATGTTGAGGCCGAGCGCATCGCCGAGCTGCTCAATCACCACGCGCAGGTCTTCCTGTTCGTAGTTGAGGGTGACCACGTCATTGGCCGGCGCGGCGGTGCCGGGCGGCGTTTCCACGAAGCGTTCCAGCGGCAGCACGCGGCCGTCGCGGTTGATGCCGTTGTCGGCGCGCGGAC